>DAIOID010000062.1:3263-10315 GCA_036744355.1 Brevundimonas sp.
GACGTGGTGGCGCTGAACCAGAACCCCACGCGGAGGGTGACGCCGGAACTGCGCGCGGGCGTGGCGCCCGGCACCCTGGACGTGGTGCTGGCGGTCGAGGAAAGCTCGCCGTGGCATGGCTCGCTGGAGCTGAACAACTATTCAAGCGCCTCGACGACACAGCTGCGGACGGCGGCGACGCTGCGCCATGACAATATGTGGGGCCGGGGCGACAGCCTCAGCCTGTCGGCCCAGACGGCGCCCGAGCGGACAACTGACGGCACCGTCTATTCCGGAAACTACATGATGCGTCTGGGCGTGGGCGCGCAACTGCTGGCCTATGCCGTCCATTCCAACAGCGACATCGCCGTGGTCGGCGGCACCAACGTCATCGGCAAGGGCGACCTGGCGGGACTGCGTTTGATCCGCGCCCTGGGCGGCGGCGACGGCTTCTATCATTCGCTGACGGTCGGGTTCGACTGGAAGAGCTTTAAGGAAGACGTGATCCTGGGCTCGGACCGGGCCGCCGCGCCCATCGAGTATTTCCCGCTGATGGCCTCGTGGCGCGGCGACTGGAGCGGCGAGACGCGGCGCAGCGACCTGACCCTCAGCGGCGTTCTGGGCGTGCGCGGTCTGGGCGACGACAAGTGGGCCTTTGACGCCAAGCGTTACAACGCCCGCCCCAGCTTCTTCACCGTCAAGGTCGACGCCTCGCACACCGAGGAGCTGGCCCACGACCTGCAACTGATGGGCAAGATTTCGGCCCAGTGGACCGACCGCCCGCTGATCTCCAACGAGCAGTTCGGCATCGGCGGTTCGAACACGGTTCGCGCCTATCGTGAGAGCGAGGCCATGGGCGACTACGGTCTGGCCACCCAGCTGGAAATGCGTTCGCCGCCGCTGCTGGCTGACTGGCCGGGCGTGGACGAACTGCGCCTCTACGGCTTCTGGGACGCCGGCTTCGTCGGCATCCACGACCCGCTGCCGGGTCAGAAGGGCGAGAACCTTCTGATGAGCGCCGGCGTCGGCGGGCGGCTGCGCCTCTTCCGCTACCTCAACGGGGCCGTCGATGTCGGCACGCCCCTGATCTCCATGCCGGGCCGCGACGCGGGCCTGGTTTCCGTTCGCTTCCGCATCTGGGGGGAATTCTGATGGCTTTGACGATGACCAAGAAGGGGCTGCTCGGCGGCCTCGCCGCCGCCGTGCTGATCGGGGCCGCGGCTCCGGCGGCTGCGGCGGGCTGGTGGCAGGCGGACTACGCCTATCGAACCAAGATCAACCTGAACGCCCAGGCGGCGGGCGTGACGGGCGAAGTGGCTCGCGCCCCCGTCCTGATCCGTCTGCACACCGGCAATTTCGACTTCGCCGACGTCAAGGCGGACGGCTCGGACCTGCGCTTCGTGGCGGGCGACGACCGCACGCCGCTTGCCTTCCACATCGAGAAGTGGGCGCCCGCCGAGCAGCAGGCTCTGGTCTGGGTCGACGTGTCGAACCTGAAGCCGGGCCCCGCCTCGGCTATCTACGCCTACTACGGCAACGAGAAGGCTGAAGCCGGTCAGAACGCCGCCGGGACCTTCGGCGCGGACTACAGGCTGGTCTGGCACTTCGACGGCGCCGGCGCGCCGCAGGACGCCACCTCCAACGGCCTGAACGGCGTCGGCGGCGAGGGCCGCAATACTGGCGGCCTGATCGGCCAGAGCCTGACGCTGGACGGCGTCGCCGCCGTGTCGGTTCCGGCCGAAGCCTTCGCTCAGGGGCCGGTCTCGGTCAGCTTCTGGGTCAAGCCGGGTTCAAACGGTCAACTGCTGGGCCTGCCGGGCCTCAGCCTGATCTCGGAAGGCGCGACCCTGTTCCTCGACGCTGCCGGCCAGCGCAGCGCGGGCGCCGCCCTTCCGGCCGGAACCTGGGCCCACGTCGCCCTGGTCAACGACGGCCAGAAGTCGACCCTCTTCGTCAACGGCCAGCCTGCGGGCGAGATCGCGGGCGCGTTGGCGGCCGGTCCCGCCGTTCTGGGTCAGGGTTTCGCCGGCGAGATCGACGAGTTCCGCGTGGCGGGCGTCGTCCTGCCGCAGGCCGCCTTCCAGCTGGCGGCTGCCAGCGAAGGGCTGGGCGCCAAGCTGCTGACCTTCGACACGGCCGAGCAGACCGAGAGCGGCGGCCACAACTATTTCGGCATCCTGTTCAAGGCGCTGACGGTCGACGCCTGGGTGGTCATCATCATCCTGGGCTTCATGCTGGCCCTGGCCATCTGGGTCATGATCTCCAAGGGGCTGATGCTGGGCCGCACCACGCGCGCCAACGAAGAGTTCCTGGACGTCTATCGTCAGTCGGCCCGCGCCTCGAACGGCCATGACGGCCTCGGCGCCCTGCCGCCAGCCCTGAGCGAGAACTCGCCTCTGGCGCGCCTCTATCAGATCGGCCGCCACGAGCTCGGCATGCGTCTGGCCGAGGGCAAGGCGTCGGGGAGCCGCTTCGCCGTCCGTCCGCAGTCGATCGCGGCCATCCGCTCGGCGCTGGACGCCGGTCAGGTGCGCGAGAGCCAGAAGCTGAACAAGTGGATGGTGCTGCTGACCATCGCCATCTCGGGCGGTCCCTTCATCGGCCTGCTCGGCACGGTTCTGGGCGTCATGATCACCTTCGCCTCGGTGGCGGCGGCGGGCGAGGTCAACATCAACGCCATCGCCCCCGGCATCGCCGCGGCCCTGCTGGCCACCGTCGCCGGTCTGGCCGTCGCGATCCCCGCCCTGTTTGGTTACAACTACCTGCTGAGCCGGGTCGAGGACGTCACCGCCGACAACCAGATCTTCGTCGACGAGCTGGAAAAGCGCATCGCCGAAACCTGGCAGGACGCCCCTGCCGCCGCCCTGGCGGCGGAATAGGGGAGCGCTGATCCATGCAGGTTCAGGGCAAGAAACCCTATAACGAGATCAACATCACGCCTCTGGTCGACCTGACCTTTGTGCTGCTGATCATCTTCATCCTGCTGACCACGGCGGCGGTGCAGGGCATCCAGGTCGACCTGCCGTCGGCCTCGTCGTCCCAGGTGCTGGACCAGCCCAAGTCGCGGGTCATCGCGGTCGCCAACGATGGCACGGTGTCGATCGACGCCGTCCCCGTCTCGATGGCCGAGCTGGAGCGGGAACTGCGCGCCTCCATCGCCTCGACGCCGGACCTTCCGGTGATCCTGCGCGGCGACCGGGCGGTGCAGTACGACAAGATCATGCAGGTGCTGGACCTGTGCTCCAAGGTCGGCGTCGGCAGCCTGGGCATGGCCTCGACCCGCCCGCCTGGCGGGGGAGCCTGAGCGCCATGACCTACGCCTTCATGGCGGATGATCCGCCGCCGCCGCGTCGTCGGCGCAGGATTAACTGGCCGGTGGTCGGGGCGGTCGCGGTGCTGGCCGCCGTCCTGGCCGCGACCTTCCTGCGGCCCGCTTCGGTTAGCGAACGGCAGCGCGAGGACAAGACGGTGCGGGTGGTCCTGCCGCCGCCCCCGCCTCCGCCCCCGCCGCCCGAGGTGGCGCAGGAGAAGCCGCCAGAACCCACGCCGACCCCGATGGATCAGCCCGTCGAGGACACGCCTCCGCCGCCGGACGCGCCGTCCGAACCCACGGTCGGGGAAAGCGCCCTGACCGCTCGCGAAGGGGCGGGGCCGTCCAACTACGGCCTGACGCGCGGCGACGGCTCGGGAACCCGCATCGGCGGGCGTCCCGGCGGCGGCGACGGCGGTTTCGGCGCCTATGGCGAACTGACCCGCCGCGAAGTGACCCAGGCCGTTCAGGGCGAGCGCGACCTCAGCCGGGGCCGCTACTCCGCCCAGCTGGCCGTCACGGTCGACGCGGAAGGCCGGATCACCTCGGTTCGCCTGCTGCGCGGCACTGGCGACGCCCGTCGCGACGCCGCCCTGCAACGCGCCCTGACCGGCCTGAAGCTTTCCCGCCGCCCGCCCGACGGCCTGCCCGTCATGCGTATCGAACTGAACGCCCGAAGCGGCGCCTGACCTCCCTCCTGACACTCCTGGGGATTATCGTAAATGAACCGTCCGAACCGCCTGAAACCGGCCTTGATGGCCTGCGCTGCGGGCCTCAGCCTGCTGGCCGCCCAGCCGGCTTTCGCCCAGACCGTCGACTCCGCCAAACTGCTGGAGCTGATGGTCGCCAAGGGTCTGGTCACCCGCGAGGAGGCCGATGGCCTGCTGGCCCAGGCGACGGTCGCTCCGACCCCTGCGCCGGTCCCGGCCGGCGGCGTGGCCAACGGGGTGCAGACCATCCCCTATATCCCGCAGGTCGTCCGCGATCAGATCAAGGAAGAACTGCGCGCCGAACTGGGAACCCAGGCCCAGGCCCAGGGCTGGTCGGCGCCCGGCCAGACGCCGGAATGGACGCGCGGCATCACCCTGTCGGGCGACATTCGCGTGCGCGGCGAAGGCGTCTTCATGGATGCTGATAACGCCGACATCTTCGTCGATTACGGCGCGATCAACGGCGGGCCCGGCCAGAACATCAACGACAAGACGCCGGGCTATGTCGGCCCGCCCTACCTCAACACCCTGGAAGACCGCCAGCGCGCCCGCATCCGCGCCCGCTTCGGCCTGAAGGCCCAGATCGACAGCTGGATCTCGGCGGAGGTACGCGTGGCCACCGGCAACGACAGTTCGCCCGTTTCAACCAACCAGACGCTCGGCGGCGGCGACGAGTTCGGTAAATACGCCCTGTGGCTGGATCGCGCGGCCATCCGCCTGACCCCGGTTCAGGGCGTGGCACTGGACTTCGGCCGCTTCGCCAATCCCTTCTGGACCGGCGATCTGATCTTCGACGACGACATCAACTTCGACGGCGTGGCTGTTTCGGCGCGTCATGCCCTGAACCCGGCGTTCGCCGTCTTCGGGACCGCCGGCGCCTTCCCCATCTTCAACACTGACCTGAACTTCGGCTCGCGCAATGCGCCGGAGGGCAAGGGCGGGCCGTTCGAGAGCCGCGACAAGTATTTGCTGGCCACCCAACTGGGTCTGGACTGGACGCCGCGCGACGACATGCGGGTGCGCGCCGCCGTCGGCTATTTCAACTTCGACGGCGTGGAGGGCGAGGTGTCCAAGCCCTGCCAGTTCTACGAAACCGTCTGCGACACCGATCCGACGCGTCCGCAGTTCCAGCAGTTCGGCAACACCATGTTCCCGATCCGCAACGTGGTCGCCGATCCGCTGAACCCGATCACCAGCCCCGAGAACCAGTATTTCGGCCTGGCTTCGGCCTATGAGGTGCTGAACTTCCGCGCCAGTCTGGACTTCAACGCCTTCGACGGCGTCGGCTTCCGCGTCGAGGGCGACTATGTCGAGAACCTGGGCGTGGACGACGCCCTGATGCGCCAACGCGCGGTCAACAACCTCGGCCCGTCGACGACCATCCCGGACCCGACCAACACCAATGGCACCGTGATCCTGCCGGGAAGCTGGGACGGCGGTTCGTCGGGCTGGTCGGTCAGGCTGACGGCGGGCAAGCTCGACCTGGCCTCGCGCGGCGACTGGAATGTTCACGCTGGCTATCGCCGTCTGGAATCCGACGCGGTTCTGGACGCCTTCACCGACAGCGACTTCCACCTGGGCGGGACCAACTCGCAGGGCTGGATGGTCGGCGGCGCCTATGCCTTCGGCAAGAACACGGCGGTCAGCGCCCGCTGGCTGTCGGCAGAGGAGATCGCCGGCGCGCCCCTGTCGGCGGATCGCCTGCTGATCGACCTGCTGACCCGGTTCTGATCCGCGCCATGACGACGGTTTTCGCCATTCTGCGTTCGTCCCTTCGCCTTGTCGTTTGCGACGGGTCGCGGGGATGCGCCAGGACGCAGGCCGTCGTCGGACTCCCCCGGTTCGTCGTCTCGCCTGGTTCTCGCCCGTCCCGGGGCGAGACGACGCGGACGGACCGTTCTGACCCATCCCCGGTCGGAGCGGTCCGTCTTCTACTCCTGCCCTTGCTGACGCTCCTGAGCCTGCCGGCCTCGGCTCAGGAGGCGACGCCTGCGCCCCCGCCGGCCAACCTGTGCGTTCAGGTCGATGTCGGCGGCGACCGCGCCGGTCATCTGGACTGCACGGCCGAGGCCCTGCAACGCGCGGCGCGTCTGGCCCAGAGCCAGGCCCGCGCCGCCTTCGAGGCGCCGACGCCCGATGCGCGCTCGTCTGATCTGACCGTCGGCGTCGTCAGCCAGACGGCGGTGCGTCAGCGCCTCGGCGCCCATTTCGGCCTGTCCGTCCATCCCCAGCGTCCCGTCCGGCCCGCGCCGACGCCGCGACCGGGAGGACAGCAGTGAGCCCCTTCGCCCTTTCCCTTTTCCAGATCGTCGGCGCGTCGCGCCCGGTCTGCTCCCTCATTCGCCAGACGGCCGCGCTTGCGGCCTCTGCGCCTCTGGAGATCGCCCGATGATCCGTCTCGATTCGCGTTCGCTGCGCCGCCGCCTGCTGGTCGGCGCCTCGCTCGGCTCCCTGATCGTCGCCGGCGCGGCCGAGGCCCAGAACAGGGGCGCCTTCGGCAGCCGGGGCGGGGCGGGGGCCAATCCGACCGCCGCCGTGACCCAGGCCATTCAGGCCGAGGCCGGTCGCGCGGCCCAGGCCACCAGCGCCAGCCAGCGGGCCATCGCCTCCTTCGCCCGCGGCGCCGCCACGCGTCAGGCCATGACCGACGCCCAGGCCGCCGCCCGCGCCGCCGCCTTGGCGGCCCAGAGCCATATCCCCAACGGCCTGGGGCAGGGCGGGCTGCAGGTGGCCGGGGGCGTGACGCTGGACCACAGCCTGTGGGTCGGCGCCAATGGTCCGACCCAGACGACCGGCGCGGACGGCCGCACCACGGTGACCGTCGGCCAGACGGAGCAGAAGGCCATCCTGACCTGGGACAGCTTCAACGTCGGCCGCGAGACGGATCTGGTCTTCGACCAGAAGGGCCATTCCGACTGGGTCGCCCTGAACCGCGTCACCGACGCCAGAGCCGATCCGACCAAAATCCTCGGCAGCATCAAGGCCGACGGCTCGGTCTATATCATCAACCGCAACGGGATCATTTTCGGCGGCGCCTCGCAGGTCAACGTCCG
>DAIOID010000062.1:10415-11771 GCA_036744355.1 Brevundimonas sp.
GGAGGTCGTCAACGCCGGCACGATCGTCACCGGGCGCGGCCAGACCCTGATGGCGGCGGGCGACGACTTCATCATGCGCCCTGGCTACGGCACCAACGCCAACCAGTTGTCGACGACGCGCGGCTATGAGGTCGCGGTGACCGTCGACGCGGGCAGCGACGCGGGCCGCGTCGTCAACCAGGGTTTGATCCAGGCGGCCGAGGGCGACATCACCCTGGCCGGTCGCCATGTGGTCCAGGACGGGGTCGCCATCGCCACCACCTCGGTCAATACGCGCGGCACGATCCACCTGCTGACCGACCTGTCTGACGGCCAGTCCAGCGTCACCCTGAGCGGCGACAGCCTGACCCTGATACTGCCGGAGCTGGAGAGCGACGCCACCGCCACCAATGCCCAGCGCGACGCCCTGCTGGCCCAGTCAACCCAGACCGCGGGCGCGCCCGCGACCTGGCTGAACAACCAGGCGATCAATCGGGTCACCTACGGCACGCCGGACCGCAAGGACATGTCGCGGGTCGAGATCGCCACCGGCGGCTCTGTCACCTTCCAGTCGGAGTCCCAAACCATCGCCCAGGGCGGGCAGATCGCGGTCACGGCGATGAAGCGCACCACGGTCGAAGACCGCGCCGAACTGAACGTCTCGGGCGTGCGCGACGTGGCCATGGACATGGCCTCGAACAATCTGAAGGTGAACATCCAGCCGTTCGAGCTGCGCGACTCGCCGCTGAACCGCGAGGGCGAGGGGCTCAAGAACAACGACGTCTGGATCGACATTCGCGATCTGATCCTGCTGCCCGACGGCACGGGCGGGCATGAGGGTGACCGCTATTACACGCCGGGCGGTCTGATCGAGGTCGGCGGCCATCTGGGCAACACCGCGCACGGCATTGGCGAATGGGCCGCCCAGGGCGGGACGATCAACATCAACAGCAACGAGATCGTGGCCCACAAGGGCGCCGTCTTCGACATCTCGGGCGGCTCGCTGGACTATGCGGCGGGCTATATCCAGTCGACGCGGATGATGGGGTCGGACGGCAAGCTCTACGACCTGGGCCAGGCGCCCGCGGGCGTGAAGATGCTGTCGGTCGGCAACGCCTTCGTCGTCAACCACGACCGCTGGGGCGAGGCCTTCCAGGAAGTCTACGCCCAGCCCCTGTTCAACTCGGCGCGCAGCGTGCGCTGGGAGGCGGGCTACACCGTCGGCCGCGACGCCGGCGTCCTGTCCCTGTCGGCGCCGACCGTCCTGTTCGACGGCCAGATCGTCGCCGACGTGGTGACGGGCGAGCGCCAGACGGGCGCCCGACCGACCACGCCGCCGACCATCAAGGACGGCCAGATTTCGGGTGACTTCGCCAA
>DAIOID010000062.1:11871-17519 GCA_036744355.1 Brevundimonas sp.
TGAGCCACGGCGGCGAACTGGCCGTACGCGGCCAGACCATCGCGGTCGACGCCGACATCACGGCGCGCAGCGGCTCCATCTCGCTGGCGGCGGTTCCGCCCTGCGGCGCGGGCTGCGCCGAAGTCACGGACCTGAAGGTCGGCGAGGGCGTGACGCTGGACGCCAGCGGCCTGTGGGTGAACGTCAAGGCGGGCGGCGACGTCCGCGACCTGGCCCACCTGGAAGGCGGGACGGTCATGTTTGAAAGCCGTCAGGGCGACCTGACGCTGGGCAAGGACAGCCTGATCGACGTCTCGGCCGGCGCCGCCATCCTGCTGGACGGCGAGACGGTGGGGGCCAGGGGCGGCTCGGTCGGTCTGGCGGTCGGCTATGAACCGCGCGCCAACATGGGGCAGATGACGCTGGACGGCTCCATCCGCGCCTATGGCACGGGCGAGAACGCGGGCGGCACGCTGACCGTCTCCGCCGCCGGGCGTCCGATCACCATCGGCGGGGCCGTGATGGACGGCGGCGACGAACTGGCGGCGGGTGAGGCGGCGCCGATTGATCTGCAGCTTCTGGAAGAGCTGGTGCTGAAGGCGGGCGAGACCCTGCCGTTCGACTATGCCTACACCATCGACCGGGTCGAGGCGGGGCAGCCCCTGCCGGCCGACGTCAACCTGGACTTTGCGGCGGTCACCCTGAGCAGCGACTGGACCGTGCCGGACGGCTTCGAGGTCTATGACTCCGACTGGAACGTTTACTACCCCGGCGACGTCATCCCCGGCGGCACCTATCTGGAGTTCGGCTACGGCCAGGCGCCCGCCGGCTTCATCATCAACCCCGACATCTGGCCGACCGGCGTCAGCATACCCCCTCTCGCGTTCACCTACGCCAAGGGCGATGTCCTTCAGGCCGATCTGACGCTGCCTGCGGGTCGAACGATCACGGCCGGGACGGTGTTCGGCACGGCGGTCAAGCTGGCCACGCCGTTGAACCTGGACGCCGACCTCTTCCAGAGTGGCTTCTCGCGCTACGACATCCGCGCGGGCGGCGACCTGCATGTGCGCGGGGACATCGACGTCAGCGCGCCGGTCCGCCGCTTCACCGCCGACAGCGCCGGCTTCGCCAGCGGCGCGGCGGTGCAGGACGCGATGGAACTGTGGACGCCGGACATGCTGCGCGAGGATGCGGCCAAGGGGCGCTTCATCCAGCGTCAGGGCGCCAGCCTCAGCCTGACCGCCCACGGCCTCGGCGAGCGCAACTGGATGACCGGCTATGGCAACCCCGTGACCGATCCCCGTCCGATTGGCGAGCTGGTGCTGGTCGAGGGCGCCAGCATCCGCGTCGATGACGGCCAGACGGTCAACCTGACGGCCATGGAAGGCATGCGGATCGACGGCCGCGTCGAGGCCCGCGGCGGCAAGGTGTCGCTGATCGCCGGTCGCGAGGAGAATGAGCGGCTCGATTACCAGCCGTCGTACGTGGTCTATGATCCAACCACGGCCCTGTGGCTGGGCGAAAAGAGCGTCATCGACGTCTCGGGCCGGGGCCTCAGCGCCGTCGGCGCCGACGGTCTGCGCTATGGCCATGTCTCGAAAGGCGGCGAGATCACCGTCGGCGGCCAGCGCGCCGCCTATGTGGTGGTGCGCCCCGGCGCGGTGCTGGACGCCTCGGGTGCGGCGACCCAGATCGACTATCTGACATCGGGCCTGACCCATGATCGGCACAGCCTGACGGTGGCCACCGACGGCGGCGCGATCCGCTTCCAGTCGCAGTACGGCGTCTTCCTGGACGGCGACATGCGCGCCCATGCAGGCGGCGAGGGCGCGTCGGGCGGCCTGTTGTCGATCAAGCTGACGACCCCCTATCTGGCCCAACTGGGCAAGGGCGTGCGCGACATGCCCGACTACATGCGTCGCCTGCGCAGCATCATCCTGGGCGCCGAACAGGACAGCGGTCTGGCCGCCGACCTGCAATACGGCGACTGCATCACCGGCTGCTGGACGCCGGGCCAGTTGAACGCCGACTCCGTCGCCGCCAATGCAGGCATGGCGGATCTGGTCGGCCAAGCCCGCATCGGCGTGGATCAGATCAAGGCGGGCGGTTTCGTCAGCCTGACCCTGGATTCCACGGACGTGATCCTGCTGGACGGTCCGGTCAATCTGAACCTGTCGCGCAACCTGACGCTGTCGGGCGCCATCGGTTCGCTGGGCGACGGCGCGGACCAGGATTCGAGCCTCAGCGCCGCCTATGTGCGTTTCGTTTCAGCCGGCACGATGCGGGGCAATAATCAGGTCCGTTGGGAAGACGGAACCCAGGCCCTGTTCAAGATCCCCGATATGGGCGACGGCGTTCTGACCATCAGGGGCGGGCTGGTCGACATGGGCGGGGCCCAGTTCGGCGTGAACGGCTCGGTCGGTTTGTCGGATGGGCGTCAGCACGCATACGAGTACGCCGCCCACGGCCGGATCAACATCATCAGCGGCAGCGACATCCGCCTGACCGGCGGCGAGGTCAATGCGATGAGCAACATCGCCCTGACCGCCGCCCAGATCTATCCGATCACCGGCGCGGTAGCGTCGATTTACGCCGGCAAGTACACCTATCGCATTCCGGGCAACACCGTCGGCTATCAGTCGCTGGTTCCGGGCGGCACGGTCAGCTTCCACAAGCTGGAAGGCGTGACGCCCTCGGCGCCTCTGTCGCTTTACGGATCGTTGACTGTGGGGGCCGACGTCATCAACCAAGGCGGCGTGCTGCGTGCGCCGCTAGGCTCCATCACCCTCGGCGTCGGCGGCGACAAGTTCGTGCCGGGTCCCGACCACCTGCAGCCCGGCCAGACATGGTGGACGAGCACCTCGGTCACGACCCGGGAAGTCAATCTGCTATCGGGCAGCCTGACCTCGGTCAGCGCCAAAGATCTGGTCATTCCCTACGGCGGCACGACCGACGGTCTGAAGTGGATGCTGAACGGCGTCGAACTGAAGAGCACCGACGCGAAGCAGGGGGTCATGGTGCTGGGCTCGCTGCGCGCGGACGAGGGCTCGGTGCTGGACCTGTCGGGCGGCGGCACGCCCGCCGGCGCCGGCTTCATCACGGGCCGCGGCGGTTCGGTGGACGTGCTGAAGACGGCCCTGGCCAATATCAGCCCCGCCTTCGACGGCCTGAGCCATGCGGACAACAAGGTCTACGCCATCGTGCCGTCCTACGGCGCCTCGGTCGCCCCGAACGCCATAGACGGCCACGCCCAGCCGGGTCTCGGCCAGCAGATCGTCATCCCGGCCGGAATCGAGGGTCTGGCGGCGGGCGTCTATACCCTGCTGCCGGCCGAATACGCCCTGATGGAGGGGGCCTTCCGCGTCGAACTGGGCCGCAATGTCCCGGCCGGCGCCAATGGCGTGACCCGTCTGGCGGACGGTTCGACCCATCTGGGCCTGACCACGGGCGTGGCGAACACCGATGCGCGCAGCGCCCTGAAGGTCGAGGCCATTCTGACCCCGGCCAAGGTGGTCCGCACCTATTCCCAGTATAACGAGACCAGCTTCGGCGAATTCCTGGTCAAAGCGCCGGCGGCGGCCCTGTTCAACAGCCCGCTGCCCTTCCTGCCCCAGGACGGCAAGACCTTCATCCTGGCCCTGGCGCCGGATGCGGACAAGGATCGTCCGGCCTTCTCCTTCAAAGGCAAGGGCCTGTTCGATGCGGCCGAGGGCGGCATCGGCGGTTCGCTGGCCGTGGTCGGCGGCGACTATTTCGACAGCGGCAAGTTCACCTTGGAAATCCTGGCCGACGGAGGGACCAAGTCGGGCGACGGTTTCCTGTCGCTCTACGCCTCCGACCTGAACGCGGTCGGGGCCAGGATCATGACCCTGGGCGGCGCGGCCCATCGCGTCTTCACCACCAGTCAGTCGACCGAGATTCAGGTCATGCCGGGCGCCGGCTGGCCGAACCAGAGCAACCTCAGCTCGAGCGGCTTCGGCGGCGTCGCCGTGCGTGACGGCGCTGTGCTGGAAGGGCCGCAGGTCCTGCTGATCGCCGACCGCAACGCCGACATTCTGGTGGAGGGCGGCGCCCGCATCACCACCCTGGGCAAGGGCGCTCCGGCCTTCGACTCCAGCATGGGCTACACCTTGCGGGCCGACAATGTGAACCTGCTGGCCGTGGCCAACGGCCTGCTGGAGTTCACCAGCAACGCCTCCAGCGGCGCCACCGGCGTCATCACCGTCGAGGACGGCGCCTCGCTCTACTCGGACGGCACGCTCAGCTTCGTCACGCCGGGCGCGGTCAGCCTGGGCGAGAGCGTCAACTACGGCGCGCGTTACCTGGCCTTCTCGTCCGCGTCCGTGAACATCGGCACCAGCGAGGCCCTGGCCAAGGCGGGCGCGGACGGCGTCCTGCCGTCGGGCATCGCCCTGAACCAGTCGGTGCTGGATCGTCTGATGGCGGGCGACCAGAGCAGGGGCGCGCCCAAGCTGGAGCGGCTGATCCTCTCCGCCAGCCAGTCGGTCAACTTCTACGGCTCCATCAGCCTGGACACCCGCGACGCCGCCACCGGGGTCTCGGCCCTGCAACTGGTGTTGAACACGCCCGCCCTCTATGGCGCGGGCGGGGCCGGCGACACGGCCCAGATCACGACGGGGACCCTGGTCTGGAACAGCGTCCTGGGCGCCCAGGGTCCGAGCTACAGCTCGACCATCATTCCCGCCCAGCCGGGCGCGCCCATCGCCGGCGGCGCCGGCACGGGGTTGGGAACGCTGAACCTGATCGCTGACCGTATCGTGCTGGGCTATCAGGACGGGGTGGCCATCAGCGCCTCCGTGCCGATGAACCGCCTGGCCCTGGGCTTCAGCACCGTAAACCTGACGGCCTCGCAGCGGATCGAGAGCAACCACAAGGGCGAACTGGCCGTCTATCAGTCCCAGGCCGTCTACGGCCAGGCGGGGCAGGGCGGGGCGCTGAATCTGACCACGCCCCTGTTGACCGGGCAGGCGGGTTCCAGCCTGCATTACAAGGCGGGCTGGGCCATCAACCTGAGCGCCCCGTCGACCGCCTCGGCCGTCGAAGCGCCCAAGCCGCAGCTGGGGGCCGAGATCAGGATGACCGCCGCCAGCATTACGGCGGACACGACCATCGCCCTGCCCAGCGGCCGACTGATCCTGACGGCGACCGAGGGCGACATCGTCCTGGGCGACAAGGCGCGTCTGGATCTGGCGGGCCGGGCCACCGACTTCTTCGAGGAGACCCGCTACAGCTGGGGCGGCGACGTCGAGCTGGAAAGCGCCCAAGGCGATGTCATCGCGTCTTCGGGATCGAAGATCGACCTGAGCGCCGACCATAACCATGCGGGCGCGCTCAAGGTCACGGCGCTGAACGGCGCGGCGACCCTGAACGGCGTCATTGAGGCCCACGCCCGCAACGGCGACAAGGCCCCCGACGCCTCGCTGCGCAACGGCTCGATCGACATCCGCGCCAACGTCGTCAGCGACTTCAAGGACCTGAACGAGCGTCTGACGCAGACGGGCGTCACCGAGAGCCGCAGCTTCGTCATCAAGAGCGGCGACGTCGTGATCGGCGACGAGGTCAAGGCGCGTCAGGTGACCATCGCGGCGGACGGCGGCGACATGATCGTCAACGGCCGCATCGATGCCAGCGGCGCCCGTCCGGGTTCG
>DAIOID010000063.1:0-5736 GCA_036744355.1 Brevundimonas sp.
TCGCTGATCTACATCTGGGAGAACGCCTCGGAGCGCGCGTTCCACGAGCGGACCGCCGCCGCCATCCTTGTGCTCCTCGCCTTCATGATCGTCATGAACGCCGCCGCGATCCTGCTGCGTCGGCGCTTCGAACGCCGGTGGTAGTCTTATGATCTCCAAAATCTTCCGCGCCCCCGAGGGCCAAGGCGGCGGTTCCGCCGTCGCAGAGCCGTCGACCTTGACGAGCGCGCCCGTCGTCGGCGCCCACGCCTCGGCACCGCTCGGCCCGATCAAGATCGCCGCGCGCGACGTCAGTGTCTTTTACGGTGAGAAGCAGGCCCTGTTCGGCGTCTCGCTGGACATCCCGGACAAGACCGTCACGGCCCTGATCGGCCCGTCGGGCTGCGGCAAGTCGACCTTCCTGCGGACCATGAACCGCATGAACGACACCATCCCGGGCTGCCGCGTCACCGGCGAGATCGAGATGGACGGCGGCGACATCAACGACCGCAAGATCGACCCGGTGCTGCTGCGCGCCCAGGTCGGCATGGTCTTCCAGAAGCCCAACCCCTTCCCCAAGACGATCTACGAGAACGTCGCCTATGGGCCCAAGATTCACGGTCTGGCCTCGTCCAAGGGCGAGCTGGACGACATCGTCCAGAAGGCGCTGAAGCGCGCCGGTCTGTGGGACGAGGTCGCCGACCGCCTGCACTCGCCGGGCACCGGCCTGTCGGGCGGCCAGCAGCAGCGTCTGGTCATCGCCCGCGCCATCGCGGTCGAACCCGAAGTCATCCTGATGGACGAGCCCTGCTCGGCGCTGGACCCGATCGCCACGGCCAAGATCGAGGAGCTGATCGACGAACTGCGCGAGCGCTACTGCATCGTCATCGTCACCCACTCCATGGCCCAGGCCGCCCGCGTGTCGCAGCGCACGGCCTTCTTCCACATGGGCAAGCTGGTCGAGACCGGCGACACCGAAGAGATCTTCACCAACCCGCGCGAGCGTCGCACGCTCGACTACATCACCGGCCGCTTCGGCTAAGGGCGCGAGCATGAACCAGCATACGGTCAAGGCTTACGGCGACGAACTGAACCAGCTGACGGCCGAGGTCGTCCGCATGGGGGGGCTGGCCGAGGCCCAGGTGGCGGACGCCATCGAATCCGTCGCCCGCCGCGACGTGGCGCTGGCGAAGGCGGTGGTTGAGCGCGACAACCGCCTCGACGCCCTGCATCGCGACATCGAGAAGAAGTCGATCCGCCTGATCGCCCTGCGTCAGCCGGTGGCCTCGGACCTGCGCCGCACCCTGGGGGCCATGAAGCTGGCCTCGGATCTGGAGCGCACCGGCGATCTGGCCAAGAACATCGCCAAGCGGGCGCTGATCCTGGCCGAGGGCGAGCCGATGCAGCCTCTGACCCGCTCGATCGAGCGGATGGGCCGCCTGGTCTCGACCCGCCTGCGCGACGTGCTGGACGCCTACACGGCCTCGGAGGTCGAGCGCGCCCTGTCGGTGTGGAGCACCGACGACGAGGTCGACGAGCACTACAACGCCCTGTTCCGCGAGCTGCTGACCTACATGATGGGCGACCCGCGCACGATCACCGCCTGCACCCACCTGCTGTTCATGGCCAAGAACCTGGAGCGGATCGGCGACCACGCGACCAACATCGCCGAGACCGTCCACTATGAGATCACCGGCGAGGAAATGCTGGGCGAGCGGCCCAAGGCCGTCCCCGGTCCGGGCGAGGAACAGACGCCCACGCCCCATGTCTCGACCCAACCGTCCGACCTGACGGACGACTGACTTTCCTTCCTGCTGACGACTTCGACCGACCGGAGAGCCTGACGTGCAACCCTATATTCTGGTGATGGAAGACGAGGACGCCCTGGCCACCCTGCTCCAGTACAATCTGGAGAAGGAAGGCTATGACGTGACCGTGGCGGCGGACGGGGAGGAGGGGCTGCTTCAGGTCGACGAGCGCCTGCCCGATCTGGTGCTGTTGGACTGGATGCTGCCCAAGCTGTCGGGCATCGAGGTCTGCCGCCGTCTCCGCGGCCGGGCCGAGACCCGCAACCTGCCGATCATCATGCTGACCGCGCGCGGCGAGGAATCAGACCGCGTGCGCGGCCTGGACACCGGCGCCGACGACTATATGACCAAGCCCTTTTCGATGACCGAGCTGACGGCCCGCATCCGCGCCGTCCTGCGTCGCATCCGTCCGGGTCTGGCCGACGACCGCATCAACCACGCCGACATCGTCATCGACCGCGTCGCCCACCGCGTCCGCCGTGCGGGCAAGGAGGTCCATCTGGGCCCGACCGAGTTCCGCCTGCTGGATCACCTGATGAAGCATCCGGGCCGGGTGTTCAGCCGCGAGCAGTTGCTGGACGCCGTCTGGGGCTCGGACGTCTATGTCGAGGCCCGCACCGTGGACGTCCACGTGGGTCGCTTGCGCAAGGCCCTGAACGTCGAGGGCACGGTCAACCCGATCCGCACCGTGCGCTCGGCCGGCTATTCGCTGGATCTGAACAGCTAAAAGAAAGCTCCCTCCCCGTGACAGGGGAGGGAGCTTCTTGGATCAGGCCGCTTGCAGGATCTTGCGCAGTTGCGGCTGCAGTTCCGGGTTGGCGGCGACGATCTGCTTGCCGTTCTTCGGGTCGCCGTCGATGTCGATGGTGGTGACCACGCCGCCGGCTTCGGTGACGAACAGGATGCCCGCCGCCACGTCCCACGGCTGCAGGTTGCGCTCGAAGAAGGCGTCGTAGCGGCCGGCGGCCACCCAGGCGAAGTCCAGCGAGGCGGCGCCCAGGCGGCGGATGCCGGCGACGCGCTGGCCGACGGCGTGGATGTCCTTGATCGACTGGGCGTGGCCCGACTTGCCGATGAAGGGCAGGCCGGTAGAGATCAGGCTTTCCGACAGGTCGCGGCGGCCCGAGACGCGGATGCGCTGGTCGTTCAGGTAGCAGCCCTTGCCTTTTTCAGCCCAGAACAGCTCGTTCATCACCGGGTTGTAGGTGACGCCGGCGACGATCTCGGACGAGCCGTCGGGGTGCTTGCGCTCCAGGCCCACCGTGATGGCGAAGTGGGGCATGGCATGCATGAAGTTGGTGGTGCCGTCGATGGGGTCGACGATCCAGGTGTGCGACTTGTCGGTGCCTTCGATCAGGCCGCGTTCCTCGCCGAGGAAGCCGTAGCCGGGGCGCGCCTTCATCAGCAGTTCGTAGAGGGTGTCCTCGGCCTTCAGGTCGGCGGCCGTGACGAAATCGCCGGGCCCTTTGCGCGAAACCTGAAGCTGGGCGACTTCGCCGAAATCGCGAAGCATGGGGCGCGCGGTCTTGCGCACGGCGCCGATGATGACCTGAACGAGAGCAGAGGCGAGGGCCATGGGGTTCTCCTGGTCCGGCTGTCCTTGAAGGCCCTGTCGGCCCGGAGAGACGGAGAAGCAAAAGGGGCGCGGACCATCCGCGCCCCTGTAGATATGTCTTAAGCGCCCGACCTTGGCCGGGAAAGACGGTCTTTGTTAGTCCGCGCGGCGGACGTATTCGCCGGTCGTCGTGTCGACGATGATGCGCTCGCCGGCCGACATGTAGGGCGGGATCATGATGCGCACGCCGTTGTTGGCGATGGCGGGCTTGTAGGAGGACGAGGCGGTCTGGCCCTTCACGGTGGGCTCGGTCTCGGCGACTTCCAGGGTGACCTGTTCCGGCAGCTCCAGGCCGATCGGTCGGTCTTCATGCATCTCGATGACGACCTTCATGCCCTCTTGCAGATAGGGGATGCGTTCGTCGCCGACCCAGTCCTTTTGCAGTTCGATCTGCTCGTAGGTGGCGTCGTCCATGAAGACGAGGCTGTCGCCGTTATCGAACAGGTAGGAGAAGTCCTTCTGTTCCAGGGTGACGCGCTCGACCTTGTCTTCCGAACGGAAGCGTTCGTTCAGCTTGTTGCCGGTCTCGAGGTTCTTGGCCTCGACGTTGGCGAAGGCGCCGCCCTTGCCGGGCTTGACGTGGCTGGCCTTGGTGACGACCCAGAGGCCGCCGTTGTGCTGCAGGACCATGCCGGGCTTGATGGTGTTACCGTTGATTTTCATAGAAACCGCTGGATCTGAGGGCTGGGGGCGGCCCGGCCGCTCGTGGGCGGGCGCGCGAAATCGCCGCGAGCCGTAGAGGAACAGCGGAAAAAGGGCAATGGGGCGCTGATCGCCGGTCGGCGGATCTAGGAGGCGGTCGGATCGCCGCGCAGCCGGGCTTCAGCCCGATTGGCCAGTCGGACGCCCATGCCGGTGGGCGACGCCAGCTTGCCGGCGGCGGGATCCAGCTTGCGCGCTTCGTGGGCGAAGGCGGCGGCCAGGCCGGCGGAAGACATGGCGGCCGCGACTTGCGTCGTCAGCCGCGTCGGGCGCACGGCCAGCCAGACGGCGCTGACGGTCTGGGCGGCGAGCCACAGGGCCATGGCGGTGCGGCGCTCCGGGCGGGCCGGGGCGTTCCAGACGCGCACCGCCGACAGGGTGGTGGCCGAGAACATGGCGGGCAGGATCAGGCTGATCGGGCCGCGCGGACGTTCGGTGATGGGGGCATCGCCGCCAACCGGCTGAAGCGCACGGCGTGGCTGGGGGCGGATCAGTTTCGACGCCGCCGTGGTCGCCGCCAGGGCGAAGCCCGCCGTCAGGGCCAGGCCCAGCGCCACATGGGTCCAGTCGCGCCCCTCGGCGTTGAGGAAGTCGGCGGCCTGATCGCGGGCGGTGTCGAGGGCGTCTTCGATGGGCATGGCGGCTCCTGAACGGTTCAGGACATCAAATGACGCGCCGCCGGGGCGGTTCCGTCAGTCCGCCTCGTCGCCGCCGGGCGGCTCCAGGTCGGCCGGATCGAGGTCGTAGTCCAGCAGATCGCCGGGACGGCAGCCCAAGGCGGCGCACAGTCGGGCCAAGGTGCGAAAACGGATGCCCTTCACCTTTCCGGAGCGGAACAGGGACAGCTGGGTCTCGCTGAGCCCGACCTGGGCGGCCAGGTCGCGGGCCTTGAGGCCCCTGGCCACGATCAGGGCGTCGAGGGTGACGCGAACGGCCATCAGATCATCTCGTCCAGTTCGGCCTGCACGGCCCCGGCCTGATCCACCACCCGGCCCAGCAGGAAGAGCGCGCCGCCGATCATGCCTAAGGTCATGCCCGCCACGTCGAAGTGCAGATACCCGCCCTTCGTCGAGCCGATCAGGCGCAGCAGGTTGGTGACGACGAAGACGCTGATCACGCCGCCGAAGCCGAGGGCCAGTCCGACCCGGCGCAGGGTTGCGGCAAGGGTAGGCTGGATCAGCCGCCCCTTGGCCAGTTGCCCCATGCCGGCGCCGATCGACCATACGCCGAACAGGTAGCAGGCGGCTGGCGCGACCCAGATCAACGATTCGGCGATATCGCGCCCGCTGACCAGCGTGGGAGCGCGCGCCCAGAGGACGAGCGGAGCGATCAGGTTGGCTGCGACCAACAGCAGCCCCACGCTGGCCACCATGAAGACCGCCAGCCAGCGGTACTGGCCGCACAGGCGGCGAAAGCGATCGATGTCTCGGGTCATGCCGGTTTCCGAATTCTGACGTTTTTTTAATCTTGACTTAAATATCGCGTCTTCGCAACTTTATCTAAGAGTTAAATGGAGGCGGCGATGGCCGGTATGGTGGAGACGGAGGGGCTGACGCGGCGTTTTGGCGCGCGGACGGCGGTGGATGCGGTGTCGATGACCGTGCCGGATCAGGCGGTCTATGGCTTTCTGGG
>DAIOID010000063.1:5836-17319 GCA_036744355.1 Brevundimonas sp.
CCGTTCTGTCTGTCGAGGTTCGCAAGCTGAACCGTTCGCTGGCCCTGCTTCTGGCACTGGCTGCACCGGGGCTGATCGCCCTGTTCGGCTTTCTGATGATGCTGCGCGCCAAGGAGGCCGTGACCTGGGACATGGTCATGGGTTCGGCGGTCGCCATCTGGGCCTACTTCATGATGCCGATGAGCGTCACGGCCCTGACCGCCCTCGTCGCCCACATGGAGCATGGGCCGAGGTCCTGGGACCACCTGCGCGCCCTGCCCGTTGCGCGCTGGAGTCTGTACGCGGCCAAGGCTTTCTGCGTCATCGGTCTGGTGGCGCTGATGAGCGCGGCGGTGCTGGGGCTGTCTGGAGCCGCTGCCTTCCTGGCGGCCCAGATCAAGCCGGCCGTAGCGCCGACCGGCGTGTTCGACCTGGCGGCCTATGCCCGGTCTCTGGGGCTGATGGTCGTGGCGGGCACGCTGATGATCGCCATTCAGTTCTGGGTCGCCATGCGCTTCGCCAGCTTCGTGCCGGCTCTGATCGTGGGCATAGGCGGCACCTTCTTCGCGGTCGCGGCCACCTCGGCCAAGCAGGGCGTCTTCATGCCCTGGCAGATGCCGGTCAACATCCTGGCGAGCGAAGCCTGGCGTATGCAGACTGCGCTGGGGCTGGGCGGGGGACTGGGCCTGATCGTCCTGATGCTGGCCGTGATCCACCTGGCTCGACGCGAGGTGCTCTAGCCAAGCAAAAGGGGCGGCCGATCGCTCGGCCGCCCCTTCGGTTTTCGGGCCTTCTAGGAAGGATCAGCCGCCGGTGGCGGCGCCGTCGGTCTTGATCTCGCTCATGGCGGACTGAAGGTAGTTCTGGGCGCCCAGCAGTTCGATCAGCTTGTGCTGGTTTTCGAGGAAGTCGATGTGCTCCTCGGTGTCGGCCAGGATCTTCATCAGCAGGTCGCGGCTGACGTAGTCGCGGGCTTCCTCGCACTGGGTCACGGCGGCGGCCGTGGCGGCGCGGCTGTCGATCTCCAGCTTAAGGTCGGCGCCCAGGCATTCGATCGGATCCTCGCCGACCTTCAGCTTGTGCAGGTCCTGCAGGTTGGGCAGGCCGTCGAGGAAGAGGATGCGCTTGATCAGCATGTCGGCGTGCTTCATCTCGCCGATCGATTCTTCGTAGATGACGTTGCCGAGGTGGCTGAGGCCCCAGCTTTCGAACATGCGGGCGTGCAGGAAGTACTGGTTGACCGCCGTCAGCTCGTTGGTCAGCACCGCGTTGAGGGTGCGGATGATCGCCGGATCGCCCTTCATGGTCGTCGTCCTCTCATGCGGCGGCGCTGGACGACGTCATCATGACGCCGCGGCTCTGAACACCGCCCGTGACGACTTTCATAGCACGGCTTTGCGGTCGTGGATTATTTGCGAGTTTTTATCACCGCATTGATAATGCGAGTGAAATCGACTTTCAGGAGTGGAGTTCTATTCCGCCGCCAGGGCGAAGGCCGCCTGGGTGTCCTGAATCATCTGGCGCATTTCGCAGACGCACTTGGCGCATTGCGGAGCGCATTGATTGGACGCGAAAATATCCTTGGGCCGGGTTGCGCCCGCCTCGATGGCTTGAGCGACGTCACGCTGGCGAAGACCGTTACAGTTGCAGACGTACAAGGCGGCGTGCCCCGAGGCAGTTACTGAGAATGGCTCGCTATAGCATTTATTAAGGCGAGTGCAAATCGTTCGCATGGGATTGCGACATTGACGCCCGGCGCGGGGACGGGCAGGGCGGGGACATGGCTCGTCAACCTGCGCTTCCGCCCCGTCCCGCCTGTCAGCTCTATCTGATCACGCCCCCGGTCATCGCCGATCTGGAGGCCTTCGCCGGTTTGCTGGCGCAGGCCCTGTCGGCGGGGCCGGTCGCGGCGCTGCAGATCCGGCTCAAGGACGCCTCGGACGAGCAGATCAGGGCCGCCGTGGCCCGGCTGGCGCCGATCGCCCAGGCGCATGGTGTCGCGGTGATCCTCAACGACCGGCCCGATCTGGCCAGGGCGACGGGCTGCGACGGGGTCCACGTCGGCCAGGACGATACGCCGGTGGCCGAGGCGCGCCGCATCATGGGGCCGGACGCCATGATCGGCGCCACCTGCCACGACAGCCGCCATCTGGCGATGGAGGCGGCCGAGGCGGGCGCGGACTACGTCGCCTTCGGCGCCTTCTTCCCGACCGGCACCAAGGCCACCACGCATCGGCCCGAACTGATCGAGCTGACCATCTGGCAGGAAACCATGGAGACGCCCTGCGTCGCCATCGGCGGCATCACGGTCGACAATGCGGCCCAGGTGGCGGCGGCGGGCGCGGACTTCGTGGCCGTCAGCGCCGGCGTCTGGAGCCATCCCGAGGGGCCGGCGGCGGCGGTTCGCGCGTTCAACGCCGTTCTCGAAAGCGCCTTCTGACTTCAGAGGATGTTTAGGAAGGTCCGGCAGGATGGGGTGTTAGTCGCGTACACCGGACCCGATCATGACGATGAGCCGAGCGCTCGACAGGGCTGAACCCGTTCTCGACGCCGCTTCCGCGGATGGCGGCGCAGTCGCCTCTGCGCCCAACGCCGCCTTCTTCCGACAGCCTCTCGCGCCGATCTTCACGGCGGTGGGCGTGACCGTTCTGGTCGTGCTGGCGATCAGTTTCGCGCGCACCAACGGCCTGGTCGCCGCCCTGTGGGGAGCGGGCGGTCTGGCCATGGCGGTCTGGCTGCGGGGCGGTCGGGGCCTGACCTATGATCTTGGCTTCGGCGTCCTGGTGGTGACCGGGGTTCTGGCGGGGGAGTTCCTGGTCGGCAACGGGCCGGTCCTGTCGGCGATGTTCACGGTGGTGAACCTGCTGGAGATCGTTCTAGCGGTGGTGCTGACGCGACGGTTCGTCCCGGGCCTGAGCATCAATTCGGTCGAGGGGCTGGGACGCTTCCTGGGCGTTTGCGCCGTTGCGTCCCTGCCGTCCGCCGTGATCAGCGCCCTGGCTTTGAACGCCATGCTGGGCACGGACGTCATGGACGGCCTGAGAATCTGGTGGTTCGGCCATGCTCTGGGCTTTGCGGTGGTCGGGGCCTTCGGTCTGGCGGTGCAACGCCGGCATCTGCTGATCGTCCGCCAGCCGGTGCGGCTGGCGGAAGGCGCGGCGCTGCTGGGGCTGATCGGCTTCGCCTGCTACGCGATCTTTTCTCACCTGAGCCTGCCCTACGGCTTCCTGCTCATGCCTTTGCTGTTGCTGATGGCGGTCCGGTTCCGCGTGGCGGGCATCGCCGCCGCCCTGGTGTTGGTGGCGGTCATGGCGATCGGCGGGACGATGGCGGGGCATGGCCCCTATCATTCGTTCGCGGCGGAGAACCGGGCCTTGCTGGCCCAGTTGCTGGTGCTTCTCGGCTATATGCCGATCCTGATGGTCGCGGCCCTTCTGGAAGAGCGCGACCGGCTGGCCGAGCGGGCGCGGGCCGGTCGCGAGCGGGCCGAGCGGGCCTCGGCGGCCAAGTCGCGGCTGCTGGCCAACGTCGCCCATGAGATCAAGAGCCCGGTCGGCGGCATCATCGGCATCGGCGAACTGTGGGCCGGCGGCCAACTGGGCGCGACCTCGCCCGACCAGGTCGAGATGGCCCAGATGCTGGTCAAGACCGCCCGTCAGGTCGAGGCCCTGGCCCATGATCTGCTGGACGTGGCGCGCGCCGAGTCCGGCGCGGTCAAGGTCGAGCTGCGGCCCACCGATGTGGCGGGGCTGCTGGAGGACGTGCGCCGCGCCCTGATCCTGAAGCCGGAAGCCAAGGGACTTGCGATCGAGGTCGTGGTCGAGGGCGACGCCCTGATCGCCCAGGCCGATTCGCAACGCCTCGCCCAGGTGATCGGCAATCTGGCCGGTAATGCGGTCAAGTACGGCGCGGTCGGCGGTCGTGTGCTGATGCGCACCCGCTGGGCTGACGACCGGGTGCGGATCGAGGTTGTCGATTTCGGCCCTGGCCTGTCGCTTGAGAAGCAGGCGCAACTGTTCGAGCCTTTCAACCGCCTGGGGCTGGAGCGTTCGGCCATCGAGGGGCACGGCATCGGCCTGGCTCTGGCCAAGCGCCTGACCGAGCTGCAGGGCGGCGAGATCGGCGTCATCTCGGCGCCGGGCGAGGGCGCGACCTTCTGGGTCGAACTGGCGGCGGCTTGACCGTCGGGCGGCGCCGGGGTCAAGGTCGGGGCATGAAAACCGTGCTTCTCGCCTCCGTCCTCATGAGCGTCGCGCCTGCGGCGGCCCATGCCCAATCGGCCCAATCCCAGAGCGCCGAGGAGCTGACGCGGCTGCTGAACGGCGGACCGCCTGCGGCGGCGCGTCCGGCGCCTGCGCCTGCGCAAGCGACTACGCCGGCGCCCGCGACGACCCGGCCGGCCGTGGCCCCGGCGTCGAGGCCCGCGCCGGTGCAGGCTGCGCCGTCGTCCGCAGTCGTGCATAGGCCTGCGCCGACGACCGTCGCCCCGACGCGCGCGCCGGTCGCAGCCCCGCCGGTTTCCAACCGGGCGCCGGCTTCAGTCCCGCCTGCCGTTTCGACGCCGGCTGAGGCCCCGGCGCCTGCTCAGACGCCCGCCGCCGCTGTCGCCGCCCTGCCGTTCCGCATCGAGCTGCCGAGCGGCGTCCAGTTGGTTGAGGGCCGGGGAGCGCCGGACGCCAAGGTCTGGTCCGTACGCAAGGCGGGCAAGACCCTGGCCATGATCTACGCCGGGCCGTCGTCGCAGTTTCCCATCTATGACGGCGAGCAGGTAACGGCGGCGGGCCGCGTCACCGTCGTCGTGCCCGAGGGCGCGCGCCGCATCGCCATGGAGCACCTCTTCCAGCAAGCGAAGGCGCCGACCGAGATCCACGTCTGGCTGATGAGCCTCGACGGCGCCGACCGCGACGTGGCCGAGCGCATCGCCCAGTCCGTGGATCCCAAATAGGACCTATTCCGACCAGACGGCCAGGTCGTTGCCGGACGGGTCGCGGAAGTGGAAGCGCCGTCCGCCGGGGAAGGCGAAGATCGGGTGGGTGATTTCCCCGCCCGCCGCCTGGACCTTGGCCAGCATGGCCTCCAGGTCGTGGGCGTAGAGAATCGGCAGGGGCTTGGGCGTCATGGCTTCGGTGGTGAAACCGCCGTCCAGCCCTTCGCCAAACGCCGCATAGTCGGGGCCGTAGTCCTGGAACACCCAGCCGAAGGCGGCGGCGTAAAAGGCCTTGTGCGCCGCCATGTCGGTGGCCGGCAGTTCGAGGTAGTCCAGCTTGCCGTCTTCGCGCATGGCGACTCTCCAGAAAATGGAGGCGGACGCTTGCACGACGGGCGATCTTGCGCAAACCTGCAAATGGTTCGCAAGTGCGGGAGTCGCCCCATGATCGTCCTGAGCGCCGGATGCGCCTCGCTGGCTTCGCTCATGCGCGAGGCGGAGCAGGAAACGAAACGGGCGCCGGTCGAAAACGACCGACGCCCGCGTCTGGTGTCCGTGAATGACGGCGATCAGCGGGCCGTCTGGGTCTCGCCCGCACGCCACAGGCGATAGCGCACCTCGACGTCCGACGGGGCGTAGACCACCACCGGCAGGCGCGAGTTGTAGCGGATCAGCGGCTGTTCCTGCGTGGTGACGAAGGCCTGGCGCTCCGAGCCGGGCGGGCAGGCCATCATGGTGCTGGCGGCGTTCCCCAGGGCCGGCAGGACGTAATAATCATAGCCCCAACCCTCGGCCGTGCGGGTCTCCAGACGACCGCCGAAGAACTGACGGTTGCAGTCCGCCGTCTGGGTCTTGCCCAGGATCAGTTCGACCTTCAGCGCGCTTTCGTCGGTCTGGGCCGGCAGGGTGATGACGTGGCGCGTCTGGCCCGCAGCCGCGGCCGGGAAGGCCTTGAGGGCGTCGGTCTGGGCCGAGGGCGTGTTGTCGGTCACCGGGCTTCCCGCCTGAGCCGTGGCGCAGGCGGCCAGGGTCAGGGCGGCGACGCCGGCGAAGAGGGAGGGGAGGATTTTCAAGGCGTAGTCTCCACGGCCAAGGTTAGCGTGACCGTGGAGAACGCCACAGGATCAGGGCAGTTCCACGGCCATGGCCACGGCTTCGCCGCCGCCGATGCACAGCGAGGCCATGCCCTTCTTGCCGCCGCGCGCCTGAAGCGCCGCCAGCAGGGTGGACAGGATTCGCGCGCCAGACGCGCCGATGGGGTGGCCCAGCGCCGTGGCGCCGCCGTTGACGTTCAGCTTGGCGCGGTCGATGCCCAGTTCCTGCTGGGCGATCATGGCGACGACGGCGAAGGCCTCGTTGACCTCCCACAGGTCCACGTCCTCGACCGACCAGCCGGCCTTCTTCAGCGCCTTCTGCATCGCCGGGACCGGGGCGGTGGTGAACAGGCCCGGCTCATGGGCGTGGGCGGCGTGGGCGACCACGCGGGCGACGATCGGCAGGCCCAGGGCCTTGGCCGTGCTCTCGCGGGTCATGACCAGGGCGGCGGCGCCGTCCGAGATCGAGCTGGCGTTGGCGGCGGTGATGGCGCCGTCCTTGGTGAAGGCGGGGCGCAGCGTCGGGATCTTGGCGGCGTCGGCCTTGCCGGGCTGCTCGTCCTCGCTGACGACCACGGGGCCCTTGCGGGTGGCGACCTCGACCGGGACGATCTCGGCCTTGAAGGCGCCCGAGGCGATGGCGGCCTGGGCGCGGGTCAGGCTCTCGATGGCGTATTCGTCCATCTGTTCACGCGTGAACTGATACTGGGCCGCCGCGTCTTCGGCGAAGACGCCCATGGCCTTGCCGGGTGAGTAGGCGTCTTCCAGACCGTCCATCATCATGCTGTCGACGATGACGTCGTGGCCGATGCGGGCGCCCCCGCGGTGCTTGTTCATCAGATAGGGGGCGCCGGTCATCGACTCCATGCCGCCGGCGACGATGACCTCGGCGGTGCCGGCCAGAAGGGCGTCGTGCGCCATCATGGCGGCCTGCAGGCCCGAGCCGCACATCTTGTTCACCGTGGTCGCTTCGACGTGTTTGCCGAGACCCGCGCCGATGGCGGCCTGACGCGCCGGGGCCTGACCCAGACCGGCGGGCAGGACGCAGCCCATGAAGATCTGCTCGACCTTTTCAGGGGCCACGCCCGCGCGTTCGACGGCGGCCTTGACCGCGGCGGCTCCCAGGTCGGTGGCCTTGACCGGCGACAGGGCGCCCTGGAAGCCGCCCATGGGCGTGCGGGCGAAGGAGACGATGACGACGGGATCGGAGGCGGCGGTCATGAGGGGCGTTTCCAGTATGAATCGTTTCGCGGGGGATTAGGGGAGGCGAAGGGGCGATGGCAAGCAGGGCGGCGTCACAGCAGCTTGCGGCGCTGGCGGGCCAGGGCCAGCGGGCGCCCGTCCGCGCCCCAGGCGACGGCCTCGTCCACCGACCAGCCGAGGCCGTGGTCCAGCAGGCGGTATTCAAAAAAGGCCCAGCCGTCGGGCGCGGTGTCCGGCGTCGGGTCGGCCAGGAAGTCGTAGCGCAGGTCCACCGTCGTCATCATCGGCGGGGCGGTGAAGGCGGTCCAAGCGGGCGGATAGAGGGCGTCCAGCAGATAGGCCATTCGCAGCTCGTCCAGCGGCGCGCCGTCGCGGGTCCGCATCCACACGCGCTCGAAGACGGGCTTGCCTTCGTTGCCGCCCAGAATGTTGGGACCGCCGTCGAAGCGATAGTCGACGTGCTGGGAAAAGCGCGGGGCCATGGGGCCGCTGAGGCCCGGCGCGTCCTTCAGGCTGTTCAGCGACGGGGGCGGGGCCGAAAGCGGGCTGAGCGGCTGGGCGGTGTCGCCGTCGCCGCCATAGGTGGCGCTGGCGTGGTGGGTCAGCTTGGAGCCTTGCCCGGCCTCGACCACGGCGTAGGCTACGTTGCGGCCGCCACGCAGCAGGCGCGGGCGGAAATGGATCGGCTGGCCGTATCTGGCGGCGGCCAGATACTGGACGCTGAGGCTGCGCAAGGGCGCCTTGATCTCCAGCCCCTGACGCATGGCCCCGGCGCACAGGGCCGCCAGCAGACCGCCGAAGGGGAAGCCCGCCTCGGGCGGGGCGGCGATCGGGCCGTTGGAGAATTCGCCGGACAGGTGAGCGGCCAGGCCCTCGTCGCCGGGCGTCAGGGTCAGGGCGTCGTGCAGCAGGTCGGCTTCGGTCATCGGTCCACGCAACAGGCGAAAGAGGCGGGCGGAGACTGATGCGTCGCCGCCCGCGAGTCGAGAAACGCAAAAACCGCGACCGGGGAGCCGCAGGTTCGTTGCCTAAAGAAACTGACAAACTGGGTCCCGATTGGCAACCCACTTGTCAAAAGCCTGACGCGGGGTCACTTTCCGCTGCATGGGACGCACCGCCGACTATAGCCGCCAGAGCTGCTCGATCGCCGCCACGCTGGAGGTGATCGGCGACCCGTGGACCCTGCTGGTCATCCGCGACGCCTTCAACGGCGTGCGCCGGTTCGAGCAGTGGCAGGATCGGCTGGGCGTCGCGCGCAACG
Organism: Brevundimonas sp.; assembly: GCA_036744355.1. Classification (GTDB taxonomy): domain Bacteria; phylum Pseudomonadota; class Alphaproteobacteria; order Caulobacterales; family Caulobacteraceae; genus Brevundimonas. The sequence goes on from DAIOID010000063.1 coordinate 14,301, forward strand.
TCCTGGCCGCCCGTCTGAAGTCTCTGGTGCAGCACGGGGTGCTGGAGCCGCAGCTCTATTCCGAGCGTCCGCCGCGCAAGGAATATGTCCTGACCGCCAAGGGCAAGGACCTGTACGGGGTGTTGGTGACGCTGCACGCCTGGGGCGAAAAGCATGTCTACGGCGAGGCCGACAGCGGCGTCTCCATGGTCCACAAGACCTGCGGCCACGACCTCAAGCCCCGCATCGCCTGCGGCCACTGCAACGAGATCGTCAAACCCCGCGACATCCAGCTGGCCTGGGCCGAGAACCGCCCGACGGTGGGCGACGTCCTGCCGAAGGACGAGGCGGCCTAGGGGCTGTCGGAAGGCATACCGGACCTCTTAGGTCTCGGCTCGGCGTCGGAGGTGTATCAGCGGATAAGGGCGTCCTTGACCATCCTGAGCAGAGCGGCCGACACGTTCGAAGCATAGATGTTCGTAGAAGCCGAGGGCCTTCGGATACTGCTCGTTCACATCGACCGTCAGGTCCGGATGCGCGGCAAGAGCCTTATGGACAAGGGCCTTGCCAATACCTTTGCCGTGTTGATCGGGGTCTACAAAAAGCGCCTCCAGATGCCCTTCGTGCAAGAACATGAAGCCGAGCGGCGTGTTAGAGCCATCGACGGCGAGCAGCAGGGACACCTGCGGGAAAAAGCCCAGAACCTCAGCCTCGATGGCGTCGCGGTCGTCTGGAGCAAGAAAGTCGTGGGTGGCGTCAACAGCTCCGCGCCAGATGTCCATGACACGAGGCAGATCGGAAGGGGCAGAGGGACGAAAATCTAACATGCTCTGTCTTTACCCGTGCCGATATTCGTCCGCCAAGGGTCGCTCCGCCACCTTGGCCCCGGTCCGCAATGGGACGTGGGCTGAGTTCTCGTAGAGCGAGGGCGCCGAGCTGCCGCGAAGAGGTTCGCGAATGATGCTGGTCATCGCGCGCTTCGCCAGGGCCGCAGCCTGACTGAAGGCCCGTCGCAGCTGTCCATTTCCCCCGAAAATTGCGGAAGGGAAATTTGACACGCCGATTTATGAAATATATTGCGCAATATATTGTATAAAGGGGGCGGCAATGTTTTCTCGGACCTTCATCTCCCTGCTGGCGATCGCTGTCCTGGCGCCGGGGTCGGCGTTGGCCCAGGGGGCGGACGCCAAGAGTCTGGATCAGCGGGCGCAGCGAGAGGTGGTCTCTCGCCTGGAGGCGGCGCTGCAACGAAACTACGTCTTCCAGGATCGCATACCCGCCATCTCGGCCGAGCTGAATCGGCGCGTGCAGGCCGGGCCGATCGACGCCGACCAGTTCGCGAGCAGCCTGTCCCAGGGTCTGGTCAAGGCGAGCAAGGACCTGCATTTCACGGTGGCCTTCGACCCGGAAGAGGTCGCCGCCAGCCGTCAGGCCAAGGCCAGCGGAGACGGGACGACCCAGGCGCGGCGCGATGTCGAACGCGCGGCCAACTTCGGTTTCCGCGACGCGCGACGGCTGGAGGGTGATCTGGCCTACATCCGTTTCGACTTCTTCGCCGACCCCCAGTACGCCCAGGACACGGCGGCGGGGGCCATGCGGTTCGCTGAAGGCGCCAAGGGGATCATCTTCGACCTGCGCTACAACAACGGCGGCGTCCTGGAGATGGCGCAACTGCTGATGAGCTACCTGTATCCGGCGGGCAAGGAGCAGGAATTCTTCGACTACAATTACAACGAGGACGGCAAGCGGGTGGCGCGGGGGCAGTGGAGCCTGGCCGCCGTGCCGGGCCAGCGGTCTGGTGATGTCCCGGTCGTGGTCCTGACCGGATCGACGTCCTTCTCGGCGGCCGAGTGGATGGCCTTTTCGCTGCAGCGGCTCGGCCGGGCGACCGTGATCGGCGAACAGACCGCCGGCGGCGCCCATCCGGTCACGCGCGTGCCGGTCGATGATCGCTTCATGCTGCAGGTGCCGATCGGCCAGATCCGCGACCCGATCAAGGGGCAGGATTTCGAGGGCGTCGGCGTGACGCCTGATCTGGCCGTGCCGGCCTCCGAGGCCCTGCTGGCGGCGCAGAAGTTCCTGTTGCAGAGCCGGGCGACCGCCGGAGACGCAGACGCCGCATGGGCCCTGGTTCCGGTGGAGTTCGCCATCGCTGGCCAGACCCCGAGCGCCAAGGATCTGGACGAGGCGGCCGGCGCCTATGAGGGGCGAACCCTCGTCCGCACCCCGAACGGCCTGGCCTATCACTGGCGCGGTCGCTTCGTCCTGGCGCTGGATCCGATCGGCAAGGATCTGTTTGCAGTCCAGGGATCGGATGACTACCGGTTCCGGCTGGTGCGTGCGAACGGCGCCGTGACGGGGCTGGAGCGTGTTGAGAATTCTGGCGAGATGACCCTCTATCCTCGCCTGGATTGAGGAGCTGACGGGCGAATGATCGAGTTGAACCGCACGTTCCTGGGGCGTCTCAGCGAGCAGTTGAGCGACCTGATCGAGCAGCAGTCGGCCGAGGTGTTCGCGCGGGCCGGTCTGATCATTCCGGTCAAGTCGTCGTCCCTGATGGTTGCAATCTCGACGCTGGGTCCGGTTTCGGTCGCCGAACTCGGACGGCAACTGGACCGGTCGCACCAACTGATTCAACAGAAGGTTCCGAAGCTGGAGAAGCTGGGACTGGTCACTCGCCAGCCTGATCCTGAGGACCAGCGCGTGACCCTGATCGAGATTACCGAAAGGGGACGTGAACAACTGGCCCTGCTAGACAGCCTGGATGGCGCGTTCGAACGGGCCTACGCCGAGATGGAGCAGGACGCCGGCCCGGTGTTCGACGGGATCAGTCGCGCGATCAAGGCCCTCAAGTCGCGCCCCCTGATCGACCGAATGGACGTCTGAACCGCCGCGCCGTGGTGAAGGCGGTTCCGACTCGCCGCCGAACCGTCGACCCGGTCACTCCGCCTTGCGCACGTAGCGGTTCAGGAAGGCGAGGTAGGACTCCTGGGCGGTGATGCGGTTGGCGCGGCGCTGGAAGCCGTGGCCTTCGTCGGGG
>DAIOID010000064.1:0-10958 GCA_036744355.1 Brevundimonas sp.
GGCTTGGGCGTCAGGGCCAGAACGGGCTGCAAGGGGCGCTCGCGCGACATGCGCCGCGCCGTGCCGCCAAGCGTCGTGAACACCACCATGCAGGCGGTCGAGGCGGCTTCCGCGGCCTTCCTCGCCGCCGCGACCAGGGCGTCGACGTCGTGGATGTCCATGCCCGCGTGCTCGGCGTCCATCAGGCCGGGCCACAGAGGGTCGCGTTCCACCCGCTCCATGATGCGGTTCATGATCTGCACCGCTTCCAGCGGATAGTCGCCCGAGGCCGTCTCCGCCGACAGCATCAGGGCGTCGGCGCCCTCATAGACGGCGTTGGCCACGTCCGAGGCCTCGGCCCGCGTCGGGGCGGGGGCGCTGGTCATGGACTCCAGCATCTGGGTGGCGACGATGGCGGGCACGCCGCGCTGGCGGGCGGCGCGCAGGATCTTCTTCTGGGCCACCGGCACTTCTTCCGGGTCCATCTCGACGCCCAGGTCGCCGCGCGCGACCATGACGCCGTCGCAGTAGTCGAGGATGCTCTCCAGATCGTTCAGGGCCTGGGGCTTCTCGATCTTGGCCAGGCAGGCGGCCTTGCCGTTCACGATGCGCTTCAGCTCGGCCATGTCCTCGGCCTTCTGCACGAAGCTGAGCGCCACCCAGTCGACGCCCAGACGAAGGGCGAAGGCCAGGTCCTCGCGGTCCTTGGGCGTCAGGGCGGAGACCGGAATGACCGCCTCCGGCACGGCCACGCCCTTGCGGTCCGACAGCTTGGAGCCGCTCTCGACCGTGACGTCGGCCCATTCGTCGGTGCGCTCGCCGACCCGCAGGCGGATGCGCCCGTCATCGATCAGCAGCAGCATGCCGGTGCGCAGGGCCTTGAAGATTTCCGGGTGCGGCATCTGCACCCGCGTCTCGTCGCCGAGCGCCGGGTTCAGGTCGAACCGCATCTTGTGGCCCGGCTTGATGGCGATCTCGACGTCGGCGAAGCGGCCCAGCCGCAGCTTGGGCCCCTGCAGGTCGGCCAGAACGCCCAGCGGGCGCTTCAGCGCCATCTCGGCCCCGCGCACGGCCTTCAGGGCGGCGGCGTGATCTTCATGGGAGCCGTGGCTGAAGTTCAGACGGAAGACGTCCACCCCGGCCTGGGCCAGCGCCTTGACGGTCGCGGGCGCGCGGCTCGCGGGTCCAAGGGTCGCAACGATGCGCGCGCGGCGGGCTCTGTTCATGGTTGTTTCCTCAAGCGGCTCTGACGGCCATGGCCTCCCCTCAGAGGCCTTGTATCCCTTGTGCCAATGAAAAGCCGGGGGCGTAAGGCCACGCCCCCGGCCGGAAACACGAGTTTATGAGCGCCGAAACACGATGTTACGGCCCGGGGCGCCTCATTTCGTCTCGCACCGCCCTGCGACGAAGTCTGGCAGGTCGATGCAACGGCCTTCGACCTTGGGCGTGCTCACCCCCATGACGTGGGCCAGCGTGGGCGCAATGTCGACCGTGCGGATCGGCAGGAAGCGTTCTTGCTTCCAGCCTTGGCTCGCCCCTCCGACGCCCTTGGTCCAGAAGATGATCGGCACACGACGATCATAGTCGAAGGGCGTGCCGTGGCCGCTGATGGCGCGGCCGACGCTGCCGCCCGGCACCACGTTCTGGGCGTAGAAGATCAGGATGTCCGGCGACCGCCCCGCCACGGCGCTGAGGCGCGCGCGTTCGCGCAGGGTCAGCATGTCGGGATTGTTCGAGGCCGGGATCGGATCCGTCAGCACCTCGTCGCGCGTGGCGACAAAGGCGATCTCGGGATTGGTCTTCAGCATCTCGACCGCCGCATTGGCGACCTCGGTCCGCAGCGGATCAGCCAGGGTCACGCCCCCGCGCCCGGCCACCATCAGACCGCTGCCCCCCTGCTGCAGCGGATTGACCTCCAGGCCGAAGCGTTCCTTCAGCGCCTGATTGACGCGCGCCACCCGCTCCAGATCGGCGCGATGGGCGTGGGGATAGCCGTGATCGTGCAGGCGCTCGACGAAGTCCGAGCCGCCGTGGTCCGCCGTCAGGACCACCAGCGTCCCCTCCGGCAGCTTGTTCAGGAACAGGCCTAGCGCCGCGTCCAGACGGTGCATCTGCTCGCACATTTCCGGCCCCTGGGTGCCGAAGCTGTGGCCGATGCGATCGGTGGCCGACAGGCTGACGCCCAGCATGTCGGTCGTGCCGCGACGGCCCAGCTGCTGCGTCTGCAGCAGGTCGGCGGCCGCGACCAGGGTCGCCTCGTCGAGGGCCGGCGAGGTGTCGAACACCGGATTGGCCGGCGGCACGGCCGCGCGGAAGCTCTGGCCGCGAATGGTCCAGTCGCCGTCCAGACCCTGACAGTCGCTGAACGCCCCCGTCCAGTAAGGCGCGGGGTTGGCGCTCATGGCGCGGAAGCGGGTGTTGAAGGCCGCCACCGGCGCCAGCCGCGCCTCGGCGTTCTGGCCCGGCTCGACATAGGTGGTCAGGCCGAATCCGTCGGTGAACCAATAGGCCCCGTCGCCCTTGTGGCCGTTCAGGTTGATCGCCCCGCGATCCTTGCCCGACACGGCGAAGACGCGGCTTTGCGGGCTCTGTTCCTTCAACCAGTCGGCCAGGGTCGAGACCATGAGTTGGTCGGGACCGACCGGACCGTTGTCGGTGTTCGTGCCGTGCGCCAGCGTGTTCTGCAGCGCGGCCAGGCAATAGACCTCCTTGCCCGTGGCCGGATCGACCCAGTCGTTGGCGGGGATGCCCGTCTCGGCCGGGTGCATCCCGGTCAGGACGGTGGAGTGGCCGGGGCAGGTCTCGGTCAGACCGTGGGTCTGGTAGCCGTTGACATGCACCAGACCCTGATCCGCCAGAGTCTTCAGACCGCCGGTGAAGCGGCTGCGATACTGGCTGAACAGGTTGGCGCTGAACTGATCGACCACAATCGTCACGACCAGAGCCGGCGCGCCGCGCTCGGCCGAGGCTGCAACCGGGGCCGTCGCCGCCGCGGGCTGGGCCGCCTGCTGCGCCAGGGCCGGCAAGGACGCGCCGGACAGAAGGGCGAACATCAGGGTCGAGGCCAGGGCGCGGCGAAGGATCATTGAAACACCGGAAGCAACTTCAGAAAGGCCCAGCGTGACTACCCCCCCAGCGTAACGGCGCCAAGACGATGCGCTCGCCCGATGAGGATGATATGCTCAAGCTATCGTTACGGAGGCGACGCCATGAGCCGTTCAGTTCACGATGAAACCCATCTGGTCAGCCGCATCGGCTGGATGCGCGCGGCGGTGCTGGGCGCCAACGACGGCATCGTCTCGACCGCCAGTCTCATCGTCGGCGTGGCCGCGGCGGGTTCCCCCAAATCCGCCATCCTGGTCGCGGGCGTGGCCGGACTCGTCGCCGGCGCCATGTCGATGGCGGCGGGCGAGTATGTCTCCGTCAGTTCCCAGTCGGACACGGAAAAGGCCGACATCGCCCGCGAGACCGCCGAACTGGCCGCCGATCCCGAGGCCGAGCACCGCGAACTGGCGGGCATCTACGTGAAGCGCGGACTGACGCCGGAACTGGCGAGCCAGGTGGCCGAGCAGATGATGGCGCATGACGCCCTGGCGACCCACGCCCGCGACGAACTGGGCCTGTCCGACAGCACCACGGCGCGTCCGATTCAGGCGGCTCTGACTTCGGCGGCGACCTTCGCCGTCGGCGCCGCCCTGCCCCTGATCGCAGTGGCCGTGTCGCCAAGCGGCTGGATCACCCCGATCGTGGCGGCGGCGACCCTGATCTTCCTGGCCCTGCTGGGAGCGCTCGGGGCCAAGGCGGGCGGCGCGGCCAAGCTGAGACCGGTCGCGCGCGTCGTCTTCTGGGGGGCCGTGGCCCTGGCCGTCACCGCCGGGATCGGCGCCCTGTTCGGGGTCGCCGCCTGACGGAAGATGGTGCGAGCGGCGGGGGTCGAACCCGCAAGACCGAAGTCGGCGGATTTTAAGTCCGCTGCGTCTACCAGTTTCGCCACGCTCGCGACGTCAGCCCGTCAGGGCCTGGCTTGTGTAGCCGCCGAACGCAGGGCGCGGAAGTCCACGTCGGAATCGGCGATCAGGCGGACCAGGGCGGCCCAGGCGGCGACGTTCTGGGTCATCTGCGCCGGGTCGATCTTGTCCAGGGTGTCGTCGGCCGTGTGGTGCAGGTCGAAGTAACGCGTGCCGTCCTGCGCCAGGCCGAAGACCGGCACGCCGGCCCCGGCCAGCGGACCGATGTCCACGCCGCCGTGCAGTTCGGGTTCGTTCGACGGCAGGACGCCGATCGGGCGCAGCACGCTGGCGGCGACCTTGGCGAAGTTCGAGCCCTGCGCGCCGGGCGGCAGGCCGAGGGCGTAGATACGATCGGCGCCGAAGTCGCTCTCGCCCGCGATGACGTGCTTCTCGACGCCCGCCGCGCCGATGTTGCGCAGGTAGGCGCCGCCGCCGTTGCCGGTGTCGGTCGGCTGGGCCACCTCTTCCGAGCCATACAGGACCACGCGCACGGTGCGGGCCGGGCGGCCCTGCTCGGCGATCAGCTTGGCCGCGGCCAGGGTGATGGCGCCGCCGGCCGCGTCGTCAATGGCGCCGGTGCCCAGGTCCCAGCTGTCCATGTGCGAGCCCAGGACGATGATCTCGTCCGGACGCGTCGCGCCGACGATGTCGCCGATGACGTTCTGGCTGTGGGTCTGATAGGTGTGGGCGGTGGATTTCAGGCGCAGCCGCACCGGCTCGCCCATCTTCACCAGTCGCGCGATCTGATCCGCGTCGGGCGCGCTCAGGGCAAAGGCCGGCAGCGGCACCTTGCCCTCGACGTAGCGGGTGGTGCCGGTGTGCGGCATGCGGTGCTCGTCCGAACCGGCGGATCGCATGACAAAGGCGACGGCGCCGCGCTTGGCCGCCTCGGTCGGGCCGACGCCGCGAATGCGCGACAGCGAACCGTAGCCCGAACCGTCCTGCATCCGCACCATCTGGCCGCCGTCGACGACAGCGATCTTGCCGGTCAGCGAGCCGACCGGCGCGGCCAGCAGGGCGTCCAGGCCGTCAAAGAAAACGATGTCGGCCTCGATGCCGCTGGCGGGCGTGGCGATCGAATGGCCCAGGGCGGCGGCGACCAGACGTTGCGGACGGGCGCCCAGCAGCTCGGCGCTCTCCTCGCCCCGTTCCCAGCCGACCAGCGGAAACTGCTCGATGCGGACGTTCTGGAAGCCGAGGGCGCGCATGTAGTAGGCGGCCCAGTCGGCGGCCGCCTGTTCCGAGCGCGAACCTGCTGGGCGGGCGCCGAAGCGGGTGGTGATCTGGGTGACGTAGTCGAGGGCGATGTTGCCCTGCAGCGCCGTGTCGCGCACCTGCTCGGCGGCGCGAATGGTCCGGGCGTCCTGCGCCAGAACCGGCGTGGCGATCAAGCCCAGCGCGATCGCGCTGGCGGCCATCAGACGGGCGTTGAACGACATGGAGCGCCTCCCAGACTCACAAAGAGGCGGCACGTTAGCGGGTGGGACCTGTGACCGAAAGCCTCAGGTCCCCGCCAAAATCACTCGCCCTTGAGGAAGGGCTCGACCGGGCCTTGCAGCTTGACGGTCAGGGCCTTGCCGCGACGGTCGACGCGGTTGCCGACGGCCAGACGGACCCAGCCTTCCGAGACGCAGTATTCCTCGACGTTGGTCTTTTCCTCGCCCTTGAAGCGGATGCCCACGCCGCGCATCAGCAGGTCGGCGTCGTGGAAGGGGCTGTCGGGATCGACCGAAAGGCGGTCAGGCAGGACGTCGGACATGGAGGGCTCTCGCGAAAATCGAAGCGCGCTGAATAGCGGCGCAGCGTCGCGGGGACAACCGGCGCCTTGCTTCCCCGTCCTCCCGGCGAAGCCTGGCTGGCGAGGCGTAGAGCCGGAACCGCCGGGGACGCAGACGTCAGAGTGTGTCACGGTCCCGGATAGCGGCTGCGCCGCTTCCGGGATGACGAGGGGGGAAAAGCCTACTGGACCGACTGGCGCGCCGGGGCCGGAGCCGCCTCGCCCGCCGGGGCGTAGGGACGCGGACCGGCTTCGGCCGGCGCTGCAGCCGGGGCCGCCGTCGCGGCGGCGGGCCGTGTCGCCGGGCGCGGGGCCGGACGCTGGGCGGCGGGACGCGGCGCCGGACGGCGCGCGGGCTGGGCCGCCGGTTGAGCAGCGGGGGTTGTCGCGGGCTTCTCAGCCGGCGCCGACGCCGCCGTGCGGGTCGGGGCAAGCGCGGGCGCGGCGGCCGGAACCGCAGCCGGGGTCGTGGCGGGCGCTGCGCCCGCCGTGGCGGCGGCGGCGCGGGCGGCGAACTGCTGGGCCTGGAAGCGCTTGGCCAGCTTCTCGGTCAGTTCGCGCGCGCCGGCGGGCGGCATCTGGGCCATGATGGCGGCCAGGGTGCGAGGACGCATGGCGGCGGCGACCGGCAGGCGCACGCTGTCGTCCAGGGTGGCGAAGACCGCCGCCGCCTCCTTGGGCCGCATGGCGGAATAGACGGCGACCAGACGGTCGGTCTCGGCCTTTTCCTTCTCGTCCACCTGACCGACCAGGGTCGCGATCTCGCCCTTGAGGGCCTCCAGCGCCTGCAGCTTGGCGTCCAGCTTCTGCTCGGCGGCGACCATCAGGGGCAGGGTGGTGGCGAAGTCGGCGTCGCGCGCATCCAGGGCGTCGCGGCGCTTGGACAGGGACTGGATGATTCGAAGCTCGGCCGGGGAAATCCCCGCCTGCTGGGCCAGTTGCTCCGGCGTCAGGGCGCAGACGGCGGGCGCGGGCTTGGCGGCGGCGGCCCCGCCCTCGCCCGGCGTCTCGCCGGTCACGGCTTCCTGGGCCCAGGCGGTCGCGCCCTGGAACAGCTCCGGCGCCACGCCCGCCGCGCGCACGGCCACAACCCCGCCGATGGCGACGGCGATCAGGGGCAGAAGACGGGGCAGCTTGCTCATCGGTCAACTCGGGTCGTCGGCGCCCTCAAGTCGTCCGACGCCGCGCGTCGGACATAGGGCAAGAAAGATGTTCCCCCTCAAGTCGCCTGACGCCGCGCGTCAGGCATAGGGGCAAGCATCATGCAGCGAAAAGATCTTCGTCCAGGCTACGACGGGCGCGGTTTAGGCTCTGTTGCGCAGCATGGTTAGCGGCCAGGGCCTGACGCACCGGGGCGAAGGCTTCGGCGGGCGCGGCAGGCGGGGGCGCCGGACGCGCGGCCGGGGCCTTCATCACGGCGCGGGCGCCCTCGATCCGTTCCATCAGCGAGGCCATGCGGCGAGCGCGGGCCTCGTCGTCCAGCAGGGGCGCGACCGACGACGCCGGAACCGTCAGCTCCAGCGGCGGCTCAGCCGGGGCCTCGACCTGGGCGCGCGGCGGCAGGCCGGCGGGAGCGCGGGCGATCAGCACCTCCAGCTCCTGCTTCACGGCACGGGCCTTGATGATCCGGTCGTGCAGCAGGTCGGTCTCATGGCCCGAGGCGCGCAGGGTCGCCAGGGCCTGTTCGGCGCGGCCGGCGGCGGCGTTCAGCTCGGTCACGGCGGTCGCGAAGGCCAGCTGGCCGTCGCGCAGGGCCTTGAGCTTCTTCTCCAGCTTGATGCCGTAGCCGATGGCCGCGACCAGCAGCAGCATGAGGATGGAATCGAGAATGATGCCGGTCATGTCAGCGTTTCCCTCGGCTCAGATTGGCGGCGATGTCAGGGTTGATCGGGCCTTCGACCCGCACGGCGATGTGCTGGCCCTTGCGGCCCATCCTGCCGGTCGTCAGCGGAATGGAGCCGGCGCGCACCGACACTTCGGAGTCCGGCGTCACGTTCAGCATCAGGGTGTCGCCGACCTTGAAGCTCAGCGCCTGGGACAGCGGGATCTGCTGCTCGTCCAGCACGCAACGGACCTCGGTCTCGGTCGTCCAGAGCTCGGTGGCCAGGTGGCCTTCCCAGATGTTGTCGCGGCCGAACTTCTCGCCCATGAACTGCTGCAGCAGCATCTTGCGGATGGGCTCCAGCGTCGAATAGGGCAGCAGCAGTTCGACCCGGCCGCCGCGGTCTTCCATGTCGATGCGCAGCTTGACCAGGATGGCGGCGTTGGCCGGACGCGCGATGGCGGCGAAGCGCGGATTGGTCTCCAGCCGGTCCAGGGTGAAATGCACCGGGGTCAGGGGCTCGAAGGCCTGACGCGCGTCGTTCAGGATGACCTCGACCATCCGCTGCACCAGCACCCGCTCGATCGTGGTGTAGGGCCGCCCCTCGATGCGCAGGGCCGCCGTGCCGCGACGCCCGCCCAGCAGGACGTCGACGATCGAATAGATGAGATTGGAATCGACCGTCAGCAGGCCGTAGTTGTCCAGTTCCTCGGCTCGGAACACCGCCAGGATGGCCGGCAGCGGGATCGAGTTCAGATAGTCCCCGAACCGGATCGAGCTGATGGTGTCGAGCGAGACCTCGACGTTGTCGGAGGTGAAGTTGCGAAGGCTGGTCGTCATCAACCGCACCAGGCGGTCGAAGACGATCTCGAGCATCGGCAGGCGCTCGTAGGAGACGAGGGCCGAGTTGATGATGGCGCGAATGCCGCTCCGTTCGGAGTCGTCGCCGTCGCCCATGTCGAAGCCCAGCAGGCTGTCGATCTCGTCCTGGTTCAGCACGCGCTCGGACAGGGCCGCGCCCATGTCCGCTTCACCGCCGAAGGGATCCAGTTCGTTCTCGGCCGCCAGGGTGTCGGTCATGCCTACTGCACCAGCATTTCTTCGATCAGCACGGCGTCGACCTTGCCCGGCGCGGCGATCAGGTTGACCCGGCGCAGGATCTCGGCGCGCAGCTGATAGGAACCGGCCGATCCGGCCAGGTCCTCGGGACGCAGTTCGCGCAGGAAGCCCTGGAACATGTCCTGCATTCGCGGGGCCTCGCCCTGAAGGTGCGACGCCAGCTCGGCGTTCTTCATCTCCAGCGTCAGCCTCAGCTTCAGATAGGTCGGGCGACCGTCCGGCGACTGAATGTTCACGATCATGTCGGGCAGGGTGTAGAAGGTCACGCCGTCAGGGCCAGACGCGATCTTGCCCGCCGCCGGGTCGGCCTCGCCGTCCTTGCCGCCGCCGTGGTCGCCGCCCTTCTTGGCCTTTTCTTCCTTCTTGGCCGGTTCACCATGCTCGCCCGCCTCGGCCTCGGCCGGCTTGGGCTTCATCAGGAAGAAGGCCGCGGCCCCGCCGCCGCCCAGCACGACCAGGGCCGCCGGGATGATGATGAACAGCAGGGGCAGCTTCTTCTTGGCCGGCGCGCCCTCGCCGCCTTCGCCGTCCGACACGGCGGGCAGGTTGGCGTCGTCGCCGCCCGGCGCCGCATCCTTCTTCTTGCCCAGCTTCAGCTTCAGCATCCGCACGTCGCCCCGATCATCACAAGCTTCCTGATGAGGCGATTTTGGTTAACGAGGCGTTTACGATCGGCAAATCCTGCCGGGCGCCATCGGGGCCAAACCGGCCGAAACCCTTGCTGCGCCTGGATTAACCCTGTTGGCACGGTCGTTGCGACGAGATCGGCGAAGGAGCCGCACTCGTGGAAAACGCCGCCTACATCGGATTGTCCCGTCAGATGACGCTTCGCCGCGAGCTCGACATCGTGGCGAACAACGTCGCCAACGCCGACACCACCGGGTTCAAGGTCGAACAGCTGATGGTCGGGACCGAGGTCGGTCAGCGCGCCCGCAACGACAATATCCGCCCCTCGGCCAGCTTCGTTCTGGACAAGGGCGTGGGCCGCGACTTCGGCCAGGGCTCGATGAAGCAGACCGGTCGTTCGCTGGACTTCGGCATCGAGGGCGAAGGCGCCTTCTTCCGCGTCCAGACCGCGACGGGCGAGGCCTATACCCGCGACGGCGCCTTCACGACCAATGCCGAGGGCGTGCTGATGACCCAGCAGGGCCTGCCGGTCCTGGGCGACGGCGGCCCGATCACCCTCGACCCCGAGCGCGGCCCGGTCACCGTCGGCCCCGACGGCACCATCAGCCAGGAAGGCCAGCCGGTCGGCCGCCTGAACGCCGTCCGCTTCGACGCCCTGTCGGTGCTGCAAAAGAGCGGCGACGGCCTTTACCGCAACACCTCGAACGCCCAGCCCGTCGACGCCCCCGACGTGCAGATCCGCCAGGGCATGCTGGAGGGCTCGAACGTCAACACGCTTCAGGAAATCACCAACCTGATCGAGATCAACCGCGCCTACGAGCGCGTGACCAAGATGATCGAAAACGCCAACGACCTGTCACGCCGCTCGGTCGAGCGGCTGGGCCGGATCAGCTAGTTAGGACGCCTGAACGATGCGCGCTCTCAGAACCGCCACCTCCGGCATGCTGGCCCAACAGCTGAACGTTGAGGTCATCTCCAACAACATCGCCAACATGAACACGGTCGGCTTCAAGCGTCAGCGGGCCGAGTTCCAGGACCTGCTGTACCAGAACGTCGAACGCATGGGCGCGCAGTCCTCGACCCAGGGCACCGTCGTCCCCACCGGCATCCAGATCGGCGCGGGCGTCAAGGCCGGCAGCGTCTACCGCATTACCGAACAGGGCAGCCCCACCCGCACCGGCAACCCCTACGACATCGCCATCGACGGCAAGGGTTACTTCCAGATCACCATGCCGTCAGGCGAGATCGCCTACACCCGCGCCGGCAACTTCGCCGTCAACGGCGAGGGCCAGCTTGTCACCGAAGACGGCTATGCGGTCGAGCCGGCCATCACCATCCCCCAGGACGCCATCGACGTCTCCATCTCCAAGTCGGGTCAGGTCCAGGTCACGACCCAGGGCCAGACCGCGCCGCAGGTGGTGGGCCAGCTGGAGCTGGCGACCTTCTTCAACGAGGCGGGTCTGGAAGCCATCGGCGACAACCTGCTGCTGGAGACCGCCGCCTCGGGCGCGGCCACCATCGGCGCCCCGAACGAGGTCGGCTACGGCCACCTGATCCAGGGCTACACCGAGGCCTCGAACGTCGACGCGGTCAGCGAAATCACCGCCCTGATCGTGGCCCAGCG
>DAIOID010000064.1:11058-17184 GCA_036744355.1 Brevundimonas sp.
CTGCCCGACCCCGTCGACGACGACGGCCGCGTCACCCTGGGCGAGCTGTTCGATGACGCGGGCGCCGCCGCCAATGTCGTGGTCGGCCAGCGCCTCGGCGCAACCGCCGTCTTCGAGGCCAGCCAGATCCAGGCCGCCGCCCGCCGCGCGGGTCTGGACTGGGCCAACCCGCTGGGCCTGCGCCGCATCGTCGTGCGTGAAGGCGGCGCCGCGCCCGCTGAAGCCGCCGCCCGCCCCGCCGTCGCCACCGTCGCCTCGCGCCCCGGCGCCACGGTCGAGGTCCTGACCTACGCGCGCAGCCTGGCCGCCGGCGACATCGTCCAACCCGCCGACGTGATCTGGTCAACGGTTCAGGCCCATCAGGCGCCAGCCGGCGTTCCCCAGGACGCCGATCAGGTCGTCGGTCTGTCGGCCAAGCGCGCCCTGCGCGCCGGCGCCGTTGTGACCAGCCGCGACCTGGCCTCGCCCCAGGTCATCGCCCGCAACGACATGGTCGAGGTCGCCTATGTGGTCGGCGGCGTCGAACTGACCGTCACGGGCAAGGCCACCCGCAACGCCTCGGCGGGCGAGCCCCTGCCCGTGCTGAACGTCCAGTCGGGCCGCACCATCGACGCCGTGGCCATCGGCCCCGGCCGTGCCGTCGCCGGTCCCGCCGCCCAGATGGCCCGCGCCAATCCCCAACAGTTCGCCGCTCGCTGAGAGATCCCGTCATGCGTAAAGTCCTGATCCTCGCCGCCGCCGCTTCCGCCCTGTCTCTGGGTGCCTGCTCCACCATCACCGAAACGGTGAAGGGCCCCGAACTGGCCCCGATCGGCTATCCCGCCGCCCTGGTCCCGGTCGAACAGGCCTATCTGCCGACGCCCACGCCCGCCTCGGCCAACAGCCTGTGGCGCACCGGCGCGCGCAGCTTCTTCGGCGATCAGCGCGCCCGTCGCGTCGGCGACATCCTGACGGTCAACATCGACATCAACGACCGCGCCCAGACCCAGAACTCGACCCAGCGCGCCCGCACCAACAGCGCCTCGGGCGGCGTCACCAACTTCTTCGGCCTGGAGAACAGCCTGGGCCGCGCCTTCCCCGGCGGCTTCGACCCCGCCAAGATGGTCGGCACCGAGGGCGAAGCCAACTCGGCCGGATCGGGCAGCGTCAACCGCTCGGAGCGCGTCAACCTGACCGTGGCCGCCGTGGTCACCGCCGTCATGCCCAACGGCAACATGGTCATCCAGGGTCGGCAAGAAGTGCGCACCAACCGCGAGGTCCGCGAACTGACCGTCGCCGGCATCGTGCGCCCCGAGGACATCTCCTCGGCCAACACCATCGCCCACACCCAGATCGCCGAGGCCCGCATCAGCTACGGCGGTCGCGGCGACATCAGCCGGATGCAGTCCACCCCGGCGGCCCAGGCCCTGGTGGAGCGCTTCAGCCCGTTCTGATCGCTGTTCGGCGAGCGTGTTTTTCCGGTGACTCGTCATCACGGAATCGCGCTCGGCCAAGCGGAGCGGTGAACCCTTAACAAGCGACCCGCGTTTGCTCTGTCGAACGCGAGTGATTTGTAATGTTGAAGTCCCTGCTTCCCGCCGCCGCCGCTCTCAGCCTCGCCGCCCTTGCGGGACAGGCCATGACCACCGCTCCCGCCCTGCCCGGACAGGGCGTCGCGGGCTGGCATCTGCTGCATGAAGGCTCCATGGCCAAGCTGGCCTACGGCGTGCCGGACTCCGATCAGGTGGCCCTGATGCTGACCTGTTCGCCCGGCGACCGGACCGCCGTCGTCTATGGCGACACGCAACCGCGAAGCCCGGCACTGACCCTCGCCGCCAGCGGTCCGCAACCGATCGATCCCCTGTCGGACGGCGAGGCCTTCGAGACCCGCCTGCCCCTGACCGACACGGCCCTGACCGGCCTGGCGCGCGGCGGCCGCATGACGGTTCAGAGCGAGGCCGGCGCCCGGCAGATTCGCGCCAGCCGCGCCGAACGCCGCATGGTTCAGGGCTTTCTCAGCTATTGCGCTTCCAACCACGCCTGATCAAAGTCCCCGCGAACCAATCAGCGGGGGCTGAATCATGACCGCCTTGCTCGGGCTTGCCCAGGCCATGTCGCTGGCTCTCGCGCTGCAGACCACGCCGCCGGCCGAGGCCTGGACCTGGACGCTCTATGCCGACAATGGCCCGCTGGTTCTGGCCAATGAGGTGCCGGACACCCCGCGCCTGCGCACCACGCTGGAATGCGCGCCCGGCTCCAGCATCGTGCGGCTGACGCTCTATGACGCCGCCCCCGCCGAGGGCATCGCCGTCATCACCTCGGGCGCCGCCACCGCCAACGCCGAGGCCCGCCCCCGACGCGGCCAGCTGCAGACCATGCTGCGCGCCGACCACCCGGTCTTCGCCGCCTTCCTGGCCAACGGCAGGCTGCAGGTCGCGGTCGGCGAACAAAGCTTGCCGATAGAAATCGACCGGGCGAATCTGTCCAAGCTGCGCCGGTTCGCCGAACTCTGCACCGGCTGAGGACCACCATGCGCCTGATCGTCTGGACCGCCCCCACCCTCGCGGCGCTCGCTCTCGCGGGTTGCGCCCCCACGCTGAAATCCGAGTTCGCCGGCGCCTCCAGCGGCGCCCCCGTTCCCGTCGCGGGTTATGACTGGCATCTGAACGAGGACGCCGAAGAGGCCAGCCTGTCCTACGGCATGGCCGAGACCGACGACGTGCCTCTGGACCTGTCGTGCCGTCCCGGCTCGGGCGCCCTGCAAATCCTGCAGACCGTCGCCGAGGACCACCCCAGGGTCATCGCCCTGGAATCCGGCGGCGACACGGAAACCTATCCCGCCAAGGCCGAGCCCTCGGCCATGCACGACGGCCTGGACCTGACCGCCGTCGCCCGCACCACCGACCCGGTCTTCCTGCGCTTCCGCAAGCTGGGCTGGCTGGCGACCTACGGCCCCGACTACCGCACCCCGCTTGTGGTCCAGCGCGGCTCGGCCCCGCAGATCGACCGCTTCTTCGTCCTCTGCGGCTGAGGCGCGCCGACACAGCTTGACCGCTGAGCGCCGCCCCTGTCTGCTCCCGCTCGCTTGAGGGAGGACAGCATGGACAAGCAATTTCTTATCGGGGCGGCCGCAGCTGCCTTCCTGACGGCGACGCCGGCTCTGGCCGACGCCGCGTCGAACGCCTCGGCCCGCGCCGAAACCCACGCCCCGGCCAAGGCCGCCAGCACTGCCCTCGCCAGCGTCCTGGCCGACTACGAAGCCTACCTCCGCCGCGTCGATCCGATCAGCGCCGGGATGGAGGGCGACCGCGAGGCCCTGTCGCGCCTGCCCGACCCCACCCGCGCGGGCGAACTGGCCCGCGTCGCGCCCCTGACCGCCCTGCTGAATCGGGTCGAGGCGATCAGTCCGTCGTCCCTCAACGAAGACGAACAACTGAACCGGTCCTTCGTCGCCTATCTGATCCGCCGCAACCTGGACGCCATCCCGCTGGACGGCGGACGCCTGGCCTTCAGCTCCGAGGGCGGCCCCGGTCAGGGCGTGGCCTATCTGGCCAGCTCGACCCGCATCACATCGGCCGCCGACGCCGAGGCCTGGCTGTCACGAATGAGCGGCATCCCCGGCCTCTATGACGCCGCCATCGCCGACGCCCGCCGCGGCCTCGACACCGGCCTGGTCCAGGCCCGCTCCGTCGTCGACAGCGCCCTGGCCCTGGCCGAAACGGACGTGAAACCGCGCGAGGGCGGCGACATCCTGATGCAGCCGTTCAACGCCCTGCCCGCCACCATCCCCGCCGCCGAACAGGCCAGCTTGCGCGCCCGCGCCCAGGCCCTGGTCGACGGCCCGGTCGCCGCCCGTCGCATCGCCTGGCGCGACATGCTCAAGAACGAGTACCGACCGCGCGCCCCCATCGAGCCCGGCATGACGCACCGCCCCGGCGGCCGCGAGCTCTACGCCAACGCCGTGCGCAGCTACACCACCACCGACCTGACCCCGGATCAGGTGCATCAGATCGGCCTGGAGGAAGTCGCCCGCATCCGCGCCCGCATGCAGGACGAAATGCGCGCCGCTGGCTGGACCGGCGACTTCGCCGGCTTCCTCAACTTCCTGCGCACCGATCCGCAGTTCTACGCCACCAGCCGCGAACAGCTGCTGGAAAAGGCGTCGGAAATCTCCAAGCGCGCCGACGACGGCCTGCCCGCCCTGTTCGGCACCCTGCCCCGCCTGCCCTACGGCGTGCGCCCGGTCCCGCGCGAGATCGAGGACAGCTACACCACCGGCCGCTACAATCCCGGCTCGATGCAGAACGGCGTGGCCGGCGGCTATATCGTCAACACGTCCAAACTGGATCAGCGCCCCCTCTATGAACTGCCGGCCCTGACGGTCCATGAGGCGGTCCCCGGCCACCACCTGCAGATCGCCCTGCAGCAAGAGGCGGCGGACCAGCCCTACTACCGTCGCGGCGCCGACGTGACCGCCTTCACCGAGGGCTGGGGCCTCTATTCCGAATTCCTGGGCGAAGAGATGGGCATCTATCGCACCCCCTACGAACGCTTCGGCCGCCTCAGTTATGAGATGTGGCGCGCCTGTCGTCTGGTGGCCGACACCGGCCTGCACTGGCTGGGCTGGACGGAAGAACAGGCCCGCGCCTGCTTCCGCGACAACTCGGCCCTGGCCCCGCACAACATCGAGACCGAACTGCAGCGCTACATCGGCTGGCCAGGTCAGGCCACGGCCTACAAGATCGGCGAAATCCGCCTGCGTCAGATCCGCCAGAAGGCCGAACGCGAACTGGGCGCCCGCTTCGACGTCCGCACCTTCCACGACGCCCTCCTGGTCGACGGCCCCCTGCCGCTGGACCTCCTCGACGCCCGCATGGACCGCTGGATCACCGAGCAGAAGGCCAGGCCCGCGACGTAATTAGAGCCCCAGTTCCGCCCGCGCCTTCTTCGTCAGCTTGCCGACGATGATGGCGTGGGCGGAGCGGATATGGTCCGCCAGTTCCTCGTCCGCCCAGTCGTCGATCTGCGGCAGGTTCACCCATTTGGCGCGCGCCATATAGGGCGCCGGCCGCGCATGACCGCTCTCGGTCAGCACCTCATAGGCGATGTCCGAGACCTTGAACGACACACCGCCGCCTGCCCCCACCATGACGAACATCTTGCCGCCAACCTTGTAGGCGTCGTGATCGTCGCCGAACGGATGCTCCAGCGTCACCCCCGGCAGCGCCAGACAGACCTTGCCTACCCCCTCCCGGTCCATCCTAGGCTTCCACGCCGACGCCGATCGGACAGACAACCCCGGTCCCGCCGATGCCGCAGTATCCCGCCGGGTTCTTGGCCAGATAGCCCTGGTGATAGTCCTCGGCGAAGTAATAGGGGCCCGCCGGCTCGATCTCGGTCGTGATCGTCCCGCGCCCCGCCGCCGACAGCGCCGCCTGATAGGCCTCGCGCGAAGCCTCGGCCTCCGCCTGCTGCGCGTCGTTCAGCGTATATACGGCCGAGCGATACTGCGTGCCCTGGTCATTGCCCTGACGCATCCCCTGCGTCGGGTCGTGGTTTTCCCAGAAGGCCTTCAGCAGGTCGCCGTAGGAAATGACCTTGGGATCGAACACCACCTGCACCACCTCGGTATGCCCCGTCCGGCCCGAGCAGACCTCCTCATAGGTCGGGTTCGGCGTGATTCCGCCCGCATAGCCCGCCGAGGTCACCCAGACGCCCGGCAACCGCCAGAACACCCGCTCCACGCCCCAGAAACAGCCCATGCCGAACACCGCCGTCTCAAACCCGTCGGGATGCGGCCCCTTCAGAGCATGGCCCAGCACGAAGTGAGTCGCATCGGTCGCCAGCGGCGTCTCTCGCCCCGGCAGGGCCGTCTCAAGGGTCGGCAGTTCGGACGCTTTCTGGAGCAACATCAGAATTCTCGCTGAATCAGGGGCAAAATCCACTTCTCCCCATATGGGGCCTCAGACAGCGCTTGCCGAGGGGGTCAGGCTGTTCTATCAGCCTCGCTCCGCTGGATTGACCGTCCGGCGGCTACACGGCGACGTCGTGGAAACGGACAGGTGGCGGAGTGGTCGATCGCGCACGCTTGGAAAGCGTGTGTAGGTGAAAGCCTACCGAGGGTTCGAATCCCTCTCTGTCCGCCAC
>DAIOID010000065.1:0-4185 GCA_036744355.1 Brevundimonas sp.
GCTCCGCTTGCAAGGAAATGCAGCGAGGCGGTTGCGTAGTGATACACTATAACATATCAAGTTTGCGACATTGTAACGGGGATGCGTGCCTTGCGACTTCAAACCTTCCTGCTGACCGCCGCCGGGGCCGCCGCCCTCTCCACGTCCGCCTTCGCGACTGACGACATCATTCAGACCGCACAACAAGACGAGCCGACCGAGATCGCCGATGTCGTGGTCCGCGCCCTGCCCTTGGGTCGCGCCGGCGACGACGTAGGCTCGCACGTCGCCCTGCTGAGCGGCGACGAACTGGTCCACCGTCGCCAGTCGACACTGGGCGACACCCTCAGCGGCATTCCTGGCGTCAACTCCGACACCTTCGGCGGCGGCGCCAGCCGCCCGGTGGTGCGCGGCCAGGCCGCCCCGCGCGTCAAGGTGCTGAGCGAAGGCGCGGGTCTGATGGACGCCTCGGAAGTCTCGCCGGACCACGCCATTTCCGGCGAGCCCCTGCTGCTGGAAGGCATCGAAATCCTGCGCGGTCCCTCGGCCCTCCTCTATGGCGGCGGCGCCATCGGCGGGGCGGTCAACCTGCTGGACAAGAAGATCCCGACCCGCGTCCCCGCCAATAACGGCGAGGGCGTGGTCGAATACCGTCGCGGCTCGGTCGACAACGAAGAGGCCGGCGTGGTCGGCCTGACGGTCGGCGCAGGCAACTTCGCCGTTCGCGTTGAAGCCGCCGCCCGCAAGGCGGACGACTACAAGGTCCCGGACTGGAACGAACCCCGCCTGGACGGCTCTTATAACGAGACCTCGACCGCGACGCTGGGCGCCTCATACATCGGTTCGCGCGGCTATCTGGGCGCCGCCTATACCGAACAGACCAGCCGTTACGGCCTGGCGGGCCACACTCACGAATACGAGGGCTGCCACCCGCACGGCGACCACCTGCACTGCGGCGGTCACGACGATCACGGCCATGACGGCCATGATCACGAGGAAGGCGAGGAACACGATCACGACCACGGCGTGCCCGAGGTCCGGCTGAAGAGCCGCCGCGTCGATCTGCGCGGCGAACTGCGCAATCCCCTGCCCAGCATCGAGAACGTGCGCCTGCGCGCCGGTTACACCGACTATCAGCATCAGGAACTGGAAGAAGGCGTCGTCTCGACCACCTTCACCAACGAGGGTTACGACGGCCGCATCGAAGCCCAGCACAAGCCGATCGCCGGCTTCAAGGGCGTGGTCGGCCTGCAATTGAGCAAGAGCGACTTCGCCGCCATCGGCGAGGAGAGCTTCCTGGCCCCCAGCACGACGAAGAACACCGGCCTGTTCGTGATGGAGGAGTACGAACTGGGCGACTGGCATCTGGAAGGCGCCCTGCGTCAGGAGTGGCAGGAGGCCTCGGCCCTCGGCCTGCCGGATACCGAGCACAAGCCCTTCTCGATCTCGGGCTCGGCGGTCTGGCACTTCATGCCCGGCTGGTCCGGCGCCGTGTCGCTGTCGCGCTCGCAACGCGCCCCCTCGGCGCAGGAGCTCTATGCCGACGGCGTCCACCTGGCGACCAACACATACGAGATCGGCGACAGCGGCCTCGACGTCGAAACCGCCAACGCCCTGGAGCTGACGCTGCGCAAGACGGCGGGCTCCACCACCGCCTCGGTCAGCGCCTACCACTACATCTACGACGACTACATCTTCGCCCGGACGCTGGACCAGTTCGAGGACTTCCGCCTGATTCAGTACAGCCAGGCCGACGCCACCTTCACCGGCATCGAGGGCGAGGTGCGCCAGCAGCTGACGCCCTGGCTGTCAGCCACCGTCTTCGGCGACTATGTGCGCGGCGAACTGAAGGACGACGGCGGCAACCTGCCGCGCATCCCCGCCGCCCGCCTCGGCGTCCGAGCCGAAGCCTTCGCCGGGCCCTGGTCGGGCGACGTGGAATACAGCCGCACCTTCAAGCAGAACGACATCGCCGCCTTCGAGCGCGAGACGCCGGGCTACAACATGGTCAACGCCACCGTGGCCTATGACGTCGAGCTGGCCGGGGTGAAGTCTCAGGTCTTCCTGCGCGGCACCAACCTGCTGGACGAGCTGGCGCTGAACCACGCCTCCTTCCTGGCCGAAACCGCGCCGCAGCGGGGCCGCAACCTGGTCGTGGGGGTCCGCGCCCGCTTCTGATTTCATCAGAGCCGAAAAAAGAAGGGGCGGCGTGCGACGGACGCCGCCCCTTCGTTCGTTAGACCACTGTCGAGCCTGCCGTGACATTTCCGCGTCATTACAGGCTGTTAATCTGACGGAGACCGCCACGCCAATATTCGGCGCACATCGGTCTTCAAGCAGATCGACGCCCAAGCTTTCGGTCTAGCCAGGACTCCTTATGTCGCCCGTCGTTCTGCTTCTCGCTCTCGCCTCGCTCGACCCCAACGCGGAGACGACGACCCCGGCGGCGGCGCCCCAGACCCAGACGCCCGCCGTTCCGGCCATCAACGAGCAGGAAGCCTATGACCTCGGCGAGATCCAGGCCGTGTCGGCCAAACGCCGAGGCGCGGCGCTCGGCGACTACGAACCCGAGCTGGTGCTCGATGAGGAACAGCTCAAGGCTTACGGCGCCAGCAGCATCCAGGAGCTGATGACCCTGCTGGAGCCCGTGACGCGCAGTTCGCGCGGCGGCTCGCCGGTCTTCCTGGTCAACGGGCGACGCATCTCGGGCTTCCAGGAGATCCGGGGCATCCCGCCCGAGGCCATCGAACGCACCGAAATCCTGCCCGAGGAGACCGCCCTCTCCTACGGCTACAGCGCCGATCAGCGGGTGGTGAACTTCGTCCTCAAGGCCGACTTCCGCTCGCTGACCCTGCAGGCCAGCGTCCGCCGCCCGGACGAGGGCGGCCGCACGGTCAGCGATCTGGAAAGCAACATCCTGCGCATCGCCGGCAAGCAGCGGGCCACGCTGGACCTCGAATACGAGAACGACACCCCCCTTTACGAGACCGAGCGCGACATCCGGCGCAGCGACGGCGCCCCGACCGCCTATCGGACCATCCTGCCCAAGCAGGAACAGGCGTCGGTGGCCGGGTCGCTGGTGCGCGACCTCAACGACACCACAGCCGTGACGCTGAGCGCCAGCCTAGAGGACACGTCGCGACTGGCCTGGCAGGGCCTGCCGGGCGTCCAATTGGCCGTGCCGCCGTCCACCGTCGCGGAACAACTGTATCTGAACGCGCCCGACGCCCTGTCGCGCACCACCGACACCCTGGCGGGCAAGGTCGGGGCCCTGGTGGACGGCTATCTGGGCGACTGGCGCTGGACGCTGACGGGCGGCTACGATCGCACAGAGACCAAGACCCGCACCGGGCGCGGGCTGGACAAGGACGCGCTGCAGGACGGGGTGACGGCGGGCCTGATCGACCCGTTCGGCGATGCGGACCAGTTGCCGCGCCTGCCCTTCGACACCGCCCGGTCCGTCTCCAGCAGCGGCAACCTTGAGGGCGTCATCAACGGCACGGTCTGGGAGGCGCCGGCGGGCACCCTAACCTCGACTTTCAAGGTCGGCTTCGATACCCAGACGCTGGATTCCGAGAGCCTGCGATATGATGCGGATCAGCAGACCAGCGTCTTCTCCGAGCGCTCGCTGTCGCGCGACCGGACCAGCGCCTCGGGCAACTTCAACCTGCCCATCGCCAGCCGCGACCGCGAGGTTCTGGGCGTGCTCGGCGACCTGTCGGCCAACCTGAACCTGGCCTATCAGGACCTGTCCGACTTCGGCGGCCTGTCGGCCTATACCCTGGGCCTGAACTGGTCGCCGTGGAGCCCGATCAATTTCACCGCCAGCTGGTCGGACGAGCAGAACGCCCCATCGACGTCGCAGTTGAACGACCCGACCATCTCGACGGCCAACGTGCCGGTCTATGACTTCGCCACCGGCCAGTCGGTCAACATCACCCGCATCGAAGGCGGCAATCCTGGCCTGTCGGAGGAAACCAAGCGCATCCTGAAGCTCGGCTTCAACCTGACGCCGCTGAAGGACAAGGACCTGCGGCTGACGGCCAACTACAGCCGCACCGAGGTCGAGGACTCCATCGCCGCCTTCCCGACCATCACCCCGGAACTGGAAGCCGCCCTGCCCGAGCGCTTTGAGCGCGACGACGACGGCAACCTGCTGTCCATCGACGCCCGGCCGCTGAACTTCCAGAAGGCCGAGCAGCAGGA
>DAIOID010000065.1:4285-17068 GCA_036744355.1 Brevundimonas sp.
CAGGATGAGATCACGATCCGCGACGGCCTGCCGGTGCTGGACCTGCTGGACGGCGCCGCCATCGGCTCGCGCGGCGGACAGTCGCGCAACGAGGTGCAGTTCCAGATGGGCCTGTTCAAGAGCGGCATGGGCGGCTTCCTGAACGCCAACTGGAAGGAGTCCACGCGGATCAACGGCGGCTCGTCGCCCGACGACGACCTGACCTTCTCGGACCTGACGACAGTCAACCTGAACCTGTTTGCCGACCTGTCGTCGCGTCAGACTTGGGTGGCGAAGTATCCGTGGCTGAAGGGCGCCCGCGTCAGCGTCGGGATCGACAACATCTTCGACCAGAAGCTGGATGTGCGAAACGGACTAGGCGTGACGCCCGACGCCTATCAGCCGGACTATCTGGACCCGCTGGGCCGAACCTTCCGGGTCAGCTTCCGCAAGATCCTGTTCTGAACCTCTCCCTGCCGTCATTCCGGGGCGCGAAGCGAACCCGGAACCCAGACGCCTGACGTATCCCCGCCCATGCCATTGAAGTCACGGCCTGGGCCCCGGATCGTCCCTTCGGGCCGTCCGGGGTGACGGCGAAAGGGGAGCCTGCACCTATCCAAAAAAAGGCCCGGTCATCGACCGGGCCTTTGACTTCAGTGGTCACCCTTCGGCGTTTCCATAAGCTCGATCAGGACCCCGCCCATCTCCTTGGGATGCAGGAAGACCACCGGCGTGCCGTGGGCGCCGATGCGGGGCTCGCCCGTGCCCAGGATGGTGACGCCCTTGGCGCGCATCTCGGCGACGGCGGCGTGGATGTCGGCGACTTCAAAGCAGACGTGGTGCTGGCCGCCCTTGGGGTTCTTGGCCAGGAAGCCGGTGATGGGGCTGGTCTCGTCATAGGGCTCGATCAGTTCGATCTGGGCCGTGGGCGTGTCGATGAAGCAGACCTTGACCCCCTGGGCCGGCAGATCGAAGGGCTCGCCGATCTTCGTCGCACCCAGGATGTCGCGATACAGCTTGATCGAGTCCGCGATCGAGGGCGTGGCGACGCCGACGTGGTTCAGGGCGCCGATCATTGCTTCTTCTCCGCGGGTGACGGCTGGGCGTAGCCCAGACGCTGGTTCAGCTTTTCAATCAGGTCCGCCGCCGTGTCGGCGATGACCGAGCCGGGCGGATAGACGGCGGCCGCGCCCATATCGAGCAGGGGCTGCACGTCCGACGGGGGGATGACGCCGCCGACCACGATCATGATGTCCTCGCGGCCCAGCTTGGCCAGTTCGGCGCGCAGTTCGGGAACGAGCGTCAGATGCCCGGCCGCCAGAGACGAGGCGCCGACCGCGTGGACGTTCTTCTCGACCGCGTCCCTGGCGGCCTCGGCGGGCGTCTGGAACAGCGAACCGGTGGTGACGTCGAAGCCGATGTCGCCATAGCCGGTGGCCACGACCTTCTGACCCCGGTCGTGGCCGTCCTGGCCCAGCTTGGCGATCAGGATGCGCGGCGGGCCGCCGTCGTTCTCGATAAAGGTGGCGACCATGTCGCGGGCGCGGGCGACCTTGGGATCATTACCCGCCTCCTTGCCATAGACGCCCGAGACGGTCTTGACCGTGGCGACGTGGCGACCGAAGGCGGCCTCCAGCGCGTCGGAGATTTCCCCCACCGTGGCCTTGGCGCGGGCGGCCTGAACCGCCAGCTCCAGCAGGTTGGCGTTGCCGCGCGCCCCGTTGGTCAGGGCTTCCAGAGCGGCGTCGGTCGCGGCCTGATCGCGTTCGGCGCGCAGCTTCTTCAACTTCTCGATCTGGGCGCTAAGGACGGCGGCGTTGTCGACCTTCAGCATCGGAATATCGTCGGGCGTATCGTTCAGATAGCGGTTCACGCCGACCACCGTCTGCTGGCCGGTGTCGATGCGGGCCTGGGTCTTGGCCGCCGCCTCCTCGATGCGCAGCTTGGGAATGCCGGCCTCGATGGCCTTGGCCATGCCGCCCGCCGCCTCGACCTCGGCCATCAGGGCGCGGGCCCGGTTGGCCAGATCATGCGTCAGGCGCTCGACGTAGAAGCTGCCGCCCCAGGGGTCGATGGTGCGGGTCAGGCCCGTCTCCATCTGCAACAGGATCTGGGTGTTGCGCGCGATCCGGGCCGAGAAGTCGGTCGGCAGGGCCAGGGCTTCGTCCAGGGCGTTGGTGTGCAGGCTCTGGGTCTGACCGCCCGCCGCCGCCATGGCCTCGACCATGGTGCGCGAGACGTTGTTGAACACGTCCTGCGCGGCGAGGCTCCAGCCCGAGGTCTGGCAGTGAGCGCGCAGCGACAGCGAGCGCTGGTCCTTGGGCGAGAACTTCTCGGCGACCTTTTCGGCCCACAACAGGCGGCCGGCCCGCATCTTGGCCACCTCCATGAAGTAGTTCATGCCGATGGCCCAGAAGAAGGACAGGCGCGGCGCGAACCGGTCCACGTCCATGCCCGCGTCGACGCCGGCCTTGATGTATTCCAGACCGTCCGACAGCGTATAGGCCAGCTCGATCTCGGCCGAGGCCCCGGCCTCCTGCATGTGGTAGCCGGAGATGGAGATGGAGTTGAACTTCGGCGTCTCCTGCGCGGTCCAGGCGAAGATGTCCGAGATGATCCGCATCGAGGGCGCGGGCGGATAGATGTAGGTGTTGCGGACCATGAACTCCTTCAGAATGTCGTTCTGAATGGTCCCGGTCAGGGCCGCGTGCGGCACGCCCTGTTCTTCGGCGGCGACGACATAGAGGGCCAGGATCGGCAGGACGGCGCCGTTCATGGTCATGGACACCGACATCTGGTCCAGCGGGATGCCGTCGAACAGGGTCCGCATGTCCAGGATGCTGTCGATGGCCACGCCGGCCATGCCGACGTCGCCCTTCACCCGTGGATGGTCGCTGTCATAGCCTCGGTGCGTGGCCAGGTCGAAGGCGATGGACAGCCCCTTCTGACCGGCCGCCAGGTTGCGACGATAGAAGGCGTTGGACTCCTCGGCGGTCGAGAAGCCCGCGTACTGGCGGATGGTCCACGGATTGCCCGCGTACATGGTCGGATAGGGTCCGCGCATATAGGGGGCGAAGCCCGGCAGGCCGTGAATGGCGTCGAGGCCTTCCAGCGCCGCGGGGCCATAGGCGGTTTCCACCGTCAGACCCTCGGGCGTCAGCCAGGGATCGCGGCTCGGGCCGGAGCCGGTGGCGGTCAGGTCCAGTTCGACCTTGGAGAAGTCGGGGAAGCTCATGGGTTCGCCTCCTCGGACGCGGCTTCAAAGGGCGCGGCGAAGCGCACCGGGGTCAGGGCGCCGTGGCGCAGCGGCGCATCGACGGGATCGGCGGCCTCGACCGGGGCCGGGCGCGGATCGGGATCGACGTATTTGGTGACGCCGACCATGTGGCGGGCGCCGTCCTTCAGCGCGGCTTCCAGCTGACCGCGCGCGCGTTCGACGCGCGGCTGGATCAGGTGGTGCTTCAGGGCCTCGACCACGCCGCCCTCGGCTTCGATCAACTGGAACTCCTTCCAGCCGGCCTCGGCCAGATCGCGGGTGCGGCTGTCCAGGAACCAGGACCCGGCGGCGGGGTCATCAACCCGACCCAGGTTGGCCTCTTCCATCAGCACCAGCTGGGTGTTGCGGGCCTGACGGCGAGCGAAGGCGTCGGGACGGCCCTCGGCGCGGGTGAAGCCGTCCAGCACCACCACATCGGCCCCGCCGACAGCACCGGCGAAACCGGCGGCGGTCAGGCGCAACAGGTTGGGCCAGGGATCGCGCGCCGACAGCATCCGCCGCGACGAACGGGCCTCGATGATGGCGGGGGTCTCATGGCCAAAGGCCTTGGACACACTGGCCCAGATCAGGCGCATCGCCCGAACCTTGGCCAGGGCGTCGAAATATTCAGCATCGACCGAAACGCCCAGAACCACGCCCTTCAGCGCCTGTTCGGTGCTCAGTCCCGCCAGAACCGCAGCCTTGACGTAGGCCACGGCGGAAGCGGCGGCGAAGGCCAGTTCCTGCCCCGCCGAACCACCCGCCTCGTGCACCACGCGGCCCGAGGCGAGGAAGAGCCTGGCCTCGGGATAGGTCCCGGCCAGACGCGCGGCGGCCTCGGCCGCCTCGGTCACGGCGGCGTCGATGTCGCCTTCTGCCGCCTCGGCATAGGCCGAGATGGGGTCGAGGTGGAATTGCAGCTGGGCGCGGGGTGAACCCTTGGCCACCGCCGACAGGGCCTCGGCGGCCTTTACGCCGTCAAAGCCCGCGTCCAGCGCCACCGGCGCCAGTTCCAGAGCCACGCCGTCGAGGGCGGCGGCCAGCGCCGCCTCGTCGGTCGTGAACGCCCCCTTCAGCACCACCGAGGCGGCGCCGTTTTCAAGGTCGGTCAGGACGGCGGCGTTGATCGCCGCCGCCTCGTCGCCCTCGACCAGGGTGCGCAGGTCCCACGCCCGCCCCTCGGCGTCCGTGGTGCGCGGCGCGCGAAGCGCCTGCACCCCGGTTGCGTCGGCATAGAGCGGCCGGATGATCAGGCCGTCGGCGTCAAGGTGCAGCAGGCTTTCGATCGCCCGCCCCTTCAGCGCCTTCTCGGCCTGTTCCCGCCATTCCAGCGGGCTCGGCGTGGGAAAGGTCGTCATTTACGCAAACTCCACCAGCACGTCGTCGGCGGCGACCGGATCGCCGGCCTTGGCGCCGACCGCCTTCACCACGCCGTCACGCTCGGCCTTGAGGATGTTCTGCATCTTCATGGCTTCGATGATGGCGACGGTCTCGCCCGACTTGACCTCCTGACCGACCGTCACGGGGATGTCGACGACCAGACCCGGCATGGGCGACAGCACCAGCTTCGAGGTGTCGGCGGCGACCTTTTCAGGCAGGCGCTGATACATCTCGGCGGCGCGCGGCGTCAGGACGCGAACGCGGGCCCTGGCCGCCCGGTGGCGGATGTCGAAGCCGTCCGGCGCGCGCTTGACCTCGGCGGTGAAGGGCTCGTCGTCCAAGACGGCCTTGAACTGGGCCATGCCCGGACGCCAGTCGATCTCCGACAGGGTCAGGTCGCGCTCGTCCAGCGAGATGACCAGATCCTCGGCCTCGTCATGGGACAGCGACACCTCGTGGGCCTCGCGGTCAATCAGGACCGTCCAGTCGGTGCGTTCCGACGGATCGCCCGCCTGCTCGGCCAGGACCTCGTTCATCGCCGCGGCCACGGTGATGAAGATGTCCTTCTGCGCCTCGCTGGGTTCCAGACCGCGGAAGCCGTCGGGGAACTCGTCCTTGATGTAGCTGGTAGACAGCTGGCCGGACTTGAAGCGGTCCTGATCCATCACCGCCGACAGGAAGGGCACGTTGTGGCCCAGACCCGACAGGTGGGTGTCTTCCAGCGCCCGGGCCATGCCCTCGACGGCGGCGTCGCGCGTCTCGCCCCACGCGCACAGCTTGGCGATCATGGGGTCGTAGAACATGGAGATCTCGTCGCCCTCGCGGACGCCGGAATCGTTGCGGACCGTGTAGTCGCCCTGATCGCCTTCCTCGGGCTGCTCATAGCGCACCAGACGGCCGATCGACGGCAGGAAGCCGCGATAGGGGTCCTCGGCGTAGATGCGGCTCTCGATGGCCCAGCCCTTGATCGACAGGTCTTCCTGCTTGAAGCCCATGGTCTCGCCCGCCGCCGAACGGATCATCTGCTCGACCAGATCGACGCCGGTGATCAGCTCCGTCACCGGGTGCTCGACCTGCAGACGGGTGTTCATTTCCAGGAAGTAGAAGCTGCGATCCTGACCGGCCACGAACTCGACCGTGCCGGCACTGTCGTAGTTGACGGCGCGGGCCAGAGCCACGGCCTGATCGCCCATGGCCTTGCGCGTCGCGTCGTCCAGCAGGGGCGACGGCGCCTCTTCGATGACCTTCTGGTTGCGACGCTGGATCGAGCATTCGCGGTCGAACAGCGAGACGATGTTGCCGTGCTTGTCGCCCAGCACCTGGATCTCGATGTGGCGCGGATTGACGATGAACTTCTCGAGGAAGACGCGGTCGTCGCCGAAGGCGGTCAGGGCTTCGGCCTTCACCGCCGCAAAGCCTTCGGCCATGTCGGCGTCGGAATGGGCGACACGGATGCCCTTGCCGCCGCCGCCGGCGCTGGCCTTGATCATGACCGGATAGCCGATCTCGCCCGCGATCTTCACCGCCTCTTCGGTCGACTCGATCAGGCCCATGTGGCCCGGCACGGTCGAGACGCCCGCCTCAGCGGCGAACTTCTTGGACGTGATCTTGTCGCCCATGGCCTCGATGGCGTGCGGGTTCGGGCCGATGAAGGTGATGCCCTCGGCCTCCAGACGACGCGCGAAGACCGGGTTTTCCGACAGGAAGCCGAAGCCGGGGTGGACCGCCTCGGCGCCCGACTGGCGCACCGCGTCCACGATCTTGTCCTGGATCAAATAGGACTGGGCGGCGGGCGACGGCCCGATGTGGATGGTCTCGTCGGCCATCTCGCAGGCCAGCGACCCGGCGTCGGCGTCCGAATAAACGAGCACCGTCTTGATGCCCATCTTGCGGCAGGTCTTGATGATGCGAACCGCGATCTCGCCCCGGTTGGCGATCAGAATTTTCTTGAACATTTCTGGGCCTTACAGGGGAATGTTGTCGTGCTTCTTCCAGGGATTTTCCTGGGTCTTGTTCTTCAGCGTCTTCAGGGCCTTGATCAGGCGACGGCGGGTGCCGTGGGGCATGATGACGTCGTCGATGTAGCCGAGACCGGCCGCGACGAAGGGGTTGGCGAAGCGTTCCTTGTATTCGGCCTCGCGCGCCGCCAGCGCCTCGGGGTCGCCGGCCTCCTTGCGGAAGATGATCTCGACCGCGCCCTTGGCGCCCATGACCGCGATCTCGGCGGTGGGCCAGGCGTAGTTGACGTCGCCGCGCAGGTGCTTGGAGCTCATGACGTCATAGGCGCCGCCATAGGCCTTGCGCGTGATGACCGTCAGCTTGGGCACGGTGGCCTCGGCATAGGCGAACAGCAGCTTGGCGCCGTGCTTGATCAGGGCGCCGTACTCCTGCTTGGTGCCCGGCATGAAGCCCGGCACGTCCACCAGGGTCACCAGCGGAATGTGGAAGGCGTCGCAGAAGCGGACGAAGCGCGCGGCCTTGCGGCTGCTGTCGATGTCCAGAACACCCGCCAGCACCTGGGGCTGGTTGGCGACGATGCCGACGGTCTGGCCGTCCAGACGACCGAAGCCGCAGATGATGTTCTTGGCGAAGTCGGCGCCGATCTCGAAGAAGTCGGCCTCGTCGACCGTCTTCAGGATCAGCTCCTTCATGTCATAGGGCTGGTTCGGATTGGTCGGGACCAGGGTGTCGAGGCTGGCCTCGTCGCGATCCGCCTCGTCATAGCTGTCGCGGACCGGCGGCTTTTCGCGGTTCGACAGGGGCAGGAAGCCGATCAGGCGGCGGACCTCGCTGAGGGCCTCCAGATCGTTCTCGAAGGCGCCGTCGGCGACCCCCGACTTGCCGGCGTGAACGCGGGCGCCGCCCAGGTCCTCATGGCTGACGACTTCGTTGGTGACGGTCTTCACCACGTCCGGGCCGGTCACGTACATGTAGGACGTGTCCTTCACCATGAAGATGAAGTCGGTGATGGCGGGCGAATAGACGTCGCCGCCCGCGCACGGGCCCATGATGACCGAAATCTGCGGGATGACGCCCGAGGCCAGGGTGTTCTGCAGGAAGATGTCGGCGTAACCGGCCAGCGATTCCACGCCTTCCTGAATACGGGCGCCGCCTGCATCGAACAGGCCGATGATCGGGGCGCCGGCCGTCAGGGCCATCTTCTGGATCTTGACGATCTTGGCCGCGTGGGCGCCCGACAGGGAGCCGCCAAAGACGGTGAAGTCTTTCGAGAAGACATAGACCAGACGCCCGCCGATGGTGCCGCGCCCGGTGACGACGCCGTCGCCGGGGATGCGCTGCTGATCCATGCCGAAGTCGTGGCTGCGATGCTCCACAAACATGTCGGTCTCTTCGAAGCTGCCTTCGTCCAGCAGGACTTCGATGCGTTCGCGCGCGGTCAGCTTGCCCTTGGCGTGCTGGCTCTCGATGCGCTTCTGACCACCGCCCAGTTTGGCGGCGGCGCGACGGCGCTCAAGCTCCTCGAGGATGGCCTGGCTCATGGTGTGGGCTGCTCCCTGTAATCTTTGGTGATCACTGAGCCGCTTCGTTGCAAAAAGGCAATCGCAACTTTGCAAAAGGGGCGTAAGTGCGTAAGCCTGCCAAGGTCGACGGGCTGATTTGCAAAGTTGCGATGGCGGAAAAACTCTACCTCGGGGCCAAGGTGCGCAAGCTGCGCGAAGCGCGCGGCTGGACGCTGGAAGCCTGCGCCGGGCGGCTGGCCCTGTCGCCCAGCTACCTGTCGCAGATCGAGACCAATCAACGCCCGGCGACGGCGCGGGTTCTGATCGCCCTGACGCGGGCCTTTGACGTGGACGCCAGCCTGTTCGATCTGGACGGCGACGCCCGCCTGATCGCCGACCTGCGCGAGGCCGTCACCGACGTCGCCGGTCACGCCGAGGCGCCGTCCGCCGTCGAACTGAAGCAGGCGGTGACCAACACCCCCCGGCTGGCGCGACAGTTCCTGGCCCTGCATCAGGACTATCGTCGTCTCGACGAGCGGCTGAAGACGCTGAACGAGACCCTGGGCCGCGACGAGCGGGCGCAGGCCGCGCCTGCCCTGCCCTACGAAGCCGTGCGCGACTTCTTCCACTATCGCGACAACTACATCGACGTTCTGGATCAAGCGGCGGAGGCGCTGGCCGAGCAGCTGGGTCTGGGCGCGGGCGGCCACCCGGAGCGTGATCTGGAAGCGGCGCTGAACGACCTGTGCGGGGTGCGCCTAGCCACCGGCGAAGGGCGCGGGGCGATGCGGCGCTTCGATCCGGCGGCGCGCATCCTCTATGTCGACGCCAGCCTGCCCGGTGCGACGCGGTCCTTCCTGATGGCGCACCAGCTGGTCTTGCTGCGCTTCCACGACCTGATCGAGCACGAGCTGGACCGCGCCGCCTTCGACATTCCCGCCGCGCGCGACGTCTGCCGGGTCGGCCTGGCCAACTATGCGGCGGGCGCCCTGCTGCTGCCCTATCGTCGCTTCCTCGAGGCGGCGCGCGAGCTTCGTCACGACGTGGACCGCTTGCGCAACCGCTTCCACGTCAGCTTCGAACAGGTCTGCCACCGGCTCTCGACCCTGCAGCGCCCCGGCTGGCGCGGCGTGCCCTTCTATTTCGCGCGGGTGGACATGGCCGGGAACATCACCAAGCGGCACAGCGCCACGCGCTTCCAGTTCGCCCGCTTCGGCGGCGCCTGCCCCCTATGGAACGTGCACGAAGCCTTCGGCGCGCCGGACCGTATCCTGGTCAACCTGTCGGAGATGCCCGACGGCTCGCGCTACATCTGCATCGCCAAGAGCGTGTCCAAGCCGGGCGGCTCCTACCTTGAACCCGATCGCCGCTACGCGCTCGGTCTCGGCTGCGAGATCGAACACGCAAATCAGTTGGTCTATGCGGCGGGCCTGGACCTGAACGGACCGCCCACCCGCATGGGCGTCAGCTGCCGCATCTGCGAGCGCACCGACTGCGCCCAGCGGGCCTTCCCGCCCATCGACCGGACCCTGCGCGTGCCGGAAAACGAGCGCGGCGTGATCCCCTACACGCTGAGCTGAGGCTCAAAAGAAAACCCCGCCGGGCGGGCCGGCGGGGCTTCAGTGTATCCGGGGCTGGAAACCCTAGAAGTTGGCGGTCACGCTCAGCGTCACGGTGCGCGGCGCGTCGTAGAAACCGATGACGGAATCTCCCGTCAGAGCGCCGGGGAAGTTGTAGCCACCCGCGCGATAGCGTTCGTCGGACAGGTTGCGCCCGGCCAGGCTGACGCGATAACGGGCGTCAGGCGCGGTCCACATCAGGGTGGCGTCATAGAGCCAGTAGGCCCCCTGATCGAGCAGCGGGATGGCCGTCTCGAACATCTGCGTCGCACCACGATACGAGGCCATGGGCGTAAAGATAATCGAGCCGCGATCGCCCAGATCGACGCTGTAGGGCAGCGCGATATTGGCCGTCCAATCCGGCGTGTTCTGGAACTCGCGCTGGTCGGCCATGTTCTCGCGCTTGCCGGTCAACGGGTTGAAAGTGACGAAGTCGTTGAACTTGGCGTCCAGGTAACCCAGCGTCAGGCGCGGGATGAAGCTGTCGGTGATCCGCGCGCTGGCTTCCAACTCCCAGCCCCAGATCTCGCTGGAACCCGCATTGTCGACGAAGCTGACGACCGAAGCCGGCGGGATGAAGAACTGCGAGGTTATCTGCTGGTCGGTGTAGTCCGACTTGAACAGGGCCGTGGCGAAGTTGACGCGGCGGTCAAGCAGCGAGCCCTTCAGCCCGATCTCATAGGTGTCGACCAGTTCCGGCTGATAGCCGTTAATAGTCTCGGGATAGAGGCTGGCGTCGCCGCGCATGTCGAAGCCGCCCGACTTGAAGCCCCGTCCATAGGAGGCGTAGCCGGTCAGTTCAGGCGTGAACTTGTAGCTGGCGCTGATCCGCGGCGTGAACTCGGAATAGGTGTCCGAGTTGGTGTAGTCGGTCGAGGGCGCGCCGGCGGCGACCGCCGAGCTGTTGCCGAAGAAGGGGCTCTTGATGCCCAGATAGTTCTGACGGAACTGATCGACGCTCTTCTTGTCCTGCGTCCAGCGACCGCCGACCGACAGCGACAGCTGATCTGTCAGATCGTAGCTGAAGTCGGCGAAGACGGCGAAGCTCTCGGTGTCCACCTTGCCGCCCGTGAAGGTCGTCAGACCGGGCGCGAAGCCGGGCGGCACCAGCGGATAAAGGCCGATGACCGTGTCGAACGCGCCCTCGGCCGAGGCGTCCATATAGAAGACGCCGGCCACGCCCTGCCAGCGCTCGCCCTCGAACAGGACCTGTAATTCCTGGGTGAACTGGCTGTCGGCGTAGTAGCCGGGAATGTCGAGAATGGGCTGCGGCAGGCCGTCGAAGTCGATGCCGTCGCCCTTGGTGTCGCCGTCGCGCCAGGCCGTGACCGACTTCAGCGTCACGGCGTCGTTGACGTTCCACTCGCCAGTGAAGGACAGGCCGCGCGTGCGCACATAGCCCTCGTCGCCGATGCCGGCGCGGGTGTCATAGATGCCGTCGGTCATCGGCGCCTTCAGGCGATAGCCATGACGGGCGTTCGACTCGTCCTCGGTCATGTCGCCGGCCAGACGGAAGAAGAGGTCGTCGGTCGGCGTCCATTCGACACTCAGACGACCCGCCGTGACGTCCTTGTTGTAGTGATCGGCGCCCGTGGTCAGGTTGGTGCCGTAGCCGTCGCGGGTGTAGCGGGCGACCGCGCCGCCGATGCGCAGGGTGTCCGTCAGCGGTGCCGAGCCCGAGGCGATCAGATCGACCTGATTATAGCTGCCGTAGGCCCCCTTCAGCGTCAGTTCGGGGTCCTGGCCCAGGCGCTTGGTGACGTATTTGATCGCGCCGCCGATGGTGTTGCGGCCATAGAGGGTGCCCTGCGGTCCGCGCAGGACTTCCAGACGTTCGATGTCGAAGATGTCCAGCACCGCGCCCTGCGGACGGGCCACATAGACGTCGTCGACATAGAGGCCCACGCCGGGCTCGAAGCCCCACAAAGGGTCCTGCTGGCCGACGCCGCGGATGAAGCTGGTCAGGGTCGAGTTGGTGCCGCGCGCGATCTGGACCGTGGCGTTCGGCGTCTGCTGCTGCAAAGTGGTGATGTCGGCGGCGCCGGTCTGTTCCAGACGCTCGCTGCTGACGGCGGTGACGGCGACCGGCACGTCTTTCAAGCTCTCTTCACGGCGGCGAGCCGTCACGACCACGTCGTCAATGCTGGAGGCCTGTTCGGTGTCCGACGCCTGCTGGGCGAAGCTCGGCGCCGCGCAGAGCGAGGCCGTGATGAAGGCGCTGGTCATCAGCGCCAGACGCAACTGTCCTGTCGTTCGCATTCTCGTTTCCTCTCCACGCGCGGTCGTTTGGTCGCCGCTGATCTGTGTTGGCCTGACGGTGGTCCGCGAACGGCCCCGCTGTCAACATCATTCATTCTTGCATGAATGAAGTTTCACTCAGCGGCTCGACAGTCGAGCGAGCGTTGTTCATTCTCAAGTGAACGAGCGCGGCGAAGATCGCGCCTCAAGGGACGGAACCATGGATCAGATCAATCTGGCCGCGACCTCGCCCGTCGTGCGCACCCCGTCTGGCGACCTGCGCGGTCGTCGCCAAGGACCCGCGAACGTGTTTCGCGGCGTGCCCTATGCCGCCGCCCCGGTGGGCGAGCTGCGCTGGCGCGCGCCGCAACCCTTTCCGGCCTGGGACGGCGTGCGCGAGGCGGCGGAGTTCGGTCCCTCCGCCCCTCAGGCCGGGCCCGCCGACGTGGCCGACATCGTCGTCATCGGCGGCGCGCCGGAGCCGACCGGCGAAGACTGCCTGACGCTGAATGTCTGGGCGCCCGCCGAGACGACCGGACCGGCGCCGGTCATGGTCTGGCTGCACGGAGGATCGAACCGGATGGGGGCCGGGTCCCTACCCTTCTATGACGGCGCCGCCTTCGCCCGCGACGGGGTGGTGCTGGTCAGCGTCAACTACCGCCTGGGCCAGCTCGGCTTCTTCGCCCATCCGGCCCTGACGGCCGAGGCCGCGCCAGGCGAGGCGCTGGGCAATCAGGCCCTGCTGGATCAGATCGCGGCGCTGGAATGGGTGCGCGACCACATCAGCGCCTTCGGCGGCGCCCCAACCAATGTCACCCTGTTCGGGGAGTCCGCAGGCGGCCTCGACATC
>DAIOID010000066.1:0-15674 GCA_036744355.1 Brevundimonas sp.
TCCTATGACCGGGTGCGCCAGATCGTCGGCCTGACGCTGGACAAGGCGCTGCACGTGCTGGAGCCGGGCCTGACGATGGCCGAGCTGGCTGATTTCGTGGCGGCGTTTCAGGCCAGCTTCCGCACCATGTATGAGGCAGGCCACGAGGAGCCGCTTTATCCCGGCGTCATGGACACCCTGCGGCGGTTGAAGCGCGACGGCTGGCGGCTGTCGCTGGCGACGGGGCAGAACCGGCGCGGCGTGGCCCGCAATCTGGCGCGGCCCGAATGGAGCGAACTGTTCCTGTCCAGCCACTGCGCCGCCGATGGTCCGGGCAAGCCCGATCCCGCCATGCTGTTCGCCGCCATGAGCGCCTGCGGGGCCGACGCGGCCTCGACCGTCATGATCGGCGACACCAGCCACGACATCCTGATGGCCCTGAACGCAGGCGTGCATCCTCTGGGGGTCGGATGGGGTTTCCATACGCATGAGGAACAGGTCGCGGCCGGCGCGCATCACGTCGCCGTCGACTGTCCTGATCTGGAGGCGGCGCTGGACCGCTTCGCCTCAACCGCCATTGCTGCTTGAGACCATCTATGTCCCACATCCCTCCGCTTGATCCCAACGTCGCTGCTCGCAAGGGCTTTCGCGAGTCCGAGGAGCGTATCAAACGCTTCTGGAAGGTCGCTGACGTCTCCAAAGATGAAGGCGGGTGGACGGTGCGTCTGGACGGGCGCACGCCCAAGACGCCGGCGGGCGCCACCCTGACCCTGCCGACCGAGGCCGCCGCGCGGCTGGTGGCGGACGAATGGGCGGCGCAGGGCGAGTTCCTGGCGCCCGGAACCATGCCGGCGACCCGTCTGGCCTCGACCGCCATAGACCGGGTCAGCCAGACGCGCGAGCCGG
Source organism: Brevundimonas sp. (assembly GCA_036744355.1). GTDB lineage: Bacteria > Pseudomonadota > Alphaproteobacteria > Caulobacterales > Caulobacteraceae > Brevundimonas. Next base: position 886 of record DAIOID010000066.1, read on the forward strand.
TGGCCGCCGAGATCGCCGCCTACGCCGGGTCAGACGTCATCTGTTACATGGCCGAGCATCCGACGACCCTGATCGAGCGCCAACAGGCCGAGTGGGGGCCGTGGCGCGACTGGGCGGCGCGTGAACTGGATGTCGTTCTGCATGCCGCCGAGGGCATCGTCCACCGGGCCCAGGCGCCCGAGGCGCTGGAGCGGGTCAAGGCGCTGGCGCTGGAGATGGACGACCACAGCCTGACCGGTCTGGCGACGGCGGTGCCGCTGTTCGGGTCAGCGGTCCTGGGTCTGGCGGTGCAGCGCGGGGCGCTGTCGGGCGCAGCGGCGCTGGAGCTGTCGCGTCTGGACGAGGCCTTCACCGAGGAACGCTGGGGCGTGGACGAGGAAGCGGCGGCCCGCGTCGCCGCCCATCGCGACGAGGCGACCCTGTTGCAGCGGTGGTTCGAGGCGCTGCGGGGCTGAGCCTTAGCCCAAGTCGCCGCGGATCAGGGCTTCGCGTTCTTCGCTGCTGATCATCCGCCATTTGCCCTCGGGCAGGTTGTCCAGGCGGATCGGGCCGACGCGGATGCGCAGCAGGTCCGTGACCTCCAGATCCACCATCTCGCACATGCGGCGGATCTGGCGGTTGCGGCCTTCGGTCAGGATGAAGCGCAGGCGGTTCTGTTCCATGCGCGAGACCCTGGCGTATTTCAGCACCCGCCCGTCCAGCATCAGGCCGCGGCGCAGCAGGGCCAGCTTCTTCTCGGTCACGTCGCCGGCGACGCGGACCAGATATTCCTTGTCCAGGCTGGACTGCGGCCCGATCACGGCCTTGGCCACCACGCCGTCCGACGACAGCATCAGCAGACCGCGCGAGTCCTCGTCCAGACGGCCGATCGGGGGCAGGGAGACGTCCTCCGCCGGGACGACGCCTTCACCGACGCGGTTGGCCTCGGTCAGCAGACGCACGGCGGGGATCTTGTCCGGTTCAGGCTGGCCCGAGACATAGCCGATCGGCTTGTGGATCAGAATGGTGACGCCCGAGGCCAGCGCGGCCTCGCCCTTGTCGTTCAGGCTCAGGGTCTGGCCCGGCTCGATCTTGCGGCCGGCGTCGGTGACGACCTCGCCGTCGATGCTGACCAGGCCTTCCGCGATCAGTCCGTCAGCCTCGCGACGCGAGCAGACGCCGCTCTGCCCCAGCCACTTGTTGATGCGGACGGGCTCGGGGCCGTCATAGGTGCGAGTGAAAGCCATGGCGTCGGTCCTTGAGGATGGCGCTCTGTAGAAGGCCGGGGGCCGGGCAGGCAAGCCGTCAGGCGAACGACGTGCGGATAGATTTCAGAATCCGCGTCTGAATATCGCTGAGATCAAATGGTCTGGCTCTGACATTGACCCTCAGCGCAGCGGGCCTATATGTTCAATCACCCTTAAAAACTGATCCAGATCGCGTTCGGCCACGCCGTGACGCGGCGATTTGCGTTTTCAGTTCCTCTTCAGGGCCGTTTCACCCAATCCAATCTGAGCGGGTGATCGAATATTGAACGACAACCTTCGAAGGAGACGTCTTGTCCACTCAACGCAACACCTCGACCGCTTCACGCCCTCGCCAGAGCTTCAACCGCCCCGCCCCCGTGCGTCTGCGCATGGCTCTGATCATGCGCAAGGGTATGGATTTCGGCCCTCTGGGCGACATGGAGACGGCGTTGCGCTTTGACGGCGTGTCCCTGGCGCCGATCTCGACTGGCGACGCCAGCCTGATCAGCGACGGCGTGACCGTGCTGGCTACGGCCACGGCGGACGACATCACAAGCGGACGGGTCAAGGGCGTGGTGGTTCCAGGCGGTGCGGCGGACGAGGCGGGCGTGGCCCAGGTCAAGGCGCTGCTGGGTCTGGCCAAGGCGCAGGGCCTGCCGGTTCTGGCCTTCGCTGACGGCGTGGCTTTGGCGGCTGAAGCCTTCGGCGTGGCGGCGGATGCGCCGGGCGCCGTCTTCCGGGGCGACAAGGTCGCGCTGATCCACGAACGCACCGAACTGTCGGCGGTGGTCGCGACGATGTCCTGATTTCGGGCGCCTGCTCGAAAGGCGCCTGATCAGACCCGTCTGAACAGAAGGCTGATGTTGTTGGCGGGCATGTCCGTCCGCAGCGTCAGCGTCAGGCCGTGCGATCGGGCCAAGGCGACGACGTCGTCCCGATCGCGCAGGCCCCAAGCCGGGTCGCGAGCCTTCAGGCTGATGTCGAACGCTTCATTGGATGGAGCCAAGGGAACCTCGGCCTCGCGATAGGGGCCGTAGAGATAGAGCAGGCCGCCCGGGCGGGGCAGGACGCGTTCAGCCAGCCTCATCAGCCCCTCGGTCGCCGCCCACGGGCTGATGTGCATCATGTTGATGCAGAGGACGGCGTCGAACGGGCCTTCGGGCCAGGAACTCTCGTCCATGCAATCCAGCGCCAGCGGCGGTTGAAGATTGTCCGATCCCGCATGGGCCGACCAGGCGGTGATGCTGGCGCGGGCGTCCGGGCTGGGATCGCTGGGGGTCCATTCCAGGCCGGGCAGGGCGCTGGAAAAGGTCAAGGCGTGCTGGCCGGAACCGGCTGCGATCTCGAGCACCCGCCCGCTTTTGGGAAGATGGGCGCGCAGGATCTTCAGAATGGGCTCGGCGTTGCGAACCGAGGCGGGCGAGGCCAGTGCGCCATCGGGCAGGGCGGCGAGGGTGTCCATGGTGCGCATCCGGTCTTTTTATCCCTGGCAGGGGTCGGTCGCGACCGGAAAACTTGCTGCGGCGCAGCAAATTTATTCCGATGAAAGTGAATTCCGGCAACGGTTGACCTTACGTCGTCTCCGGTGGCATTGCGCCTGTAACAGGGCGTGATCAGCGCCCGACTCGTCACGACGGCGTCAGATCGTCGGGCGGCACGGTTCAGGAGACCATGTTGTGACTGCAGACGTATCAATTCCCGGACTCTATCCCGCGCCGACCGACCACAAGGGTCTGGTCGCCTGGGTCGCGCAGATCGCGGCCCTGACCAAGCCGGACCGGGTGCATTGGTGCGACGGCTCGGAAGCCGAAAAATCGGCCATCGTCGCCGACCTGATCGCCAAGGGCACGCTGAAGGAACTGGATCAGTCCAAGCGCCCCGGCTGCTACTATGCCGCCTCGGACCCCAAGGACGTGGCTCGCGTCGAGAGCCGCACCTTCATCTGCTCGGAAGACGAGGCCGACGCCGGCCCGACCAACAACTGGTCCGATCCGATCGAGATGCGCGATCGTCTGGACGGTCTGTTCGACGGCTGCATGAAGGGCCGCACCATGTATGTGGTGCCGTTCTGCATGGGCCCGCTGGGCTCCAAGATCTCCGCCCTGGGCGTCGAGATCACCGACAGCGGCTATGTCGCCGTGTCGATGGGCGTCATGACCCGCATGGGCAAGGGCGCATTGGACATGCTGGGCGCCGACGGCGTCTTCGTCCCCGCCGTCCACACCCTGGGCGCGCCCCTGGCCGAGGGCCAGGCCGATGTGCCGTGGCCCTGCAACGACGACAAATGGATCGTCCACTTCCCCGAAACCCGCGAAATCTGGTCCTACGGCTCGGGCTACGGCGGCAACGCCCTGCTGGGCAAGAAGTGCTACGCCCTGCGCATCGCCTCGATCATGGCCCGCGACGAGGGGTGGCTGGCCGAGCACATGCTGATCCTCAAGCTGACCAGCCCCGAGGGCGTGTCTAAATACGTGGCCGCCGCCTTCCCGAGCGCCTGCGGCAAGACCAACCTGGCCATGCTGCAGCCGGCGCTGGCGGGCTGGAAGGCCGAGACGGTCGGCGACGACATCGCCTGGATGCGCTTCGGCGACGACGGCCGCCTCTATGCCGTGAACCCGGAAGCGGGCTTCTTCGGCGTGGCGCCGGGCACCAGCCGCAACACCAACCACAATGCGCTCGAGACCCTGGCGAAGAACACCATCTTCACCAACGTCGCCCTGACCGCTGACGGCGACGTCTGGTGGGAAGGCCTGACCAAGGAAGCGCCGGAAGGCCTGACCAACTGGAAGGGCCAGCCGCACGACCCGGCCTCGGGCGAGCCCGCCGCTCACCCGAACGCCCGCTTCGCCGCCCCCGCCGGTCAATGCCCGGCCATCGCGCCCGAGTGGGAAGATCCGGCGGGCGTGCCGATCGACGCCATCCTGTTCGGCGGTCGCCGCGCCTCGGCAGTGCCGCTGGTGACGGAAGCCTTCGACTGGGAGCACGGCGTCTTCATGGGCTCGACCGTGGCCTCGGAAGGCACCGCCGCCGCCGAGAACAAGGTCGGCGAACTGCGACGCGATCCCTTCGCCATGCTGCCCTTCTGCGGCTACAACATGGGCGACTATTTCGACCATTGGCTGAAGATGGGCGAGAAGGCGGATGCGTCGAAGCTGCCGCGCCTCTTCTTCGTCAACTGGTTCCGCAAGAACGAGGACGGCAAGTTCGTCTGGCCGGGCTTCGGCGACAACGCCCGCGTTCTGAAGTGGATCGTCGAGCGTCTGGATGGCAAGGCCGAGGCCGTGGACACCCCGGTCGGTCGTCTGCCGACCAGGGCCGCGCTGGACCTGTCGGGTCTCAGCCTGTCGGACGCCGACCTGAAGATCCTGCTGGACGTCGACGCCGACGTCTGGACCGAGGAAGCGGCCCTGATCCCTGCCTTCTACGAGAAGTTCGGCGAGCGCCTGCCCAAGGCCCTGTGGGGCCAGCACGCGGCCTTGACCAAGCGTCTGGAAGAGGCCCGCGCGGCCAAGCTCGCCGCCGAGTAAGACAAAAGCCGGGTTGAAATCGGGGCGCGGGAGGTCGATGGACAGCCCGTGCCCCTTTTCAATTCTCAAGACATCATGGTGGTCGGCGCGGGCGTTCTGGGCCTGTGCATGGCGGCGGAACTGGTCCGGCGCGGCCATGCCGTGACGGTGGTCGATCCGGGCGGCCTGAACGCCTCGGCGGTGGCGGCGGGGATGATCGCCCCGGCCATGGAGAGCGCCGTCGATGACCTGAGCCCCGAGCACGCCGCCCTGCTGCGCCGCGCCCGCGACGCCTGGGCCGACTTCGCGGCGGCGACCGGCGTCAGGCTGGATCACGACCCGGCCGAGTGGCGTGGCGGGAACGTCGAGGTTCTGGCCGAGCGATTGGCCTCCCTGGGCTTTGAACACGTCTATTATCGCGAGACCGGGCGGCTGATTACGCAAGAGGACTGGAAGGTCGAGCCGGCGCAGGCCCTGGCGGCGCTGACCCAGGGCGTGCGGATGCTGGAAGGCCGCGCGACGGCCCTGTCGCGGTCGACCGGGCGTTGGCGCGTGGAGACGACGGCGGGGGCAGTCGAGGCGGATCAGGTCGTGCTGGCGACAGGGGCCTCAGAAGCGATGGCGGGGCTGCCCGAGGATGCGACACGCTTGTTGGCCCTGATCTCGCCGATCCGGGGCCAGATCGGTCTGGTGGCCGAGCGGCTGGTCGATCACGTCGTGCGCGGGCCCGGCGCCTATGTCGCGCCGATGGGGCGGGGCTGCGTCATCGGGGCGACCATGGAGGCGGGCGAGCGGTCGCTCACGCCCGATGCTGAGCGCTGCGCCCAGATGCTGGAGGCGGCCTGGGCCGTGCTGGGCCGCATCCCGCGTCCGCTTCAGATCGAGTGGCGCGCCGGCGTGCGCGGCGCCGCGCCGGACGGCCTGCCGATGGCGGGGGCGGTCGAGGACGGGCTGCTTCTGGCGGTCGGGCCGCGCCGCAACGGCTGGCTGCTGGGGCCGCTGGTGGCGAGCGTGGTGGCGGACGAAGTCGAGGGCCGATCCTCGAAAGAACCGACCCTCGCCCCCCGTCGCTTCATCTAGCCTTCGAGGGCAGTCCTACTCGGGCAGGGTGAAGCGAATGGCCATGCCGACGCGGGCGCCGTCGACGGCTTGACCGTCCACCGTGCGCGGGCTCAGGCGGAAGTAGCGGGTCAGGCCCATGGCGGCCCGCCCGAAGCCCTGATTGCCCGGGGTCTCGGACGTGACCGAACAGCCGGTCAGGCTTCCGTCGACCTTCACCAGGCAGGACAGGTTGGCGACGCCGCTGACGCCCCGCGCCTCGGCCGCCGACGGATAGGCCCGCATCATCTGCTCGCCCGTGGGTTTGCGCACCCAGTCGGGGTTGGTGATGACCGGGACCGACGGCGTCGGCTGCGACGTCACCGCCGTGCCGGTCGAGGGTTCGCTGGCGGGAGCGGTCAGGTTGATCGCCGGGCCTGCATCGGTCGTGGTGACGGGCGCGATCGGGACCTCCAGCGGCGCCACGGGCGAAGCAATGACCGTCTCAGGTCGATGGAGCGGCGGCGTCGGCGCGGGCGGGGCCTTGGGCGCGACGGTCGGTTCCGGCGGCTTGGGCATGGGAATGATGTCGATGACGGTGGTCGGCGTGTCCTCGACGGCAGGAATCTCCGCCAACTGGAATCGCTGATTGTAGAGCCAGACCCCGGCGCCGACGTGGACCAGGGCGGACACCCCGATCGCCGCCCAAATCCAGCGCGGAATCGGCTTCTTGCGTTCGGCAAAATCTATCGGGCTCACCAGTCCGGGGCCGCCCGCGGTTCTGATCATCATGGCCTTCAACGCCTCCTGTCGCAGGCCCTCCCCAGCGCCCACGGAACAATGGTCGCGCTCGCCTTGCGGCTTTATTGCGGCGCTTGTGATTTTAGGGTTTCGTTAACCTTGGTTAGCGACCGTTCACCCTATGAGCGTAGGAGCGATTCCATCGTCTGGCGGGGTTGAAGCGGCCATCCGGCGTGCGTCCAGCAGGACCGGCGTGGACTTCGATTTCCTGATGAAGACGGCCCGCCGCGAGAGCGCGATGAACCCGTCCGCGCGGGCGCCGACCTCGTCCGCCTCGGGCCTGTTCCAGTTCATCGAGCAGACCTGGCTGGCCACGGTGAAGCAGCATGGCGCCAAGCACGGCTACGGTCAGTACGCCGACCTGATTCACCGCGGCGACGACGGCCGCTGGCGGGTGCAGGGCTCGGCCCGCAATGTGGTGCTGGATCTGCGTTTCGATCCCCAGGCCGCCTCGACCATGGCGGCCGAGCTGACGGCTTCCAACGCCGCCTATCTGCGCGGCCGCACAGGGCAGGAGCCGGGCGCGGGCGACCTCTACGCCGCCCACTTCCTCGGCCCGGCGGGCGCCGCCAAGCTGATGGAGGCCATGCAGTCGCGGCCCGGCGCCAGCGCGGCGTCGCTCTTCCCCGACGCGGCCTCGGCCAATCGCTCGATCTTCTACCGCAACGGCCGCCACGCCACGGTGGCCGAGGTTCACGCCAACCTGCAGCGTACGGCGGGCGAGGGCGCGCCCGCGGCGGGCGTCGGCTCGGCGCTGGCCGCGACGCCGGACCTCAGCGACAAGGACCGGGCGCTCGCCGCGCGGCTGGATCGCCTGAAGCAGGACCAGAGTCTGCTGGCCCTGTTGCTGGGGCAGGACGGTCAGGGCGGCAAGAGCAGCGGCTTCGGCGGGGCCTTTGCGCCGCCCTCGGAGACGGCAGCTTAAACGAGCATGGTTTCGTCTCACTCCTAACGAGACGTTAACTATGTAAAGCTAAGCGTGACGATTGATTCTTCGCCCGCCCAGCTCACGAGCTCCCGCATGACCGCCTACCGCGCACGACTGACGGAAAGCGACATCCGGCGCCTGATCAAGTCCGACGCGGAAGACGAGCGCGCGGCGGCGGCGCACAAGCTGTGCCGCAGCATCGACCGCATGGCGCTGGACGAGGCGGACCGCGCGGCGGCGCAGAAGATCCTCGGGGTTCTGGCCAGCGACGCCGCCGAGCTGGTGCGCCGGGCTATGGCCGTCACCCTCAAGGGCTCGGACCTGATGCCGCGTGAGGTGGCGCGCCGTCTGGTCGCCGACGTGGACAGCGTGGCCCTGCCCATCATCGCCAGTTCGCCGGCCTTTACCGACGACGACCTGATCGAGATCATCCGCGCCGGTTCGGCCGTGCGCCAGAACGCCGTCGCGTCCCGCGGTCGCGTGCCGCGCGACGTGGCCACGGTCCTGGCGGCCGAGGGGTGCCGCTCGGCGGTGCAGATTCTGGCCGCCAACGACAACGCCGACCTGTCCGAAGCCGCCCTGGGCGTCGTCATTGACCGCTTCGGTCAGGCGTCCGAGGTCGTGTCCGCCATCGCCTATCGTCAGGTTCTGCCTCTGTCCGTGACCGAGCGTCTGGTGGCCCTGGCCAGCGACGCTGTGCGCGAGCATCTGGTGACGCGTCACGCCGTGGCCCCCGAAACCGCCATCCAGTTCGCCCAGTTCACGCGCGAGCGGGTTACGGTCGATCTGGTCGATCAGGCGCGGGTCACCAACGACCTGCCGGCCTTCGTCGCCGGGCTGAACGCGCGCAAGGTTCTGAACGCCTCCCTGCTGCTGCGGGCGCTGGCTCGCGGACAGATGGCCCTGTTCGAGCACGCCCTGGCCGAGTTGGCGGGCACGCCGCATCATCGGGCCTGGTTGATGGTGCACGACGCCGGGCCGCTGGGGCTCAAGGCCATCTATGATCGCGCGGGCCTGCCGCCGCGTCTGTTCCAGGCCTTCCGCGCCGGTGTCGACACCTGGCGCACCCTGCAGGCCGAGGGCGGGGACACCGCCAGCGACGCCTTCCGTCAGCGGATGCTGGAGCGCTTCCTGAGCCAGCGGCCCAACGCCTCGCGGGACGATCTGTCCTATCTGATGGAGCGGCTGGATCGACCCGCGGCCTCTGGAGCGGAAGCCGCGGTCAGCGCGGCCTGATCCAGGCCATCGCCCATGAAAAAAAGGCGCCCCGGCATCGGCGGCGCCTTTTCTTTTGGCTGTGAGCAGGACTCAGGCCAGATGTTCGGCGACGCGGGCTTCCAGGGTCTCGGCCAGATCTCGGCCGACCGGGTGGTCATCGGTCTGGATCTCGTCACGGACCACGGCGCGGATCGCGTCGACGTGGGCGTCCAGAATGGCGATCGGCGCCTGCATCCGCTTGTCGCCGTCGTCCATCATCCGGCACAGGGAGCCGGCGATCCGGGTCACCAGCGGATACTGGTAAGTGGCGCCCAGGCCCTTCAGGTCGTGCGCGCGGAAGTAAAGGGCTTCGGCGGTTTCCAGCGTGTAGCCCTTGGCGCGGATGTCGGCCTGGGCCTGATCCAGCTTGGCGACCTCGTCGTTGAGCCACTGGCCGAACTGGGCTGACATGGCCTTGAGGGCGGCCTCGGCCTTGGCGATGGCGTCGGCGTCGATGCCGCCGAATCCGCCGACCTTGGCGCGCAGCGGATGGGGCGGGCGAATGACCTGGGGAGGGTTGCTCACGTGACGGCTCCTGAACTCTTGGCGAGGAGCCTAGGCGCCGAGCCTTAAAAACCCGTGACGTTCAACTGGCGAACTGTTCGGCCATGACCCGTTCCTCGAACGAGCGCCCGGCGTCGAACAGCATGACCAGGCTGATGTCCCGCCGCTCGCGCACCTCGACCCGGGTCACGCGTCGGACTTCGAAATTGTCGGCGGTGGCGCTGACGGGCCGCTTGTCGGCCTCCAGCACTTCGAAGCGGACCCGCGCGGTGTGCGACAGCAGGGCGCCGCGCCAGCGTCGGGGACGGAAGGCGCTGATCGGCGTCAGGGCCAGGCTGGGCGCGTCCAGGGGGATGATCGGGCCGTGGGCCGACAGGTTGTAGGCGGTCGAGCCGGCGGGCGTGGCCACCATGCAGCCGTCGCAGCTCAGTTCCTCCAGCCGCACCTTGTCGTTGATGCTGACGCGCAGCTTGGCGGTCTGGCGTGTCTGGCGCAGCAGCGAGACCTCATTGATGGCCAGGCCGCTGTGGACCTCGCCGCTCTCGACCCAGGCGTCCATCTGCAGGGGGTGGATGACGGTGCGGTCGGCCTCGGCCAGTCGCTCCAGCAGGTCGTCTTCCTCATAGTCGTTCATCAGGAAGCCGACCGAGCCCCGGTTCATGCCGTAAACGGGCGTGCGAAGCTGCAGGTTGTTGTGCAGGGTCTCCAGCATGAAGCCGTCGCCGCCCAGGGCCACGATGACGTCAGCCTCGGCCACCGGAACCGAGCCGTAGCGTTCGGTCAGGCGCACGCGCGCGGCCTCGGCTTCGGGGCGGTCGCTGGCGACGAAGGTCAGAGCAAGGGAAGGGGGCGTGTTCACGGGGCTACGCAAGCTGAGCGGAGCGCCTGTGTCAAACGGAAGCGGCGTCGATGTCGGCCATCAGCAGGCGAAATTCGTAAGCGGCCTGATCGGCCGACCGTTCAGCCAGCCGCCAGGCGGAACTGTCAGGATCGCGCGGGAAGCCTTTGTTCAACTTGCGGATTTCTGTCAGGAGGGCCGGGAAGGCGGCGCGGTCCAGGCCCACGGCGATGCAGGCCAGGAACAGGGGGCGGGCCGTGTCGCCGGCCAAGGCCCGGCGGATCTGCGCGATCTCGAAGCGTCCCAGCACGGCCAGGCCGTGGGCAAAGACGCCCAGCTTTTTCTCGCGCAGGGCGCGGATCAGATAGGCGGGGCGCAGCTGACCGGCCGCGTGCAGCTTGGCCACCAGGCGAGCGTCCGTCTCATCCGCCGTCGGCGCGGGGGCGGCGTTCCAGGCGACGGCCGTGCCGCGGGAAGCGGTCAGGGCTGCACTCTGTAGCGCCTGCGCCAGCCGGGCAGGGTCGATGCTGAATCGGTCGCCGATCGCCTGGCGCAGGGCGTCGCCGACCCATTGGTACAGGCGCAAGGCCAGGTCTTCGTTCAGCGACGGGTGGCGGGTCAGCGGGGCGCGCAGGGCGGCCAGCCGGCGAGACCGCTCGACCAGATCAGCAAAGACGACAGGCTCGATCCGGGCGCTGCGGTTAGTGGCTAGGGCGGTCATCACCGCCGGATCGGCGCCCGCGACAATGGATCGAGCCACGGCGGCGCCGAGGTCGGGGCGCAGGGCGACTTGAATCTGATGCTCGATCGAGCAGTCGGCCAGCAGTTGCAACAGGTCGTCGTCCAGCAGCAGGGGACTGGCAGCGATCACCGGGCGGGCGATGTCGATCTCGTCGGCGGCCAGCATCCGCACCAGGACGGCGGGGGCCCAGTCCGCCTTGGCTAGCCGTTGCGCCAGGACCTGACGGATCTCGCGTTCGGCCTTTCGGGTCAGGGCGACGAAGATGTCGGCCAGGGCGTCGGGCGCGCCGCCGTGTTCGGCGGCGGACTCATAGAGGCCCGCCACCCCCATCAGCAGACGAAGCTGATCGTCGGGCGAGCGCGTCCTGGCCAGATCCAGCAAATGGTTCAGGCCCGCCAGGGGCACGGCCTGCGAGGGCTTTGTCGGGTCTAGCGGAACGACTGTGGACACTGGCGGCTCCGCGCATCGAAAGACGGCCGCCGGGGCCGCGCGGCATACTCATCCTCACGGCGTGAAAACAGGGTTAACGAAAACCTTCCGCGACGAACGCGGGTCGCTTGACGCCGCGCCGGCGCGGAGCGAGGCTCAACCGAACAATGATAAGGGAGGTCGTCATGGCGGATGGATCGGCGTCGTCGCTGAAATCGCGGGTGTCCGAAGCCGAATGGCAGGTGCGGGTCGAACTGGCGGCCCTCTATCGCCTGGTGGCGCTGCACGGGTGGGACGACATGATCTTCACCCACATCTCGGCCCGTGTTCCGGGCCCCGAGCACCACTTCCTGATCAACCCTTACGGCTGGTATTTCGACGAAATTACAGCCTCTTCCCTTGTGAAGGTCGACCTCGACGGCAATATCGTTCAGGATACGACCAGCTTCATCAATCCGGCCGGTTTCACCATCCACTCGGCGGTCCACGCGGCGCGCGAGGACGCCAGGTTCGTCATCCACCTGCATACGGTGAACGGCGTGGGCGTGGCGGCGCAGAAGGACGGCCTGCTGCCGATCAGCCAGAACGCCTGCCTGTTGCAGCATCAGGTGGCCTACCACGGCTACGAAGGTCTGGCGCTGAACCACGACGAGCGCGAGCGGCTGGTGGCGGACCTGGGCGACAAGCCTCTGATGCTGCTGCGTAACCACGGCACCCTGGCGGTCGGCGAGACGGCGGCCCAGGCCTGGGTCGGTATCTTCTTCCTGGAACGGGCCTGCGCCCAGCAGGTGGCGGCCCTGTCGGGCGGGCGCGAGCAGGTGCTGATCGCCCCCGACGCCGCCCAGGCCGAGACCAGGGATCAGGGGCGCGGCATTGGCTTTGTCTCTTCGCTCGCCTGGCCCGGCGCCCTGCGTCAGCTGGAACGAAAATCGCCGGGCTACGACGCTTGAGAGCGGTCGGGGGGCTGCTGATCACATTGGGTCTGGCGGCGGGGTCTCCCGCCTTCGCCGGGGCCTGGAACCTGCCGAAAGGGCAGGGCCAGGCGATCGCCAAGTATGAGGAAATGCGGGCCGAAAAGGGCTTCGTCGATGGCGGCGGGACGGCGGACCTGTTCGCGGAACGCGTCGATCGGGCGGCGTCCCTGTTGGTCGAGTACGGGCTGACGGACCGGCTGACGCTGCAGTTCAAGGGCGAGTGGCAGCAGGGCGAGGACGCCTATGTCGACTATGAGGGGCGCGGCCCGGTCGAGTTCGGGGCGCGCTGGCAAGCCTTTCGCGACGACGTCAGCGCGGTGGCTGTCTACGCGGGCTACGCCCAGGCGGGCGCGGGGCGCAACGCGGGCTACGCCCCGCCGGGCGCGGGCGACAGCGATTGGGAGTTAAGGGTTCTGGCCGGTCGTTCGTTCGACGGATCGGGGAAGAAGTGGGCGCCGCAACGCAGCTTCGTCGAGGCGCAGGCGGCGCGGCGTTGGCGTCAGGGGCTGCCGGACGAGGTGCGGATCGACGTGACGGCGGGCGCCCATGTCAGCGAGGACTGGATGCTGATGGCGCAAGGGTTCGGCGGCGCAGTGGACGGAGACGGCGCGCGCTGGCTGTCGGTCGAGGTCTCGGTGGTTCGCGATCTCGGCGCCTGGAGTCTTCAGGGCGGCTGGCGTCAGGCCGTCGCGGGACGGGACACCCCCGTGGCCAGCGGGCCGATCATCGCGGTGTGGCGACGTTTCTAGGCCGCTTTTCCGCGACGGAAACCAATCCTCCCAACGTTACAGATACTTTATTTGCGTAACGGCCATGACCCGCTAAGCGGGACCGCTTGTTGTCGGGGAGACTGCGTCGCGTGTTCAAACGCCATTTTTTCATCATCGCGGCGGCGTGTCTGGTGGGGCTCATGGTCCTGGCGGCGGTCCTGAAGGTCACCCTGGCTGACGACAACAAGGGCGGCGCGGGCGGTCCCGGTCGCGGCGGCCCCGGCGGCGGACGCGGTCAGGCGGTGGCCGAAGCCGTCGCAACCCCGCGCGAGTTCGCTGATCAGATCCGGGTTCTGGGCGTGGCCCGCAGCAAGCGGTCGGTCAACATCACCTCCAACACGACCGAGCTGATCACGCGCGTCATGTTCACCGACGGCCAGCGGGTCGCTGCGGGCGCGCCCCTGGTCGAGCTGCAGGCGCGCGAGGAAGACGCCGACCTGATCCAGGCTCGGGCCCAACTGGCCCAAGCCCAGCGCGAATACGACCGCTTCAAGATTCTGGCCGAGCGCGGCGTGGCCCCGCGCGTCACCGCCGAGCAGGCGGAAACCGCCCTGCAGAGCGCCCGCGCCGCCGTCGCGGCGTCGGAAGCCCGGCGCGGCGACCGCGTGCTGCGCGCGCCCTTCGCCGGGGTTCTGGGCCTGACGACGGTGACGCCGGGGACCTTGATCTCGCCCGGATCGGTCATCACCACCCTGGACGACACCAGCTCTGTTCGCGTCGATTTCCCCCTGCCGGAACGCTATCTGGGCGTGCTTCAGGTCGGCACTCCCCTGATCGCCACGGCAGACGCCTATGCCGGCGAGAGCTTCAACGGCCGCATCGCCCTGCTGGACACGCGCGTCAATGAGCAGACCCGCGCCGTCATCGCCCGCGCCGAGTTCGCCAATCCGGGCGCCCGCATCCGTCCCGGCATGATGATGCGCGTCGCCGTGCAGCAGGGCCGCCGCCAGAGCCTGTCGGTGCCCGAAGCCGCCGTGCAGTACGAAGGCCAGGGCGCCTTCGTCTATCGCATCGCGCGCGGCGAGAAGGGCGCGACTGCCCAGCGTGTCGAGGTGCAGACCGGCGCCGTCGAGGGCGGCTTTGTCGAGATTCTGTCGGGCCTGGACAACAACGACCGCGTGGTCGCCTCGGGCCTGAACCGCATCCAGCCGGGCGCGCCCGTCACAGTCGGCGGGGGCGGCGACAAGAAGGGCGGCGCACGCGCAGCTCAGGCGGCGCGCTGATGATGCTCTCTGATGTTTCGGTCCGGCGCCCCGTCTTCGCGGCGGTGGCGGCCATCGTCCTGTGCGTCATCGGCCTGGCGGCCTTCTTCTTCCTGCCCGTGCGCGAATTGCCGGACGTCGATCCGCCGGTCGTGTCGGTCAGCACCAGCTACGCCGGCGCCTCGGCCGAGGTGATCGAGAGCCGGATCACCGAGCCGATCGAGCAGCAGATCGCCGGCATCCAGGGCGTCGAGCGCATCAACTCGACCAGCCGCGACGGCCGCTCGAACGTCAACATCGAGTTCTCGCTGGACCGCAATATCGACGACGCCGCCAACGACGTGCGCGACCGCGTCTCGCGCGTCCAGGGGCGTCTGCCGGATCAGGCCGACCCGCCGGAAGTGGCCAAGGCCGATTCCGACAGCCAGCCGATCATGATCATGTTCCTGCGTTCCACGACGATGAACCGTCTGGAGCTGACGGACTACGCCGACCGCTATCTGGTCGACCGCTTCGCCACCGTTCCCGGCGTGGCCCAGGTCAATATCTTCGGTGAGCAGCGCTACGCCATGCG
>DAIOID010000066.1:15774-16865 GCA_036744355.1 Brevundimonas sp.
GACGAGGTCTGGATCACCATCGGCATCTCGATGGCTCTGGTGGCCCTGGTCAACTTCATCTTCCTGGGCAGCTTGCGGGCCGCGATCATCCCGTCGGTGGTGGCGCCCATTTGTCTGCTGGCGACCTTCATCGTCCTGGCGCCCCTGGGCTTCTCGCTGAACCTGCTGACCCTTCTGGCCCTGGTTCTGGCCATCGGCCTGGTCGTCGATGACGCCATCGTCGTGGTCGAGAACATCCAGCGCCGTCTGGACCACGGCGAGCCGCCGCTGGTGGCCGCCGAGCGCGGCGCGCGTCAGGTCTTCTTCGCCGTCGTGGCCACGACCGTTGTGCTGCTGTCGGTGTTCGCGCCGCTGCTGTTCCTGCCGGGCTATGTCGGGCGTCTGTTCGTGGAGCTGGCGGCGGCCATCGCCGCCGCCGTGGCCTTCTCGGCCTTCCTGGCGCTCAGCCTGTCGCCCATGCTGGCGTCGAAGATCCTGAAGCCGGCCCAGACTGGCGGCTGGCTGGCGCGTCGCGTCGACCGGGCCATGGACGCGCTGAAGACCTCCTACGCCAACTCGCTGAACGCCCTGCTGGGCCGTCGCGCCGCCGTGGGCGGGGTCATCGGCCTGATTGTCCTGGTGGCGGCGGGCGCGGGCGGCATCTTCATGATCCTGCCCAACGAGCTGGTGCCGAACGAGGATCGCGGCCGCGTCCAGATCCGCGTGCAGGGTCCGGAAGGCGCGGGTTTCGACTACACCCGCAAGATCATGCTGGGGCTGGAGCCGATCCTCGCCGAGTACCGTGAGAGCGGCGAGGCCGCCAACTACCTGATTTCGTCGCCCGGTTTCGGCGGCGGCAGCTACAACTCCGGCAACGGGGTGCTGAACCTGGCAGACTGGTCCCAGCGCACCCGCTCGGCCGACGAGATCGCGCAGGAGCTGAACGGCAAGCTGCGCGGCCAGACGGACGCCCAGGTCAACGCCTCGACGCCGGGCGCCTTCCAGCGCGGCGGCGGCAACTCCAACTCGGTGGAGATGGTCGTGACGGGCGCCGAATACGGCCCCATCTACGACTGGCTGCAGCCCATCCTGGCGGCGGCTCAGGAAAACCC
>DAIOID010000067.1:0-5478 GCA_036744355.1 Brevundimonas sp.
TGACTACGGACGATGCGTGGACCGCCGTTGAGATCGCCGCTCCAATCGGGGAGGGGCCGGGCCGCATCAGCATGAAGAGTGACTTATGTCCAAGCGCCATAGCGCCAAGTACAAAATCGACCGCGCCATGGGTGAAAACCTGTGGGGCCGCGCCAAGTCGCCGGTCAACAAGCGTTCGTACGGCCCGGGCCAGCACGGCCAGCGTCGTAAGTCGAAGGTTTCGGACTTCGGCCTGCAGCTGAAGGCCAAGCAGAAGCTCAAGGGCTACTACGGCAACATCACCGAGAAGCAATTCTCGGCCATCTACGCCGAAGCCGGCCGCCGCAAGGGCAACACCTCGGAAAACCTGATCGGTCTGCTGGAATCGCGCCTGGACGCCATCGTCTACCGCGCCAAGTTCGTCCCGACCGTCTGGGCCGCTCGCCAGTTCGTCAGCCACGGCCACGTGACCGTCGACGGCAAGAAAGTCGACATCGGTTCGTACCGCGTCAAGCCGGGCCAGGTCATCGAGGTCAAGGAAAAGTCGCGCAACATGGCTCTGGTGCTCGAAGCCCAGCAGTCGTCGGAACGCGATGTGCCTGACTATCTGGAACTGGGCGACCGCGGCTTCTCGGTCCGCTACGTCCGCGTTCCGGAACTGTCGGACGTGCCGTACCCGGTCAAGATGGAACCGAACCTGGTCGTCGAATACTACTCGTCCTGATTTCAGGCGATCGACGATAGAGTTGATGGAAGCCCCGGTGAAAACCGGGGCTTCTTTCTTATTCAGCATCCGCTGTTCCCTTGCGGAAGGAAGCAGCGCATTCTGACCGGGTGGACCATGATCCGCCCCGGAAGGCCGAGATGAGACGAACCGCCGCCCTCTGCGCCCTTGCTGCTGTCGCCGTCCTGGCGTCTGGCTGCGCTTCGACTGGCGCCGTGTCGACCGCCGGGATGCCGGGCCAGCTGGAGCCGATCCACGCGGCCGCCTTCACGCGCGACACGGCGGTCTTCTGGGTCAGCTCGAACGGCTGCACCAGCAAGGCGGACGTCAAACCCTTCATCACCCGGCTGCGCGACAGCGCCGTCATCACCCTGCGCCGGCTCGACGAGGACCGTTGCTCGGACGTCAAGTCCGAGGGCGTGCAGTTGCAGTGGTCCTTCGAGGAACTGGGGTTGGAGCCGGGCGCCGAGGTGTCGGTCAACAACCCCTACATGATGCGTCAGGACACTGCGCCGAAGACGGGTTCCTGATCCGTCGCCTTCTGACGAAAAGGCTTCGTTAGCCATTTCGGACGACGGCGGATTAAGGATTGGGTCTCTAGGGAAAGGGTAGTTTCTGTATCCTTCCCCCCCGGATTCCATGCGTATCGTCGATTGTCTGACCACCGCCCATAACCTGGCGCTGGTGGCCCTGGCCGCGCTTGTCTGCGTGCTGGGCAGCTGGATCACCATCAGCCTGTTGAAGCGGGTCCGCAGCACGCGGGCCGGCGCGCGCGCCGCCTGGGTCTTCCTGGGCGCGGTGGCGGGCGGGGCGACCGTCTGGTGCACCCACTTCGTCGCCATGATCGCCTATGAGCCGGGCGTCGCGGTCGCCTATGAGCCGGGCCTGACGGGCCTGTCGCTGCTGGTCGCCATCCTCGGATCGGGGACCGCCCAGTTCGTGGCGGCGCAACGCTTCCCGGGGTCGGGCCTGGTCGGCGGCGTGCTGTTCGGTCTCAGCGTCGCCGCCATGCACTTCATCGGCATGGCCGCCTTCGCCGTCGACGCCGTGATCCAGTGGTCGGTCCCCTATGTGGTCGTCGCCGTGGTCGGCTCCGTCCTGTTTGCGGCCCTGGCCTTCAAGGCGGACAAGATCTGGCCGACGGTCAAGGGACGCTGGCTGGCCATCGTCTTCATGGTGCTGGGCATCGTGGTGCTGCACTTCACGGCCATGTCGGCCATGACCATCCTGCCCTTCGCGCCGCTGGACGGGGCCCTGACCGGCGAGGACGCCAAGCATGTCCTGGCCATCGGCGTGGCCGGCGTCGGCCTGTTGGTGCTGGGCGCCGGCGCGGCCAGCTATGCCCTGGACAGCCAGTCGCGCGGCCAGGCCGAGGTGCGTCTGCAGCATCTGATCGAGGGCAGCGTCGACGGCATGGCGGTCGAGCGCGACGGCGTCATCATCGCCCTGAACGGCGCCCTGCTGAACCTGCTCGGCGCCGAGCGGGAGGCCGTGGTCGGCCAGAGCCTGTCGCGATGGGCCGAGGACGCCACGCGTCTGGCTGACGGCGACATGGTTCAGTCGTCATTGAAAACCGCTTCGGGCGAGGTCCTGCCGGTCGAACTGGCGGCCAAGCGCGACCACGCCAGCGAGGGCGAGGTCATGCTGTTTTCCGTGCGCGACCTGCGCGCCCGGCAGGCCCAGGAGCGCCGCATCGCCCATCTGGCGCGCAACGACAGTCTGACCGGCCTGCCCAACCGCGCCTCCTTCCTGGAGCGTCTGAGCCGCCAGACCGCCACCCTCAAGCCGGGCCAGACCCTGGCCCTGTTCGCCCTGGACCTGAACCGGTTCAAGGAGGTCAACGACCTGTACGGCCACGCCGTCGGCGACCTGCTGCTGTGCCGCATCGCCGACCGCCTGCGCGAGGCCCTGCACGAGGGCGAGTTCGTGGCCCGCCAGGGCGGCGACGAGTTCGTGGCCATGGCCCAGGTGTCGTCCCGCGCCGAGGCCCAGGCCGTGGCCGCGCGCCTGCGCGCCGCCATCCTCCAGCCCGTCACCATCGATCACGCCGACCTGTCCTGCGGCGCCAGCATCGGCGTCTCCCTCTGGCCCGAGGACGCCGACGACATCTCGACCCTGATCAACAACGCCGACCTGGCCATGTACCGCGCCAAGGGCTCGCTGACGGTCGACATCTGCTTCTACGAGGCGGACATGGATCAGGCCGTGCGCGCCCGACGCCGCGTCACCCAGGCCCTGCGCGAGGCCCTGGATAACGAGAAGTTCGAGCTGCACTATCAGGTCCAGGCCTCGGTCGAGACCGGCAAGGCCATCGGCTATGAGGTCCTGCTGCGCTGGAAGGACGAGAACGGCCGCAACATTCCGCCGTCCGACTTCATCCCCGTGGCCGAGGAGACGGGCCTGATCCTGCCGATCGGCGAATGGGTTCTGCGTCAGGCCTGCCGTCAGGCCGCGGCCTGGCCCGAACCGCACCGCATCGCGGTCAATCTGTCGCCGGTGCAGCTGGGTCACGTCGACCTGCCGCGGCTGGTGCATCAGGTCCTGCTGGAGACCGGCCTGACCCCTTCGCGGCTGGAGCTGGAGATCACCGAGACGGCCATGATCAGCGACATGGAGCGCACCACCCATGTGCTGCGTCAGCTGAAGGCCCTGGGCGTCACCATCGCCATGGACGACTTCGGCACCGGCTATTCCTCGCTGTCGACGCTGCGGGCCTTCCCCTTCGACAAGATCAAGCTGGACCGCTCCTTCATGACCGAGCTGGACGGCGCCGCGCCCCAGTCGCGGGCCATCATCCGCGCCGTCCTGACCATCGGCGAAAGCCTGTCGATCCCGGTGCTGGCCGAGGGCGTCGAGACGGCCGAACAGCTGGCCTTCCTGCGGGCACAGGGTTGCAACGAGGTGCAGGGCTATCTGCTGGGGCGACCACAGCCGGAAGCCGACGCCCTGGCCAACGGCGCCGCCGTGGTGGCGGCGACGCCGTCAGAAACGCCTCAGGCGGAGGCCGCGCGCGCCGTCGCGTAGCCGGGCCAGTGACCGGCGCCGGCCCGTTCGTACTGGACGGGCAGGCCTTCGGGCTGGCCCAGCGCCACGGCGGCGTGGTGGCCCCAGTTGGGATCGTCCAGCACCGCCCGGGCGAGGGCGATCAGATCGGCCTTGCCTTCGACCAGCAGGTCTTCGGCCTGTTGCGGGGTGACGATCATGCCGACGGCCATGACATTGGCCTCGGGCGCCGCCGTCTTGACCGCCTCGGCGAAGGCGACCTGATAATTGGGCTGGTCGCCGGGGATGCGGGCCGTGGCGATGTTGCCGCCGCTGGTCAGGTGCAGATAGTCGTAGCCCATGGCGTGCAGGGCGGCGCCGAAGGCCTGCGCCTCCTCGACCGTGATGCCGCCCTCGGTCCAGTCCGAGCCGTTGAAGCGTACGCCCAGCGCCTTGCTGCGGGGCCAGGCGTCGCGCAGGGCCTGCGCCACCCGTAGCGGGAAGCGCATCCGGTTCTCCAGCGATCCGCCGTACTCATCGGTCCGCTCGTTCGACAGGGGCGACAGGAACTGCGTCAGCAGATAGCCGTGGGCGGCGTGCAGCTCGACCAGATCGAACCCGGCCCGGTCGGCGCGCTTGGCCGAGTCGACGAAGGCCTCGACCACCCGGTCCATGCCGGCCTGATCCAGCGCGGTCGGGGTGTGCCAGTCGGGCTTGAAGGCTTGGGCCGAGGCCGAGAACGTCTCCCAGGCCTTGTCGGCGGGGGCGGGGCCGCCCCGGTCGATCCACGGCGGATTGGTCGAGGCCTTGCGCCCCGCGTGGGCCAGCTGGACGCCGATGGGGGTGTCGGAATAGGTGCGGATGTCGCGGATGATCCGGGCGAAGGCGGCTTCCTGTTCGTCGGTCCACAGGCCGGTGTCGGCCCATGAGATGCGCCCCGCCGCCTCGACGCCGGTGGCCTCGATCACCACCAGACCGGCGCCCGACAGGGCCAGGCGGGCGATGTGCTGGGCGTGCCAGGGCTGGGGCACGCCGTCCACCGCCGAATACTGGCACATGGGGGCGACGACGATGCGGTTCTTCAGCGTCAGCGGCCCGACGGCGCGCGGGGTGAACAGCAGGCTCATGCAGAGATCTTTCGATGGTGTCCCGGGAGGAGGGCGGTCCAGTAGCTATGACTGTGGCTGTTCCGTTCAACCCCCGCCTTTCCGATTATTCACGTGATCCGGAACGGCGACGCTGGCAGTTTGCCGCCAGCAAAGAAGGGGAACACCTATGCGCCGTCTCATCATCGCTCTCGCCGTCGCCGCCGTCGCCGCACCCATGCTGTCGGGCTGCATCATCATCGCCAGCGACAAGCCGACCACCCGCGTCATCCACTCGACCCCGGCCGAGGCGAACTGATGCGCCAGGCCGCTATCAGGGCAGCCGTCGCGGCCGTCGCCCTGCTGCCGCTGCTGGGCGGCTGCGTCATCTATTCGAACGAAGGCGGTGAAAAGATCACGGTCGCCGCCTCGGACCGCGTCTCCGTTCAGGCCGAAGTCCTGGAAGCCGTCCGCAAGGTCGACTTCGACGGCCAGCGTCTGACCGTCGTGGTCGGCTCCAACGGCTGCACCGAGGCCTCCAGCTTCGAGGTCAAGATCAAGGACACGGACCCGGCCGAGCTCAGCCTGATCCGTCGCGCCCCGGACCTGTGCAAGGCCATCGTCCGCGAAGGCGTCGCCGTCAGCTGGACCTACGCCGAACTGGGCCTGAGCACCGGCCAGCACGTGCGCGTCCTGAACCCGGTCAGC
>DAIOID010000067.1:5578-9722 GCA_036744355.1 Brevundimonas sp.
CTCAGGGCGACCCAGGACCACTTCGCCCGCGTCTCCTCGTCGAAGCGCGCGTTCCAGTGGGCCGTGCCGACGTCCTGCAGCCAGCCGACATAGACGACGTTGTTGACGTGGTTGTTCTCGTCGATGTGTTCCGGCCGCACGTCCAGAGGGACGACGAAGACCTCGCGGTCTTCACGCGGGGTCAGCTGCGGCCGGGCCATAGGGCTCAGGCCTCGCCGAGGGGCACGCCCTTCTCGACCATCAGGGCCTGCAGTTCGCCGGCCTGGAACATCTCGCGCACGATGTCCGAACCGCCGACGAACTCGCCCTTGACGTAGAGCTGCGGAATGGTCGGCCAGTCGGTGAAGCTCTTGATGCCGTCGCGCAGGGCTTCGTCCTGAAGCACGTCGACGCCGACGAAGCCCGCGCCCACGTGGTCGAGGATCTGCACCGCCAGCGAGGAGAAGCCGCAGCGCGGTGCGTCCGGCGTACCCTTCATGAACAGGACCACGTCATGTTCCGCCACGGTCTGGGCGATGAAGGCGTGGACGGGGTCGGCGGCGGCGTCAGCGGTCATTTGATCGGTCACGGTAAGGGGCCTTTCAGCGGAGCCCGTCAGCTAGGCGCCCAATGGGGCCGGGTCAAGGCCGCTGCGGCGTAAGAGCTCAGGCGGTTTCCGGCGTCCGCGCCAGACGTTCGGCGCGCTGGGCCAGGGCCGGGGCGCCGTGTTCGCGGGCCGTGGCGGCGGCCTCGACCAGCATCAGGCCCAAGCCGCGCGGGGTCTGGCCGGTCCAGCGGGCGCGGGCCAGGGCGATCCGGGCCATGCCGATCTGGTCCGAGGCCCAGTCCAGCGGGGTCGCCAGCACCGAGGGACGGGTCAGGCGACGACGAAGGCCGCTTTCGATCTCCAGCAGGGCCGAAAGGTCGCCGACCGATCCGGCGCGCGACGCTTCCTGGGCCACGCGGCGTTCATGGGCCAGGGCGCCCAGCACCAGCCCGCCGCCCTCGGTCAGGGCCTCGGCCTGGACCAGGACCAGCAGGGGCAGGGTCTCGCGTTCGGCCCGCAGCACCTGGATGGCGGCCCAGTCCAGCGGGCTGTGGTCGGGGGTGAACTGGTCGGCGGCGGCGTCGAACAGGGCGTGGGCCTGATCGCGGGCCAGGACGTCGTCGGCGATGGCCGCCAGGGCCGCCATCCCGGCGGCGCACAGGGCCAGGGCGCGGGCGCGGCTGAGCGGGCGCTGCTCCGGCGTGGCCGCCTCGACCAGGGCGCGCAGGTCGGCTCCGGCCTGATCCAGCATGCGGGGGTCGCGGGCGGCCAGCCCGGCTTCCAGCATCAGGGCGGCGCGGTCCATCCGCAGCTCGTCCTCGACCGGGCGCTGATGGCCTTTCAGGCCGTGCAGGGCGGCGTCCAGCAGGGCGGCGGCCTCCTGAAGCGCCTTGGCCTCGCCCGAGAGCGACGCCTGTCGCGCCCGCAGCCGGGCGTGCAGGGCCGCCACCACGGAGGCGGTGTCGCCGCGTCGGGCCGGGGGCAGGGCGGCCAGCAGGGTCAGAATGGCGTCCAGGCGATCTGGCTCGCCGCACAGGTCGAACGCCAGCATCCCGGTTTGAGCCAGTTCCAGCGTCGCGCGGATGGTTTCGTCGTCGTTGCGGGCGTGGCGGGCGGCGTCGCGCGCGGCGCTCTCGGCCTTCTCCAGACTGGTCGCGGCGCCGCAGCGGCGAGCGTGTTCGCGCCACAGGGCCGAGGCGCGCAGGGCGGCCTCATGCGGGCGGGGGCAGGAGACGCGGCCGGCGTCGACGGTCTGCTGACGGGCCTCGACCTCGACCAGACCGAGGCCGATCAGCTCCAGCCAGCCGAGATCGTCGCTGTCGCGCGCCTTCTCGAACAACCGTCGTAGATCTCTGCCGAATTCGAACATCGTTGGCCTTCGTCGTCCCGCTTCGGGATCGCGAGGGCGATCCTGCAGACGCAAAAGCAAACGCAGCGCCGCGGGATGGGTTCGACTTGAGCATATGTGCGAAATTCGCGCGGGGGCCGGCTTGACGCGGTTCAGCCCAGACGCGGGGTCTTCTGGCGGCAGCGGGTCAGCACGGCGCGGGCCTCGGCCTCGCCCGCCGACAGGCGCTTCACCGAATCGAGGCGGGCGCGGGTCTGGTCGTTCTCGGCGGCGACGGGATCGCGGCCCGAGGCGGTCGCCGCCTGCATGGCCGCCAGCGACCAGTAGAGGGCCGCGTCATAGAGGGTGCGGCCGTAGCGGCTCTCGCCGCCTTCCAGCTCCGACGCCGCCTGGGTCAGCCCGGCGCACCGCACCGCCTCGTCATAGGAGACGAGCCGGGTCGTCTGGGCAGGCCCCAGAGCCGCGAGCGCGGCGGTGACGACAGCGATGAACATCAAAAGCTCCACGGCGCCCGACGAGGATGAAAAGAGCCGGCGCCGCACGTCCACTAGAGAACCACGGTCGTGTGTCGGATGAAAGACGTGTTCAGTAAAGCTTCAGGTTGCAGTCATTCCGACGGTGCGGGCGGTATGGCGCGGCCCTGCTCGACCAGCCAGCGGACGAAGGCGCGCCGCGCCCGCGGCGCCTCGCCTGCGCCGGGGATGGCCGCCACCGCGCCGCCGTCGGCGGAAAAGCCGAACGGGGCCAACAGCCGCCCGTCCGCGACCGCCTCGGCGGCCAGGGCCCAGGGCAGGACCGCCGCGCCCCAGCCGGCCAGGGCCGCGTCCAGAACGAAGTGCAGGTGGGCGACCGGGCGTTCGGACGTGGCGGTGGAGCGATGGCCGCTGAGCGCCGCCCAGTCCTTCCAGCCGCTGGGGTGGGTGCGCGCCGTCAGGCGGGGCGCGTTCAGCACGGCTGCGCGCGGGTCCTCGCCCGCCAGGGAAGGCGCGATGACCGGGCCGACGGCGTTGGGGATGATCCGCTCGGCCTTCAGCGTCTTGATCCGCTCGGGGTCCAGCAGACGCAGCACCACGTCGGCGCCGCGATGACTGACGGCATGGGGCGCCAGTTCCACCAGATGCACCCGGATCTCGGGATGACGCCGCCCGAAGTCGGCCAGGCGTGGGATCAGCCACTTGACCGACAGGCTGGCGTTGACGGCGAGGTGCAGGTCCTGACCCTCGCTGCGGGCCCGCGCCACGGCGGCGGCCACGCCGTCGAAGGCGGCGGTCAGGCCCGGCAGCAGGTCGCGGCCCGCCCGCGTAAGGCTCAGGGCGTGACGCGGCCCCTCGAACAGCCGCACCCCCATCTGGGCCTCCAGCGCCTTGACCTGACGGCTGACGGCGCTGTGGGTCACGTTCAGCTCGGCCCCCGCCAGGGTGGCGCTGCCGGTCCGCGCCATGGCCTCGAAGGCGCGCAGGGCGTTCAGCGAGGGCAGGGCGGCGCCCGGTGTGAGGTTTTCGAACATGTCCCTCCCGATAGGTCGCTTTCGCGCGGACGGCAATGCGGCGACAGCCACGCCTTATGTCGTCCTCAGCCCACCGCCTGATCGTCCCCGTCCTCGGCTTCGGCCTGATCGTCGCCTTCGCCTCCAGCTACTACCTGCTGGGGGTGCTGGCCGAGCCGCTGGCGGCGGGGACAGGGACGACGCCGTCGCTGGTGTTCGCAGGTCTGTCGGGGGCGTTTCTGATTTCGGCGGCGCTCAGTCCCCTTGGCGGACGCTGGGTCGACCGGCGCGGCGGGCGCGAGGTCCTGACGGTCGCCTCCGTGGTCTTCGCCCTCGGTCTGGCGGGGCTGGGCCTGTCGCAGGGCCCGGTCAGCATGGTCGCTGCCATCCTGACGCTGGGCGTCGGCATGGGCGTCGGCTTCTATGGTCCGGCCTTCGCGGTGCTGGTGGCGATCCACGGCGAGGAGGCCAGGAAGCCGATCACCGCCGTATCCCTGATCGGGGCCTTTGGCGGGGCGCTGGGCTGGCCGCTGACCCTGGCCATGATCGAGGCGGTCGGCTGGCGCGGGGCCTGTTTCGGCTGGGCGGCCCTGCATCTGCTGGTCTGTCTGCCGCTCTATCTGATGATGCTGCCCGACGGTCGCGCCGGGCCGCGTCCCTCGGCGGAGGCGGGGCGGGTGCGCTGGGACGGGCGGATGATCCGGCTGGCGGTCCTGTTCGCCGGGGCCTGGTGGATCGCCACGGCCATGAGCGCCCACCTGCCGCGTCTGCTGGGGCGGTTGGG
>DAIOID010000067.1:9822-11600 GCA_036744355.1 Brevundimonas sp.
TCCAGATCGGCCTCGTGACGGCTGAAGGGCAGGCGCAGGAAGCGCTCATAGGCGCCGTTGATCCCGAAGCGCACGCCCGGCGCGATGCGCACCCCATGATCCGGCGCGGCCAGGGCCAGACGGGTGCTGTCGGCCCGGGGCAGTTCGATCCAGAGCGACAGGCCGCCCTCGGGACGGCGCGTCTTCCAGTCCGGCAGGGCCTCGGCCAGCCGGGCGCGCAGATGGGCCTCCTGCCGCGCTATGGTCCGGCGTCGGGCCTCCAGCGGGGCGGGATCGCCGCTCAGCAGGACGGCGGCGGCCAACTGCTCCATGACCGGCACGCCGAGGTCCAGCGACGGGCGACGGCGGATCACCCTGTCGACGACGTCGGCGTGGCCGCGCAGCCAGCCGACGCGCAAGCCCCCCCAGTAGGGCTTGCTGGTCGAGCCCAGTCGGACCACGTGCGGGCCGTGATCGACGGGCGGCGGCGGCGGGCGGTCGAACCACAGCTCGCGCAGGGTGTCGTCCAGCACCAGCAGACCCCCGACGCGGGCGGCGGCGGCGGCCAGCGCCGCCTCGTCGTCCGCCGACAGGACATGGCCGGTCGGGTTCTGGTGCGCCCCGATCAGATAGATCAGCCGGGGCCGGACGCGGGCGATGGCCGCCAGCATCCCGTCCATGTCCCAGCCCTGCGGTGTGATGGCCACCGGCGTCAGGTCGAGCCCCGCCTGCACCAAGGCGTCCAGGGCATGGGGATAGCCGGGGTGTTCGATCACCACCCGGTCGCCGGGTCGGGTCACGGCCCGCAGCAGGATGGCCAGCGCCCCCAAAGCCCCCGCCGTGACCACGATCTGATCGGGCGACGTCGCCAGACCCTCGGCGCCATAGCGGTCGGTGACGACGCGGCGCAGGGCCTCGATCCCCACCGGCTCATAGCCTCGGCCCGGCAGGTGGGCGGGCAGGGCCTCCAGGGCGCGGGCATAGGCGGCGTGGACCTGTTCGTCGGCGGGCATGGAGGCGGTGGCCATGTCGATGACGCCGGGCGTGTCGTCGCCCTGCATCGGCCCGTCCAGCCGCACCGGCCGCGAGGCGGCGCTGGCGGGCAGGGCGGTGACGCTGCCCGATCCGGTGCGGCTGACCACGAAGCCCTCGGCCCGCAGCCGGTCCAGCGCCGCGCTGACGGTGATGCGGCTGACGCCCAGCGTTTCGGCCAGCCGCCGCTCGCCCGGCAAGCGCGCGTTCAGCGACAGGCGCCCGTCGAGGATCAGCAGCTTCAGCGCCTCGGACAGGCGGCGATAGGCGGGCTCGCCGTCGGGCCCACGCCAGCCGTTGAGCTGGCGCGACAGGGAGGCGGGGTTGACGAGGATGTCGCGCATAAGGCCATCGTCCCGAAAGCGGCTCTATAAAACAAGGCCAATTATCGACTGTATGGCCCCATGTTCATGCGTCGCTTCATCCAGCTTCAGATCGGCCTTCTGCTCTACGGGGCGTCGCTGGCCCTCATGGTCCGGGCCGATCTGGGCCTCAATCCGTGGAGCGTCCTGCATCAGGGCCTGTCGGAACTGACCGGGATCAGTTTGGGGATGATCGTCAATCTGGTCGGGTTGCTCGTCCTGCTGGTCTGGATACCCCTGCGCCAGAAGCCGGGCGTGGGCACCCTCTGCAATGTCCTGGTCATCGGCACGGCGGCGGATGTAGCGCTCCTGGCCCTGCCGCCCATCGAGGGGCTGGCGCTGCGGATCGCCTTCCTGACGGCGGCCATCGTGCTGAACGGGGCGGCGACGGCGGCCTATATCGGC
>DAIOID010000067.1:11700-16349 GCA_036744355.1 Brevundimonas sp.
TTCGTCCTTGGGATAGCGGATGTTCAGGCTGTCCAGCAGCATCCGGTCGGCGCTGGCGGGCAGGGTCTGGAAGCGCATGGCCGAACCGGTTTCGGCCATGCGGATTTCGGCATAGTTCATGGTTCCGCGCAGATAGGCCTTGAGCGCGGCCTCCAGACTGTCGGGCGTGTGTCCCAGATGGGTCTGAAGCGCCTCGATCGGCGCCGCGCCCTGCCCGACGGCCGCCAGATAGGCGTCCAACCCCCGACGGCGCCCTGCGTCCATGAAAATGTAATGGGTCAGCAGCCAGGACTGGGCGTAGAAGGCGCTGCGCTGACGGCGATTCTCGATCGTCTGGGGGCGGCTGACCAGAAGCTGCTCGACCGGAATCCAGTCGACCTCGTTTAGCGTCCGCAGGCGACCGGGGTTGAAATAGCCGACCGTCACCTTGTCCGCATTGTCGACCGCGGCGGTCATGAAGAACTCGGCGAAGCCCTCGGTGAACCAGCCCGGATAGCCGCCGGGGAAGTTCTGGAACATGAAGTGGTGGGCGTATTCGTGGAACAGGATGTCGTCGCCGCCGCGCCGGTTCAGCACGGCATAGACGTCCGTCTCGCTGGCCGAATAGAAGCCGGCGACCCCCTCGGCCAGGTTGGGGTTCACCTGCCGCAGCTCCTTGTTGGTGTAGACCAGATAGACCGGCAGCTTTCGCGCCCCGTCCATCGGCGGCACGCTGAGCTGGCGGCGCAGCAGGGCGTCGAAGCGTTCCAGCCGCTCGGCGTGACGACGCAGGTCGCCCTCCGATCCCTCGCCATAGACCAGGAAGTTGGTCGTCTCGGCGCGCCGCCATTCGGCCTGGGCCGCCTGAAGGGAGGCGAGGGCGATCGCGCCGCCCAGCAGCAGCGCACGCGACAGCCGGCCGAAGCTCGTTCTGTTCCGGTGATTCATAGGCGGCCCCCCTCGTTCGCATGCAGCCTATCGGTCGCGCATGACAATCGCAAAACGGCGGTTGTCCGCAGGCGCGGATGCCGGGTCCGAAGACCGCCAGACCCCGGCGGCGGGGCATGAAAGGAAGGCGGCCTCTTTCACGCACGAGGTCGTCATGCCTGCACTCACCGACAAGGTCGCCATCATCACCGGGGCCAGTTCCGGCATCGGCGCCGCCGCCGCCCGCCTGTTCGCCCGCGAAGGCGCGGCGCTCGTCGTCACCGCCCGACGCGAGGCCGAGCTGTCGGCCCTGGTCGCGGCCATCAAGACCGAGGGCGGGCGCGCGGTCGCCGTGCCCGGCGACATCCGCGACGAGGCCCTGGCCGAGCGGCTGGCAAGCACGGCGATCGAGCGCTTCGGCGGGCTGGACGTGGCCCTGAACAACGCCGGGGCCATCGGCGCCAATGAGCCGACGCCGCAGATCGCCCTGGACCGCTGGAGGGACACGCTGGACGTGAACCTGACCGCCGCCTTCCTGGGCGCCAAGCATCAGATCCCGGCCATGCTGGCGCGCGGCGGCGGCTCGCTGATCTTCACCTCGACCTTCGTCGGCCACGCCATCGGCATGCCGGGCATGGCGGCCTATGCGGCGGCCAAGGCGGGGCTGGTCGGCCTGTCGCGGGTCATCGCCGCCGAGTTCGGGGCGAAGGGCCTGCGCAGCAACTGCCTGCTGCCCGGCGGCACGGACACCGAGGCGGGTCGCGAGTTCGCCCACACGCCCGAGATCATCGCCTTCGTCGAGGGAATGCACGCCCTGAAGCGGATGGCGAGCCCGGACGAGATCGCCCGCGCCGCCCTGTTCCTGGCGTCCGACGCCTCCAGTTTCATGACCGGAACGGCCATGCTGGTCGACGGCGGGGTGTCGATCAGCAAGACCTGAGCTGCGCTTGACCGCCCCGGCATGGAGGCAGAGGGTCCGGTCTCCGCCATGAAGCAGGAGGCTGACGTGAAGCGTGTTTTCGTATCGGGTGCGGCTGTGATCGGGGTTCTGGGCCTCGCGGCCTGCGGTCAGGGCGATCAGGGGCAGGCGACGGCGCCCGTCGAGGCGTCATCTGTCGAGACGCCGCCGGTCGGGTCGTCTCCAGCGACGACGAGCGGTGCGGCTTCGACGCCGGTTTCGGGCGACGTCGACGCCCTGGTGGAAGGAACGCCCTTCCATGCGACCAGCGTCATCCCCTGCGCCGCCGCCGCCGCGCAGACGATGGCGCAGTGCCAGGCCGGGGTGATCCGCAATACGGACAGTACGGCGGTGGTCAGGGTCACTCTGCCCGACGGCCGTATGCGCAACCTCTTCTTCGACCGCACGGGCGCCGTCGGCGCGGACGTCAGCCAGGCCGACGGCCCGGACGTCCAGGGCTTCAAGGTCGAGAAGGTCGAGGACCTTTACAAGATCGCGCTCGGCAAAAAGGAGCGCTACGAGGTGCCCGAGGCCTTGATCGTCGGCGGCTGACGCGAGCCGTCAGCCCCGCTCCTTCGTCTTGGTCAGGCTGATCTTGGGGAAGCGCTCGGCGACATAGCCCGTCTCCCAGGCCGACTTGGCCAGGAAGACCGGGTTCTGGTCGATGTCGACCGCCATCTGCGGGCGGTACTTGCCGGCGAAGTCTTCCAGGTCGGCCTTGGTCCCGTCCCCGGCCGGGGCGACCCAGCGGGCCTCGGCGTAGGGCGAAGGCTCGAAGATGACGTCGAGGTTGTATTCCTCGCCCAGGCGGTCGGCCATGACCTCGAACTGCAGCTGACCGACGGCGCCGACGATGAAGTCGCTGCCCAGTTCGGGGCGGAACAGCTGGGTCACGCCCTCCTCGGCCAGACCTTCCAGCGCCTTCTTCAGGTGCTTGGCCTTCAGCGGATCCTTGACGCGGACGCGTTGCAGGATTTCCGGGGCGAAGTTGGGCAGGCCGGCGAACCGCACCAGACCCGTCTCCGACAGGCTGTCGCCGACGCGCAGGACGCCGTGGTTGGGAATGCCGATGACGTCGCCCGCATAGGCTTCGTCGGCCAGTTCACGGTCCGAGGCGAAGAACATGATGGGGGCGTTGACCGACAACTGCTTGCCGGTGTTCTGCACCTTCAGCTTCATGCCGCGCTTGAAGCTGCCCGAGGCCATGCGGAACATGGCGATGCGGTCGCGGTGGTTGGGGTCCATGTTGGCCTGGACCTTGAAGACGAAGCCGGTGACCTCGTCGCGGCCCGGCTCGACTGTGACGTCTTCCGGCGTCGGAGCGTTGCGGGTCTCGGGCGGGGCTTCCTTGCGGGCCGACATGGCCTTGGGCGGCGGGGCCCATTCGCCGATGGCCTTCAGCAGCTCTTCGATGCCGAAATGGCGCAGGGCAGAGCCCCACAACACGGGCGTCATGTGGCCTTCCAGGAAGGCCTGACGGTCGAACGGCTTGTAGCCCGCCTCGACCAGCTCCAGGGCGTCGGTCAGGTCGGCCTGTTCCCAACCTTCGAAGTACTGAGCTGCCTCGCCCAGGGGCAGGGGGGCGGGGTGGGGGACGTCCTCCGTCGAGCCGGCGGGCTTCTTCGTATAGGGCTGGAAGCGGCCCTCGCCGCCGACCTCGGCCAGACCGCGCAGGCGGTTGCCGCTCTCGGCCGGCCACCAGATGGGCGAGGGGTCCAACTGCAGGCGGTTGGCGATCTCGTCCAGCAGGGCCATCGGGTCCTGGGCTTCGCGGTCCAGCTTGTTGATGAAGGTGATGATCGGAATGTCGCGTAGGCGGCAGACCTCGAACAGCTTCAGCGTCTGCGGCTCGATGCCCTTGGCGGCGTCCAGCACCATGATGGCGCAGTCGGCGGCGGTCAGGGTGCGATAAGTATCTTCCGAGAAGTCCTCGTGGCCCGGCGTGTCCAGCAGGTTGAACATCT
Organism: Brevundimonas sp.; assembly: GCA_036744355.1. Taxonomy (GTDB): domain Bacteria; phylum Pseudomonadota; class Alphaproteobacteria; order Caulobacterales; family Caulobacteraceae; genus Brevundimonas. Next base: position 15,529 of record DAIOID010000067.1, read on the forward strand.
TGCCGTCGTGCTCGAACGTCATGACCGAGGCGGTGACCGAGATGCCCCGTTCCTTCTCGATCTTCATCCAGTCCGAGCGCGCCCGGCGGTTGTCGCCCCGCGCCTTGACCGCGCCGGCCGCGCGCACGGCGCCGCCCGCCAGCAGGATATGCTCGGTCAGGGTGGTTTTACCGGCGTCCGGGTGGGCGATGATGGCGAAGGTCCGGCGGCGACCGGCCTCTTCGGCGAGCGTGAGTTTCGACATGGCGCGCACCTAGCGCGAGCGCGGCCGAAAGTCACTCCATCCCGTCCAGAAGGGCGGCGACGCGCGCCGGGCGTCGGGCCGGGTTTGTCATGTAATTTCACAATGCCGTGAAAGACCCTTCGCGAAGCGGGGCTTTTGTAGGCATCCTCGTTTCTGCGAGACGCCGGGCCATGAGCCCGTCGCCGCAAGGGAAAGGAAACGACATGGCTCTGGCGCATCCGGGCAAGGTCCCGCCCGTCCGCAATGACCGCGAACTGCATCCGGCGATCGGCCTGGTGGTGGGCTTCGGCCTCATCGTCCTGGCGGCGACGACGGTGCACGTGCTGTTCGGCTTACTCTAGGCGGCGTCAGGCCGCCAGGCGTCCCCAGACGGCCTTGTCGGCGGCGACGGCGCTGAGGCGGCCGTGGGCGGCGCGCGATTGCAGCTGGCGCATGATCATCTCGGGCAGGGCGCAGAAGCGCGGCTCAACCAGTTCGGGGGCGCATCCGGCGTCGGGGGCGGCGAACAGGGCGGCGTTCACGCCCTCGGTCTTGTGCGCGATCAGCCAGGCCAGACGCCGGGCGCGGGCCGGATCGT
>DAIOID010000068.1:0-13045 GCA_036744355.1 Brevundimonas sp.
TCGTCGCCGATGTCCGACACCGACACGAAGCCGCCGGCGCGCAGGTCGGCGCCGAAGGTCTTGGTCAGGTGAGCGGCGGCAGCGGCCGAGGTGTCGTCGCCGAGGTCGCTGTCAGCGTAGTTGACGGCGCCGTTGACGGTCACGGTCCATTCCGGGGCGACCTTGAAGGCGCCCACGCCGTCCAGGTTGGCACCGTCGGTCTTGAAGCCTTCGGTGTCGGTGTGGACGTAGGCGATGCCGGCCGAGCCGACGGCGTCTTGAGCGAAGGCCGGAGCGGCGATCAGGGTGGCGGCGGCGACCGAAGCGAGGAAGACGGTTTTCATTATGATTATCCTTTTTATTCGCCGCCGGGCTCACACCGTGGCGGCAATGCGGAGATAGGCCCCGTTTCGACCCTTTGCTGTAACGAACTTGTCATCATTCAGCGGTTTGGGGCCGTTGTTGCCGAAGTGTGACGCATTGCGGCACGTTTGCGTCGCGAGGCGGGGCGAGATTGCGGCGCGGCCCTAACAGGGCTGTCATGCTGCCGGGTTTTCGTCCCAGTGGTTAATTGCAGAGGGCGCCTTTCGCGGTCGGCCACCGCCTATAGAGTGGCCCGGCGATGCGTTCCGGAGGCTTTCCGCAACGAGTCGCAAACCCTTGCCGGGCGGCGGTTTCATCGCTTGACGACAACGGAATCAAAGGGCATAAGCGCCCCTCTTGTTGGACCGGCTGTGCATCTTCGGGTGCAGACGCGGTTCGCAGGAACGACCTAAGTTACTGTTCTTTGCAGCATTCTTGGGATTTCAATGGCCTTCGCGGAGTTCTGCGTGGGCCAATCGTTTTTGCGGATTTGCGTTCCTTGGGGGCTCTGCCCCGAGGCTTCGGTCTTTGAAATGGTTCACAGGGACGCGGTTCCGACCGCTTGGGAATAACAACCGATATGGATCAAAGCATCCGCATCAGGCTCAAGGCCTTCGATCATCGCGTCCTCGACTTTTCGACGCGCGAGATCGTCAACACCGCTAAGCGCACCGGGGCGACCGTTCGTGGTCCGATCCCGCTGCCGACCCTGATCGAAAAGTTCACCGTGAACCGCTCGCCGCACGTCGATAAGAAGTCGCGCGAGCAGTTTGAAATCCGCACGCACAAGCGCGTGCTCGACATCATCGACCCCACCCCGCAAACCGTGGACGCGCTCATGAAGCTCGACCTGTCGGCCGGTGTGGACGTCGAGATCAAGATTTAAGAAAGAAAGAGGCGGGATCCGACATGCGTACGGGCGTGATCGCCAAGAAACTGGGTATGACGCGCGTCTTCGCTGAAGACGGCGCGCACATCCCGGTCACGGTTCTGCAGCTGGATGGCTGTCAGGTCGTGGGTCAGCGCACTCAAGAGCGGGACGGCTACGTCGCCCTGCAACTGGGCGCCGGGACCAAGAAGGCAAAAAACACCAACAAGGCTCAGCGCGAAGTTTTCGCCAAGGCCGAGGTCGAACCTAAGCACTATGTGACCGAGTTCCGCGTGGACGCGGATGCTCTGCTGGACGTGGGCGCCGAACTGTCGGCTGATCACTTCCTGGCGGGTCAAAAGGTCGACATCCAGGGCGAGACCATCGGTAAGGGCTTCGCCGGCGCCATGAAGCGCTGGAACTTCGGCGGTCTGCGCGCCACGCACGGCGTGTCGATCTCGCACCGTTCGCACGGTTCGACCGGTCAGCGTCAAGATCCGGGCAAGACCTTCAAGGGCAAGAAGATGGCCGGCCACTACGGCCAGGAAGTCGTCACCCAGCAGAACCTGACCGTCGTCCGTGTGGACGCCGAGCGTGGCCTGATCCTGATCAAGGGCGCTGTCCCGGGTCACGACGGCAGCTACGTCAAGGTTCGCGACGCCGTTAAGAAGGCTCGTCCGGCTGACGCTCCGTTCCCGGGCGCTGTGAAGTCGGCTGCTGCTCCGGCTGCTGCTGCTCCGGCAGTGGAAGCCAATGAAGGCGGTGAAGCGTAATGAAACTCTCGGTCATCAAACTCGACGGCAAGGCTGCTGGCGACGTTGAGCTGTCGGAAGCCGTCTTCGGCATCTCCGACATCCGCGGCGACCTGCTGGCCCGTTACGTCAACTGGCAGCTGGCCAAGCGCCGCGCTGGCACGCACAAGGTCCAAACCCGCAACGAGAACTCTCGTACGGGCAAGAAGATGTACAAGCAAAAGGGCACCGGCGGCGCTCGTCACGGTTCGCGCCGTGCACCGCAGTTCGTCGGCGGTTCGCGCGCCTTCGGTCCGGTCGTTCGCGACCACGGCTACTCGCTGCCGAAGAAGGTCCGCGCCCTGGCTCTGCGTCACGCCCTCAGCTCGAAGGCCAAGGCCGGCGATCTGGTCGTGGTCGACAGCGTTTCGGTCAAGGAAGCCAAGACGGCCTCGCTGCGCGAGACCTTCGGCAAGCTCGGCTGGACCAAGGCCCTGATCATCGCGGGTCCGGAAGTCGACACGAACTTCGGCCTGGCCGCTCGCAACATCCCGCACATCGACGTGCTGCCGAACGCCGGCCTGAACGTCTATGACATCCTGCGGGCCGACAAACTGGTGCTGACCAAGGCCGCCGTCGAGGCGATCGAGGCGCGCTTCGCTGAGAAGGAAGCCGCATAATGGCCGCCGCTCAACCCACCGCCAAGCACTACGACACCATCCTGGCTCCGGTGATCACCGAGAAGGCCACGATCCTGTCGGAACAGAACAAGGTCGTCTTCCGCGTCGCCGGCACGGCGACCAAGGACGAGATCGCTGCTGCGGTCGAAAGCCTGTTCAAAGTCAACGTCCTCAAGGTCAACACCCTGGTTCAAAAGGGCAAAACCAAGCGCTTCCGGGGCATCCTGGGCCGTCGCGTGGACATCAAGAAAGCGATCGTGACGCTGGCCGAAGGTCAGTCGATCGACGTCACGACGGGGCTCTAAGAAGATGGCTCTGAAGCATTACAATCCGACGTCGCCGGGCCGCCGCGCCCTGGTGCTGGTCGACCGGTCCGAGCTCCACAAGGGCCGTCCCGAGAAGTCGCTGACCGAAGGCCTGACGAAGTCCGGCGGTCGCGGCGCAGGTGGTCGTATCGCTGTCCGCTTCCGCGGCGGCGGCGCCAAGACCCTGTACCGCAAGATCGACTTCAAGCGTCGCAAGTTCGATGCGATCGGTACGGTCGAGCGTCTGGAATATGACCCGAACCGCACGGCCTTCATCGCCCTGGTGACCTACGCCGACGGCGAGAAGACCTACATCATCGCGCCGCAACGCCTTAAGGCCGGCGACACGGTGATCGCGGGCGAAAAGACCGACGTGAAGCCGGGCAACGCCATGCCGCTCCGTTCGATGCCGGTGGGTACGATCATCCACAACATCGAAATGAAGCCGGGCAAGGGCGCTCAGCTGGCCCGTTCGGCCGGCGCCTACGCCCAGCTGGTCGGCCGCGATCAGGGCTACGCCCAGATCCGTCTCGGCTCGGGCGAGCTGCGCATGGTCCTGGACTCGTGCATGGCCACGGTCGGCGCGGTGTCGAACCCGGAGCACATGAACCAGAACCTCGGCAAGGCCGGTCGCGTTCGTCACATGGGCTTCCGTCCGCACGTTCGCGGCGTTTCCATGAACCCGATCGACCACCCGCATGGTGGTGGTGAAGGCCGGACCTCTGGTGGTCGTACCCCGGTTACGCCGTGGGGCAAGGACACCAAGGGCACCCGCACCCGCAAGAACAAGGCTACGGATAAGTACATCATCCGTACTCGCCACGTGAAGAAGGCTCGCTAAGAATGGCCCGCTCCTCCTGGAAAGGCCCGTTTGTCGACGGGTATCTGCTCAAGAAGGCCGACGCCGTTCAAACGTCGGGCCGCAAGGACGTGATCAAGACCTGGTCGCGTCGCTCCACCATCCTGCCGCAGTTCGTCGGCCTGACCTTCGGCGTCCACAATGGCCAGAAGCACGTTCCCGTGCTGGTCAACGAGGACATGGTCGGCATGAAGTTCGGCGAGTTCGCCCCGACCCGGAACTTCCCGGGCCACGCGGCGGACAAGAAGGCCAAGAGGAAGTAATCCATGGCCCAGACCAAAAACGCCCGTCGCGTCGGCGCCACGGAAGCCCGCGCCAAGCTGGTCAACGTTCGCATCAGCCCTCAAAAGCTGAACCTGGTCGCCGCTTCGATCCGCGGCCTGCCGGTTCAGAAGGCGCTGAACGAGCTTGAGTTCAGCCACAAGCGCATCGCTGGCGATGTCCGCAAGGTGCTGTATTCGGCGATCTCGAACGCCGAGAACAACCACAACCTCGACATCGACAACCTGGTCGTCGCCGAGGCCTTCGTGGGCAAGAACCTGGTGATGAAGCGTTTCGCGAGCCGTGCTCGCGGCCGCTCGTCGCGCATCCTGAAACCGTTCAGCGAGATCACGATCGTGGTCCGTGAAGCCGGCGAGGCCGCCTGATGGGACAGAAAATCAATCCGGTCGGTCTGCGCCTCGGCGTGAACCGCACGTGGGACAGCCGCTGGTTCGCCGGCGGCGCCGACTATGCCCGCCTGCTGCACCAGGACCTGAAGCTGCGCACGTGGCTCAAGGAACGCCTGGTCGCCGCCGGCGTGTCGCGCATCATCATCGAGCGTCCGCACAAGAAGTGCCGCGTGACGATCTACGCCGCCCGTCCGGGCGTCGTGATCGGCAAGAAGGGCGCTGACATCGAGAAGCTCCGCAAGGACATCTCGGCTCGCACCGAAGGCGAAGTTCACCTGAACATCGTCGAAGTCCGCAAGCCGGAAACCGACGCGCAGCTGATCGCTGAAAACATCGCTCAGCAGCTGGAGCGCCGGATCGCCTTCCGTCGCGCCATGAAGCGTTCGATGCAGTCCGCCATGCGCCTCGGCGCCAAGGGCGTCCGCATCAACGTGTCGGGCCGTCTGGGCGGCGCCGAAATCGCTCGTATGGAATGGTACCGCGAAGGTCGCGTGCCGCTTCACACGCTGCGCGCCGACATCGATTATGGCTTCTACGAAGCCAAGACGACCTACGGCATCATCGGCGTTAAGGTCTGGGTCTTTAAGGGTGAAGTGCTCGAGCACGACCCGATGGCTCAGGACAAGCGTTGGGCCCAGGAAGCCTCGGGTCCGTCGTCCAACGAAGGCCGTGGCGGCCCCCGCGGTGATCGCGGTCCGCGCCGTGGTCGTGAGGGCTGATAGGCCATGTTGCAACCGAAAAAGACCAAGTACCGCAAGGCCTTCAAGGGCCGCATCCATGGCTCCGCCAAGGGTGGTTTCTCGCTGAACTTCGGCTCCTACGGCCTGAAGACGGTGGAACCGGAGCGCATCACCGCTCGCCAGATCGAAGCGGCTCGCCGCGCGATCACGCGTCAGATGAAGCGTCAGGGCCGCGTCTGGATCCGGGTCTTCCCGGATCTGCCCGTCACGGGCAAGCCGGCTGAAGTCCGGATGGGTAAGGGCAAGGGCGCCGTGGACCATTGGGCCGCACGCTGCCACCCGGGCCGTATCCTGTTCGAAATCGACGGCGTGCCGGACGATGTGGCTCGCGAAGCTCTGCGCCTCGGCGCCGCCAAGCTGCCGGTCCGCACCAAGGTGGTCACCCGCCTGGACGCCGGCATCGTTATGGAGCAAGCCGCGTAATGACCAAGATCGCTGATCTGCGGGCTCAAACCCCCGACCAACTGGCCGACGAGCTGCTGAAGCTCAAGAAGGAACAGTTCAACCTGCGCTTCCAGGCCGCCACCGGCCAGATGGAAAAGACCCATCGGGTCTCGGAAGTGCGCAAGGACATCGCTCGCATCTCCACGCTTCTGCGTGAGAAGCGCGCAGCGGTTTAAGGAAACACCTATGCCCAAACGTATTCTTGAAGGCGTGGTCGTGTCCGACAAGGGCGACAAGACGGTCGTCGTGAAGGTCGAGCGCACTCTGCTGCACCCGGTCCTGAAGAAGATCGTCCGCCTGTCCAAAAAGTACCACGCTCACGATGAGGGCAACGCCCTCAAAGTCGGCGACGTCGCGCGCATCGTCGAGTGCGCCCCCAAGTCCAAGCTGAAGCGTTGGGAAGTCGTTTCCCCCGCCTCGGCTTCCTAAAGAAAAGGATCGGATCCCATGATCCAGATGCAAACTAACCTGGAGGTCGCCGATAACTCGGGCGCCCGCCGGGTCATGTGCATCAAGGTGTTGGGCGGCTCCAAGCGCCGCTACGCCTCGGTGGGCGACACCATTGTCGCCTCGGTGAAGGAAGCTATCCCGCGCGGCCGCGTGAAGAAGGGCGACGTTGTTCGCGCCATCGTCGTGCGCACCGCCAAGGACATCCAGCGCAAGGACGGCTCGGTCATTCGTTTTGACAAGTCGGCCGCCGTCATCGTCAACAAGCAGAACGAGCCGGTCGGCACGCGTATCTTCGGCCCGGTTCCGCGCGAACTGCGCGCCAAGAACCACATGAAGATCATCTCGCTGGCTCCGGAGGTTCTGTAACCATGGCCGCCAAGATCAAGAAGGGCGACAAGGTTGTCGTCCTGACCGGCAAGGACAAGGGACGCACCGGCCAGGTGCTGAAGGTCCTGCCGACCGAAAACCGCGTCGTCGTGCAAGGCGTCAACATGGTTCAGCGCCACACGCGCCCGACCCAGGCTGACCCGCAAGGCGGCATCAAGCACAAGGAAGCCTCGCTTCACCTGTCGAACGTCGCGATCGCCGACGCCAACGGCAAGGCGACCCGCGTCGGCTTCAAGGTCGAGGGCGACGCCAAGGTTCGCTTCGCCAAGACCACGGGAGACGTCATCTAATGGCTGACACCAAGTACACGCCGCGTCTCAAGACCGAATATCAGGAGCGCATCCGCGCCGCCCTGAAGGAACAGTTCGGCTACACCAACGAGATGCAGATCCCCAAGCTGGACAAGATCGTCCTGAACATGGGCATCGGTGAAGCCGTCGCTGACTCCAAGAAGGTCAACGTGGCCCTCAAGGACCTGACGGCCATCGCCGGTCAGAAGGCTGTGCCGACCAAGGCTCGTAACTCCATCGCCGGCTTCAAGCTGCGCGAAGGCATGGTCATCGGCGGCAAGGTCACGCTGCGCGGCGCCCAGATGTACGAGTTCCTGGACCGCTTCATCACGATTGCGCTGCCGCGCGTGAAGGATTTCCGTGGTCTGAAGGGCACCTCGTTCGACGGTCGCGGCAACTACGCCACGGGTCTGAAGGAACACATCGTGTTCCCTGAGATCAACTACGACCAGATCGACCAGATGTGGGGCATGGACATCGTCGTCTGCACCACGGCCAAGACCGATGAGGAAGCCAAGGCTCTCCTCACCGAGTTCAAGTTCCCGTTCATCAAGAACTGATCGGGAAGGGAAGAGAACAATGGCTAAGAAAAGCGCCGTAAACCGTAACGAAGCCGTCAAGGCTCTGGTTGCGAAGTATGCCGCGAAGCGCGCCGCCCTGAAGGCGACCGCCAACGATGAAAGCCTGCCGCTGGAAGAGCGTTTTGACGCTCGTCTGAAGCTGGCAGCCCTGCCGCGCAACTCCGCGCCGGGCCGCATTCGCAACCGTTGCGAAGTGACGGGTCGTCCGCGGGCTTACTACCGTAAGCTCAAGATGAGCCGTATCGCCCTGCGCGAACTCGGCAACCTGGGGCAGATCCCCGGCCTGACGAAGTCGAGCTGGTAAGGGGAGCGAACAGATATGATGATCAACGATCCCCTGAGCGACATGATCGCTCGCATCAAGAACGCGGCGACCCGCAAGCGTTCCAAGGTGCTGACCCCGGCCTCCCGTCTGCGCCAGCGCGTCCTCGACGTGCTGCAGGACGAAGGCTACATTCGCGGCTATTCGCTGGTTCAAAACCCCGGCGAGTTCCCGCAGTTCGAGATCGAGCTGAAGTACTTCGACGGCCAGCCGGTGATCGCCGAGATCGCCCGCGTGTCGAAGCCTGGCCGCCGCGTCTACTCGGCCATCAACGAACTGAAGCCGGTTAAGAACGGCCTCGGCATCTCGATCCTTTCGACTTCGAAGGGCGTCATGTCTGACGCCGCCGCTCGCGACGCTAACGTCGGCGGCGAAGTCCTCTGCAGGGTCTACTGATATGTCCCGTATTGGCAAGAAAACCATCGCTGTGCCGAAGGGCGTGACTGTCACGCTCAACGGCCAGAACGTCACGGTCAAGGGTCCCAAGGGCGAACGCTCCTGGACCGTCGCCGAAGAAATCGAAGTCAAACAGGAAGGCGACGAACTGTCGCTGACCCCGCGTTCGGACACCGCTCGCGCTCGCGCGATGTGGGGCCTGTCGCGCACCCTGGTCTCCAACATGGTGACCGGTGTGACCGAAGGCTTCGAGAAGACCCTGGAACTGGTCGGCGTCGGTTACCGCGCCGCCCTGAAGGGTCAGGCACTGTCGCTGCAGCTCGGCTTCTCGCACGACGTCGACATCGCGCCGCCGGCCGGCATCACCTTCGCCGTGCCGAAGCAGACCGAGATCAAGATCTCGGGCAACGACAAGCAGGTCGTCGGTGAAATCGCCGCCGTCATTCGCAAGATGCGTCCGCCGGAGCCCTACAAGGGCAAGGGCGTGCGCTACCAGGGCGAAACCGTCCGGCGCAAGGAAGGCAAGAAGAAGTAAGTCATGGCTCTTTCTCTGCAACAACAAGCCAAGCGCCGCGCCGAACGCAACCGTCGTCGCCTCAAGGCTGTCGCCAACGGTCGTCTGCGTCTGTCGGTCTACCGTTCGGACAAGAACATCTCGGCCCAGATCATCGACGACGCCCAGGGCGTCACGGTGGCCGCCGCCTCGTCGCTGGAAGGCGGCAAGGGCTCCAAGGGCTCGGACGTCGCCGCAGCTGCCGCCATTGGCAAGCTGATCGCCGAACGCGCCAAGGAGAAGGGTGTCACTGACGTCGTCTTCGACCGCGGCGGTTACATCTATCACGGCCGCGTCAAGGCGCTGGCGGAGGCCGCGCGTGAAGCCGGCCTGAACTTCTAAGGGATCGAGAAGCATGGCTCGTGAACCCCAACGCGGCGGCGGCGATCGCAACCGTCGCGACCGCAACGCTCCGGCGGCCGAGGCTCCGGAAAGCGACATCATCGAGAAGCTGGTGCACATCAACCGCGTCGCCGCCACCGTTAAGGGCGGTCGTCGTTTCTCGTTCGCGGCCCTGATGGTCGTCGGCGACGGCAAGGGCCGCGTCGGCTTCGGTCACGGCAAGGCGCGCGAAGTGCCGGAAGCCATCCGTAAGGCGACCGAAGAAGCCAAGAAGACGATGATCCGCGTTCCGCTGCGCGAGAACCGCACTCTGCACCACGACGGCAACGGCCGTTGGGGCGCTGGCAAGATCATGATGCGCGCTGCCCCTCCCGGCACCGGCGTCATCGCCGGCGGTCCGATGCGTGCGGTCCTCGAAACCCTCGGCGTCCAGGACGTCGTCGGCAAGTCGACCGGTTCGTCGAACCCCTACAACATGATCCGCGCGACCTTCGAAGCTCTGAAGGTTCAATCGTCGCCGCGTCAGGTTGCTGCCAAGCGTGGCAAGAAGGTCGCCGACCTGATGGGCCGCCGCAACGACGGCGCTTCGGCGCCTGAAGCTGTCGAGGGCTGATAGACATGGCCAAGAACGAAAAAGCCACCGTCACGATCCGTCAGACGGCCAGCCCGATCCGCCGCACGTCGGATCAGCGCGCCACCCTGTCGGGTCTGGGTCTGAACCGCATCGGCCGTGAGTCGACGCTGGAAGACACCCCCTCGGTCCGTGGGATGATCGCCAAGGTCGCCCACATGGTCGAAGTGGTCGAAAAATAAGACGATGCGCCCTCTCCCGATCCCGGGGGAGGGCGTTTCTCTTTGAAGAAGCATCTTGCGATGCTGCGTCGGGCCGCCTAGAAGCGGCCCTTCAATTTTTCCAACGCCGAGTCAGTGTCGCCTTTGCGGCCTGGCGCTAGAACCCGAAAGGATCAGGCATATGAAACTGAACGAAATCCGCGATAACGAAGGCGCCCACAAGAAGCGCATGCGCGTCGGCCGCGGCCCGGGTTCGGGCAAGGGCAAGACCGCCGGTCGCGGCGTCAAGGGCCAGAAGTCGCGTACCGGCGTCGCCATCGGCGGCTTCGAGGGCGGCCAGATGCCGCTGTACATGCGTATGCCGAAGCGCGGCTTCAACAACCCGAACGCGCTGAAGCTGGCCGAAGTCAACCTGTGGCGCGTGCAAGAAGCCATCGACGCCGGCAAGCTGGACGCCAAGGCTGAGATCAACGGCGCCGCCCTGGTGGCCGCCGGCGTGATCCGTCGCGTCAAGGACGGCGTCCGCGTTCTGGGCGAAGGCGAACTGAAGGCCAAGCTGAACCTGGTTGTCTGGTCGGCCTCGGCCGGCGCGATCAAGGCCATCGAAGCCGCCGGCGGCAAGGTCGAGCAGCAGCGCATCGCCGCTGAAGCCAAGGCCGCCGCTCGCGTCGAGAAGCGCAACGCCGCCAAGGGCAAGGCTCCGGCTCCCAAGGCTCCGCTGGGCGACGCCAACAAGATCTCGGCCCGCGCCAAGCGCGCCGCGGCCAAGGCCTAAAATCGATATCGTCATCCCGTGCGAGCGCTGCTGATGCGACGTTCGCCGGGATCATCCGCACCGGGATGACGATTTTCCGAAAGCGGCTCTCGCAAGGGAGCCGCTTTCCGCCTATCTGACGACGGGCATAGTCGTGGGGACCGCCTGATGGCTTCGGCCGCTGAACAACTCGCCGCCAATATGAACATGGGCTCGTTCGCGAAAGCGACTGAGCTGCACAAACGCCTGCTGTTCACGCTGGGCGCGCTGCTGGTCTACCGGATCGGCACCTATGTTCCGATTCCGGGCATCAATTCCGAGGCCTTCCTGGCCTTCTTCCAGAACCCTGACGGCCAGCGCGGCATCCTGGACATGTTCAACATGTTCTCGGGCGGCGCCGTCGAGCGTATGGCCGTCTTCGCGTTGAACGTGATGCCGTACATCTCGGCCTCGATCATCGTGCAGCTGATGGGCGCAGTTTACCCGCCCTGGGAGAAGCTGAAGAAGGAAGGCGGCGAAAGCGGCCGCAAGCAGCTGAACCAGTACACCCGCTACCTGACGGTCTTCCTGGCCCTGGCCCAGTCCTTCGGCATCGCCGCAGGTCTGAACGCCCAGGCCGGTCTGATCGACCAACCGGGCGTCTTCTTCATCATCTCGACGGTCACCACCCTGACCGGCGGCACCATGTTCCTGATGTGGCTGGGCGAGCAGGTGACGGCGCGCGGCGTGGGCAACGGCATCTCGCTGATCATCTTCGCCGGTATCGTGGCGGTTCTGCCGTCCACCGTGGCCCGTCTGCTCGGCCTGGCCCAGCAGGGTCAGATGTCGGCCTTCACCCTGCTGTTCATCGCCATCATGGCCGTGGCCGTGATCGTCTTCATCGTCTTCATGGAACGCGCCCAGCGCCGCCTTCTGATCCAGTATCCGAAGCGCCAGGAAGGCAACCGCATGACGGGCGGCGAGCGTTCGTTCCTGCCGCTGAAGGTCAACACCGCCGGCGTTATCCCGGCCATCTTCGCCTCATCGCTGCTGATGCTGCCGACGACGGTGGCCCAGTTCACGGCCCAGGCCAACCTGCCTGAGTGGATGAGCTGGCTGCCGCTGGTGACGGCCCAGCTGACGCACGGTCAGCCGGTGTTCATGATCCTTTATGCGGTCCTGATCGTCTTCTTCTGCTTCTTCTACACCTCGATCACCTTCAACCCCGAGGACACGGCCGAGAACCTACGCAAGTACGGCGGCTTCCTGCCGGGCATCCGTCCGGGCAAGCGCACGGCGGAGTATCTGGACTACGTCCTGACGCGTCTGACCGTGATCGGCGCCGCCTACATCACCGCAGTCTGCCTGCTGCCGGAACTTCTGGTCAGCAGCCTCGGCAACAGCCTCTACTTCGGAGGAACGTCTATCTTGATCGTCGTTTCGGTCACGATGGACACTGTGGCCCAGATCCAGTCCCAACTGCTGGCGCACCAGTACGAGGGCCTGATCAAGAAGGCCAAGCTGCGTGGTCGTGGCGGCCGGGGCGGTTCCGCCCCCGCCCGCCGCTGATAGTCGGGTAGGGGAGCCCGTAAGATGAATCTGATCCTGTTCGGGCCGCCTGCGGCCGGCAAGGGCACGCAAGCCAAGCGTCTGGTCGAGGAGCGGGGGATGATCCAGCTCTCGACCGGCGACATGCTGCGCGCCGCGATCGCTTCCGGCTCGGAACTGGGCCTCAAGGTCAAGGACGTGCTGGCGCGCGGTGACCTCGTCACCGACGAGATCGTCATCGCCCTGATCGAGGACCGTCTGCCGGAGGCCGAAGCCGCCGGCGGCGCAATCTTCGACGGCTTCCCGCGCAACGTGGCCCAGGCCGAAGCCCTGGACGCCATGCTGGCCAAGCGCGGCGCCCAGATTGACCGCGTGGTTCGCCTCAAGGTCGACGACGAGGCCCTGACCGCCCGCATCGGCAAGCGCTTCGCCGAGCAGGGCCGTCCGGACGACAATCCCGAGACCTTCAAGGACCGTCTGGCCGTCTACAACGCCCAGACTGCGCCGCTGCTTCCCTATTATGAGGCCCAGGGCAAGCTGATCGAGATCGACGGAATGGGCGATATCGCCACGGTCGCCGCCGCCATCGACGGCGCACTGGCCTGATACGTCTGATCTGAAGCGGAGGTTCGGGCGTTAGGTGTCCGGGTATCCGCTTCAAGGGGCGCAGATGAGCCGTCGATCATCGTCTCGAAAGGCCAGGTTCGCCGCGGCGGGCGTGGTGATCGGGGCGCTTCATCTGTTTCTGTTTGGACTGCTTGGTCATCTGCGGCCTGGCGTTCCCCCTGCACCCTTGTCACGGCCGGTCGAGGTAGAACTCGTCCGGCCGTCGCCAATTCCGCCGGCGCCGGTTCCGCCGCCGCCCACGCCTTCGCGCGTCGAAGGCGGCGGGGCGCCGGCCGCGCCGTCCCGCACCCATCTGCCGCCTCGCAAGGTCGAGCGGCCACCCGAGCTGGCCGCGCCGCCCAAACCCGCGCCCGAGCCGCCATTGATCATCGGCGTCGCGCCTGA
>DAIOID010000068.1:13145-15873 GCA_036744355.1 Brevundimonas sp.
TCGCCTGCCGGATCCAGCTCGACAGCCGCCTGGCCGACTGTCGGGTTGTGGACGAAAGTCCGCCAGGCCTCGGTTTCGGTCAGGCGGCGCTTGCGGCCTCCAGCTATTTCCGCTTTCGTCCGCCGACACGTGACGGCCGTCCGGTCGAAGGACGCGAGGTCACGGTGGGCGTGGAATTCATGCCCTGAGGCCGTGGAACGGGGGCGCCCGTTGACGTCAATAGAATCCCCTGTATAAGGGCCGCTTCCGCGAAGGGCGCACACGTTCCAGGTCTGTTGACCGGAGCGGTTTCCGCGTCTGTTTAAGCGTATCTGGAGATTCTCGTGGCCCGTATCGCTGGCGTCAACATTCCGACCAACAAGCGCGTCGAAATCGCGCTTCAGTACATCCATGGCATCGGCGCGCACGCCGCCAAGGAAATCACCGCGAAGGTCGGCATTGAGCCCGCTCGCCGCGTCAACTCGCTGACCGATGCCGAGATCCTGCAGATCCGTGAAACGATCGACAAGGACCACACGGTCGAGGGCGATCTGCGCCGCGAGACCTCGATGAACATCAAGCGTCTGATGGACCTGGCCTGCTACCGCGGCCTGCGTCACCGTAAGGGCCTGCCGGTCCGCGGTCAGCGCACGCACACCAACGCCCGCACCCGCAAGGGCCCGGCCAAGCCGATCGCCGGCAAGAAGAAGTAAGAGAGAGCTGACCGATGGCTAAGGAACCGGGTCGCATTAAGCGCCGCGAACGCAAGAACATCACGTCGGGCGTGGCTCACGTGAACGCTTCTTTCAACAACACCATGATCACGATCACGGACGCCCAAGGGAACGCTATTTCCTGGTCGTCGGCCGGTCACATGGGCTTCAAGGGTTCGCGCAAGTCGACCCCGTACGCCGCTCAGATGGCTGCTGAAGACGCCGGCAAGAAGGCTCAAGAGCACGGCGTGAAGACGCTGGAAGTCAACGTCTCGGGTCCGGGTTCCGGCCGTGAGTCGGCGCTCCGCGCTCTGCAGGCTGTCGGTCTGACGATCACGACCATCCGCGACGTCACCCCGATGCCGCACAACGGTTGCCGTCCGCCCAAGCGCCGTCGCGTCTAATCGCGACAGCGTTCCAGGCACCCCCAATCTCCGTCGGCTCCACCATGGCCTCGTCGACAAGGCCGGAGCCGACGAAACCCGTTCGAGGGACTCTATGATCGAAAGAAACTGGCAAGAGCTGATCCGTCCCGAGAAGCCGCAAGTGGAAGGCGGTTCCGACCCGCTGCGCAAGGCGCGTCTGGTCGCTGAGCCCCTCGAGCGCGGTTTCGGTGTGACGCTCGGCAACGCGCTCCGTCGCGTTCTGCTGTCCTCGCTTCAAGGCGCGGCGGTCACGGCTATCCAGATCGACGGCGTTGTTCACGAGTTCTCGTCGCTGGAAGGCGTCCGGGAAGACGTGGTCGACATCGTCCTGAACATCAAGCAACTGGCGCTGCGCATGCACGCTGAAGGCCCCAAGCGCATGACCCTGCGCGCCACGGGCCCCGGCGTCGTCACGGCGGGCCAGATCGAAGCACCGGCGGACATCGAGGTTCTGAACCCCGACCACGTCATCTGCACGCTGGACGACGGCGCTTCGATCCGCATGGAACTGACTGTCCAGAATGGCAAGGGCTATGTCGCCGCCGAACTGAACCGTCCGGAAGATGCGCCGATCGGCCTGATCGCTGTCGACGCCCTGTACTCGCCGGTCAAGCGCGTCGCCTATCGCGTCGAGCCGACCCGTCAGGGCCAGTCGATGGATTACGACAAGCTGATCCTGGAAGTTGAAACCAACGGCGCCGTCTCGCCGGTTGACGCGGTGGCCTATGCCGCCCGCATCCTGCAAGACCAGCTGCAGATCTTCATCACCTTCGATGAGCCGACCAAGGCTGTTGAGGCGACGGACGGCAAGCCCGACCTGCCCTTCAACCCGGCCCTGCTCAAGAAGGTCGACGAACTGGAGCTGTCGGTCCGTTCGGCGAACTGCCTGAAGAACGACAACATCGTCTACATCGGCGACCTGATCCAGAAGACCGAGGGCGAAATGCTTCGCACCCCGAACTTCGGCCGCAAGTCGCTGAACGAGATCAAGGAAGTTCTCGCGACGATGGGCCTGTCGCTCGGCATGGACGTGCCGAACTGGCCGCCCGAAAACATCGAAGATCTGGCCAAAAAGTTCGACGACCAGATCTGATCATCAACCCTCCGCCCAGCGCCAGTCGGCGCGGATGGGGCGGTTAGAATGAAAAGGCCCCAGGTCCCGCCCCTTTGATTAGGCCGGAAACCAGGGTTGAGTAGGAGAGACCCCGATGCGCCACGGCGCCGCTTACCGCAAGCTCGGCCGTACGGTCAGCCACCGCCAAGCCATGTTCGCCAACATGGCCGCCTCGCTGATCAAGCACGAGCAAATCACGACCACCCTGCCCAAGGCGAAGGAACTGCGTCCCTTCGTTGAGAAGCTGGTCACGCTGGCTAAAAAGGGCGACCTGCACGCCCGTCGTCAGGCCATCAGCGCCGTCCGCGACGTGCCGCAAGTCGGCAAGCTGTTCGAAACGATCGGCCCTCGCTACGCCGAACGTTCGGGCGGTTACATCCGCATCATGAAGGCCGGCTTCCGTCACGGCGACAACGCCGCGATGGCCGTGATCGAGTTCGTCGATCGCGACGTCGAAGCCAAGGGCAAGGACTCCGGTCCGGTCTTCGCCATCGAGG
>DAIOID010000069.1:0-1307 GCA_036744355.1 Brevundimonas sp.
TGCGCGAACGCCGGGAAGGCCACGGCCAGAGCCGCGACGGTGGTCAACAAACTGCGCTTCATGGAAAGCCCCCAAACCCCTACTTTCTGAGGTCGGAAGGTCTAGCGGGCGGGGGGCTGTCTTGACCAGACGTCAGGCACCGAACGGACGCAAATCACCCGCGTCAGGACATCGCAACTGATTGTCGGGAGATTGGCCCGGGCCCTTGCAAATCATTGATCTGCAAGGGCCCGGATGGTGCCGCCGGGGGGAATCGAACCCACGACCTCAGCCTTACCAAGGATGCGCTCTACCACTGAGCTACGGCGGCCCTCAACGAGGAGAGCGGCCGTATAGCCAACGACTTCGGCGGGGCCAAGCGGAAAATGCATGCTTGATCAAAAACTTTGCTCGGGCTCTGCTGCGCAACATGGATACCTCGCCCAAAGACGCCGTTCCCGCCGCTCCGGTCGTGGAGCAATCACGCGAACAGAAGGCCAAGGCCGAGCGGGCCATTCGCCTGGCCGCCGCCCTGCGCACCAACCTGAAGCGTCGCAAGGCCCCGACCGCCGCGCCGCGTCCCGCCACGGAGCGCAACTGAAAGTCATCGTTCCTGCGCGCACACGGCTCTTTCGCGAGGGCCTAAGGGCTTGCTAGATAAGCGGTTCGCCGGGGCGTGGTGTTTCCGGCCGCGAAAGATTCCATGGACAGCATCGTCATCCACGGCGGCAACCGCCTGAACGGCCAGATCGAGGTCAGCGGCGCCAAGAATTCGGCCATCAAGCTGATGGCGGCCTCGATCCTGACGGATCAGCCCCTGCTGCTGACCAATATGCCGCGTCTGGCGGACACCCGGTTCCTGGGCCAGCTGCTCCAGCAGTTCGGCGTCGAGGTGACGGAGCGCAACGGCGCGGACGGGCAGGAGACCCTGTTCCATGCGCCGAAATTGACCTCGACCTTCGCCCCCTATGATCTGGTTCGCCAGATGCGGGCCTCGTTCAACGTCCTGGGGCCGCTGCTGGCGCGTTCCGGCGAGGCCAAGGTCTCGCTGCCCGGCGGCTGCACCATCGGCGCGCGCCCGGTCGATCTGCACCTCATGGCTCTGACGGCCATGGGCGCGGAGATTGAACTGGAAGAAGGCTATGTCTCCGCCCATGCGCCCAAGGGGCTGCAGGGAGCCGAGATCGAGTTCCCCTTCGTTTCTGTCGGCGCCACCGAGCACGCCCTGCTGGCCGCGGTCCTGGCCAACGGCACGACGGTGCTGAAGCGCGCCGCGCGCGAACCCGAGATCGGCGACCTGGCCCGCTGCCTGATCGCCATGGGCGCCA
>DAIOID010000069.1:1407-15684 GCA_036744355.1 Brevundimonas sp.
GGCGTCGAGAAGCTGACCGGCGCGCCGGTCATGGCTACCGATCTGCGCGCCTCGATCAGCCTGGTCATGGCGGGTCTGGTCGCCGAGGGCGAAACCACGGTCGGACGCGTGTACCATCTGGATCGCGGCTTCGAGCGAATGGAAGAAAAGCTGGGAGCCTGCGGCGCGGACGTGCGGCGCGTGAAAGGCGGAGCGGATGAGCACTGAGGTCGAGGCGGTCTCTGACAACGACGCGGCGGCGGAAGCCCTGGCCCCGATGGCGCCCTTGCGCCTGCTGGCCGAGGACGCGGTCGATCTGCAGATCATCTCGGCCGCGCTTCAGGACGCCATCATGCGGCCTGTCGACATCCGCTGGGAAAAGGACGCGCGGCGTTTAACTATCGTCCTGTCGCGCTTCTGCTGGGAGTGCGGCGGCACGCGAGTCATGGCGGCCATGCAGTTCGGCGACGTCGAGGCGGTCAAGAGCCGCCGCCTGCCGCGTCTGCCGGAAGCGGCGCTGGAGCTGCTGGCGCTGGATTTCGAACCGACCGAAGCTCCCGGCGGCCGGGTCATCCTGATGTTCGCCGGCGGCGGGGACCTGCGCATCGACGTGGAATGCCTGGACGCCGTGCTGACCGACCTGTCCGATCGCTGGCCCGCGCGCATGGCGCCGACCCATCTGGACGAGACCCCTTCTGACGAGGCCAAGGCATGAGCGGTCCGCACAAGCTGTCGTCGATCGAAGTCGACGCCGCGACCCTTCCGGCCGCCACCGCCGAGATCGAGCATCAGCGCCGCGTCGCCATCTTTGATCTGATCGAGCAGAACAGCTTTACGCCGGAAGGCGCCGAAGGCGGTCCCTATGCCCTGCGCCTGTCGTCGCAGGACAACCGTCTGGCCTTTGATATTTCCGGGCCCGATTTCGCACGGACCCATGTGCTGTCGCTGTCGCCGATGAAGACGGTGATCCGCGACTACGCCCTGATCTGCGAAAGCTATTATGAGGCCCTGCGCGGCTCCTCGCCCAGCCAGATCGAGTCGGTCGATATGGGGCGTCGCGGCCTGCACAACGAGGGCGCAGAGCTGCTCAAGGGGCGTCTCGAAGGCAAGGTCGAGATCGACAAGGAAACCGCTCGTCGGCTGTTCACGCTGGTTTGCGCCGTCTATCGACGCGGCTGAACTCGACTATTTCGGCGTTTTGGTGCATTAGGCGCCTCCTTCACGGCTCGCGTTCACGCCCGACGCGAGCCTTAAGCCGTTTTTCCGGGCGAGAGAGACCGCATGGCCAAGGAAGAGCTTCTCGAGTTCCCCGGCACCGTCAGTGAACTGCTGCCGAACGCCACGTTCCGCGTGACGCTGGAAAACGACCACGAGATCATCGCCCACACCGCCGGCAAGATGCGCAAGAACCGCATTCGCGTTCTGGCGGGCGACAAGGTGCTGGTCGAAATGACCCCCTATGATCTGACCAAGGGTCGCATCACCTATCGCTTCAAGTAAGGACGCGCGTGTCGCGTCCTGACCTTTCGGCTCCGAGGCTGGTTCTGGCCTCGTCGAGCCCGCGCCGCATCGAGCTGCTGGCGCAGATCGGGGTGGTTCCCGATTACGTTGATCCCGCCGACATCGACGAGACGCCGCTGAAAGGCGAGACGCCGACGCGTCTGGCCGAGCGCTTGGCGCGCGGCAAGGCCGAGGTCGTGGCGGCCCGTTCGCCCGACGCCATCGTCCTGGCCGCCGACACGGTGGTGGCCCTGGGCCGCCGCCTGCTGGAAAAGCCGGCGGACGAGGCCGAGGCCAAGCGCTTCCTCGAACTGCTGTCCGGCCGCAATCACCGCGTCTTCACCGGCGTGGTCGTGATCGCCAATGGTCGGACGACCTGCCGCGTCGTCGACACTCGCGTTTCCTTCAAGACCCTGTCGCCGGAAGAGATCGCGACCTACGTCGCCTCGGGCGAGTGGCGCGGCAAGGCGGGCGGGTACGGCATCCAGGGGGCGGCCGCCGCCTTCGTGCGCCGCATCGTCGGCAGCCACCCGGCGGTGATGGGGCTGCCTCTCTATGAGGCGGCCAACCTGCTTCGCGGTGCCGGCTGGCGACCCAGGGCCGCCTGATATGGCGGACATCGAGGTTTTCCTCGACGAGACGCCGGGCGAAACCCGCGGCGTCATCGCCCGTGACGGGCGCTTCATTCATCTGATCATCCAGCGCGACAGCGACCGGCCGACGGATCGACTGGGCGCGCGTTGCGTCGGCCGGATCGCTCGGGTCGAACCGACCCTGCGCGGCGCCTTTGTCGACCTGGGCGCGGGCGAGCCGTTCGGCTTCCTGCCTCTGGGCAAGGACGAGAAGGCGGGGGAGGGGGCCAAGGTCGAGGTCGAGGTCACCGCTGAACCGCGCGAGCGCAAGGGGCCGGCGCTGCGTCGTCTCGGCGAGGCGTCCGGCGAGCCGCGCCTGCTGGCGCCGGGGCCTGATGTCGCCGGGATCCTGGCTGCCCTGGCGCCGGGCGTCGAACCTCAGGTCGGCGTCGCCGCCATCCGCGCGGCGCTGGAGGCCGAAGAGGACGCCCTTTCCACCTCGCTTGTGGAAACGAGCAGCGGGCTGGATCTGATGATTCAGCGCACCCGGGCCCTGATTGCGGTCGACATCGATCATGCTCCCGCGCCGGGCCGCGATTCCCGCAAGAACCGGGAGGCGGCCAACCGCGCCGGTTTGTCGCATGCGGCCCGCCTGATGACCCTGAAGGGTTGGGGCGGCCTGGTGGTGATCGACCTCATCGGGGTCGGGCTGCACGGCGACACTATAATGAAGATGGTTCGTGCGGCGTTCGCTGCAGAGCCTCAGGCGGCTTTCGGGCCGCTGAGCCGGTTCGGTCTGATGCAGCTGTCCTTGCCCTGGCGGCGGACGCCGCTGGACGAGCGACTGCTGGACGGGGCAGGGCGGACGACGCTCGCGACCCGCGCCATAGATATAGCGCGACAGCTTCGTCTGGCCCTGTTGTCTGATCCGGCGACGCCGCGCTTTGTGGTTCGCTGTGCGCCGGACGTCGCCGCCGTGGCCGCGCCCTTGGTCGAGACCCTGGGGCCGAGGGCGGGGGTGGTGGGGGATGCCTCGATCGCTGCCGGCGTCGTTAAAATTGAAGAGGCCCGATAATGTCGCTCTGCCCCATCTGTCGCCGTCAGGAGGCCGTTCCGGCCTACAAACCCTTCTGCTCAAAGCGTTGCGCCGACGTTGATCTGCAGCGCTGGTTCAGCGGCGGCTACGCCATTCCGACCGATGAAGTGGTCGATGATGAAAAAGATCGCTGAATTGAGTGAATTACCCGCTGGACAGCCCCGTCAGGCTCGCCTATAGACCCGCCTCTCGCGACGACGTTGCGCGCCTGGATAGCTCAGTTGGTAGAGCAGCGGATTGAAAATCCGCGTGTCGGTGGTTCGAATCCGCCTCCAGGCACCACTCCCCCTTTCATCGTAACGCCTCTGTCAGGACCATCTCGCTCGAGTTGGGCTTGCCGCGAAATGGCCTAAATTTCGCCTTGGGAATTGCATTTCCGTAACTCGGCGTGATGCGACGGTTTCATGTCGCCTGAATAACAAATATCGCAAATATCTTGTCCAGGTTCCCGATTGCTGCAGGTGCGAAGGGGAAAAGAAACTTTGCGCACTTGACGCTACGTGGGCCGTTCGCCAAAGGGACTTAACCGCATTCCTGCTTGCAGGTCGGGGTGACCGGGATATTGTGCCCGGACCTTGGCGGCGGCGTCTGTTTTCGAACGGATGTCGCAGGGGGGCGGCTCCACTCGTCCGGCTCGATCCGGCGGTGGCGCAATTTCATTATAGGGACGGCCGACTGACGCGGTCCGTGTCTTGGGTTCCACGTGTCAGACCAAAGCAGGAACTGGCGAAAAATGCTCGATAGCAAGAAGACGAATATCCTCCTCGCAATGGCCGGCGCCGCCGTCCTGATGGCGAGCTCGCCGGTTCTGGCGCAAGACGCCGCAGCCCCGGCCGCTGCCCCGGCAGCCGCTGCTCCGGCCGCCCCGGCCGCCGACGCCGCCGCCGCTCCGGCTGCTGACGCCGCTGCCCCCGCCGCTGATCCGACCACGGTCAGCGAGTCGGTTTCGGGCGGCCACGGCGGCGGCATCACCCCGGTCTCCATGTTCATGGAAGCCACCGCGGTCGTTAAGATCGTCATGATCGGCCTGCTGCTGGCCTCGGTCCTGTCGTGGACCATGCTGCTCATCAAGCTGCTCGAGTTCGGCGCCCTGAACAAAACGACCGACCGCTTCCTGGAAGCCTTCCGCGGCGCCCGCACGATCGCTGACATGCGTCGCGTCGCCACCTCGGAAGACTTCGACGGCAACCCGCTGGCCGACATGGCCGCCGCCGCCACCGAGGAAATCGAACTGTCGCGTCAGGCTGGCCTGAGCGTCACCGGCGATCACCGCGACTCGGCTCTGCTGCGCGCCCAAACCGCCGTCGCCGCCGTTCAATCGGGTCTGCCGAAGCGCCTGTCGGGCGGCCAGCAGTTCCTGGCTTCGACGGGTTCGACCGGTCCGTTCGTCGGTCTGTTCGGCACCGTTTACGGCATCATGAACTCCTTCATCGGCATCGCCGAGTCCAACACGACCAACCTGGCCGTCGTTGCTCCGGGTATCGCTGAAGCCCTGCTCGCCACCGGTATCGGCCTGTTCGCCGCTATCCCGGCCGTTATCTTCTACAACTACTTCAACACGCGCATCTCGAACTACGGCACGCGTTCGGACGGCTTCAACGCTGAACTGATCAACGCCATCTCGCGTCAGCTCGACAAGGGAGCGTAAGACGGATGGCCGCCAAACTTTCCGGTTCCGGCGGCGGCAAGTACACCGTCGAGGCTAACGCCGACATCAATGTCACGCCTTTCGTCGACATTATGCTCGTTCTCCTCATCATCTTCATGGTGGCGGCTCCGCTCGCCACCGTGTCGGTGCCGGTGAAACTGCCTCGCGCCGTTGCGCCTCCCGGCAAGAACCCGCCGACGCCTGTCTTCATCTCCATCCAGAACGATGGCGATGTGTGGATTGGCGACCTGCGGTCTTCGCCTGGTTCGCTCGGTGACGATCTGCGTGTTCAGATCGGACGCAGGAACCCCTCGGAAGAACGTATTTTCATTCGTGCAGACCAGCAGACTCGGTATGGCGACTTCATGCAGGTCATGAACGCCCTCCAGGATAACGGTTTCTACAGCGTCGCCCTGGTTGGCGAAGAGCAATAGGGGGGCGGGCGCATAGCATGACAGCTGAACCTCACGTCCACCGCGATCCGATCCTGGATCCGCCGAAGAAGAAGAAGAAGCTTTCCACCGGCGCCGTCGTGGGCATCACCGTTTCGGTGATCGTCCACGCCCTGGCGGGCCTGTACTTGTACAACAACAAGTTCAAGCTGAAGGAAATGACCTACGAGGACGAGGCCGTCGACGTCGAGCTGATGGAGGTTCCCCCTCCGCCGCCGCCGCCGCCGCCGCCGCCGCCGCCTCCGCCGGACACCCCTCCGCCGCCGAAGCTTCAGGTGCGTGAACCGCAGATCAACACCCAGGCGCCTCCGCCTCCGGTGACTGTGGCCATCGAACCGACGAAGAAGGAAGACCGTCAGGAATACACGGGTCCGCCCGTGATCGTCCCCGGACCTCCGCCTCCGCCGGCTCCGCCCGCCCCGCCGAAGCCTTCGGTCATCACCAACCCGAGCTGGTCCCGCCAGGTCGCGCCGGAATTCCCGGAACGCGCCCAGTCGCGCGGCATCGAAACGGGTTCGGCCAAGGTGAACTGCGCGGTCGCCCCGAACGGCAGCCTTTCGGACTGCCGCATCGTGGATGAAGATCCCGCCGGCGCCGGCTTCGGCCAGGCGGTTCTTCGGGCGGCTCGTTCGGGCCGTCTGGCTCCCCGGACTGTCGATGGCGCCGCCGTCGGCGCCCGCGTCGAGTTCACGACCCGCTTCCGCCTGGACTAAGGATCTCATCCGAGATCAGGTTGAACGCCCTGGAGGAAACTCCGGGGCGTTTTTCTTTGCCCGACGTGGCGAGGCGTCCCGACGCATGGAGCCTGAAGGCGAGCCGTGCATTATGAGCCTCGAACTTTTTCGGAGGTCTCGTGTCGTCCAAGTCCCTTCTCGCCGCCCTGATGCTCGGAGCGGGCGTTCTGACCCTCGGCGCTTGCGCCTACAACGAAACCCTGGGCCGCAATCAATTCCTGATCGTTGACGACAGCGCCCTGATCCAGCAGTCCCGGGCCGCCTGGGCCGAGACCCTGCGCACCCAGAAGGTGTCCAACAACGCCGCGCAGAACGCTCGCGTGCGCCGCGTGGGCGACCGTATCGTCCAGGCCGCGCGTTTGACCGACCGTCACTGGGACTACGCCGTGTTCGAGGATGCGACGCCCAACGCGTTCGTCCTGCCGTCGGGCCATATCGGCGTCACGACGGGCTTGCTGAACATGGCGAGGAACGACGACCAGTTGGCCACCGTCATCGGCCACGAGGTCGGCCACGTCGTCGCGCGTCACGCCGCCGAGCGCTCCTCCACCAATGCTGCGACCGGGCTGGTGCTGGGCGCGGTGCAGAGCCAGGCCGGGGACTATGGCCAGGCGGTTCAGGCCTTCGGAGGCCTGGGCGCGCAACTGGGCGTCCTGTTGCCCTTCTCGCGCAGCCATGAGCTGGAGGCCGATCGTCTGGGCGTCGATTACCTGGCCGCCGCCGGCTACAAACCGTCCGAGGCTGTCGCCCTGTGGCGCACGATGGCGCAGCAGCGTCAGACCTCGACCCCGCAGTTCGCCTCGACCCACCCGTCGGATCAGACGCGGATCGCCGCTTTGGAACAGTACATCGCCAGCCGGGGGTGGAACTGACGGGGATAAAAGCGATTTCTCTGCGCCGAGGGTGAAAAGGGTGCTTGCTCCGCCGGGCGAGGCCCGCTAGAGAACCGCCCTCGCGCAGAGATGTGCAGCCTTAGCTCAGTTGGTTAGAGCGCCGGTTTGTGGAGCCGGAGGTCCTCAGTTCAAACCTGAGAGGCTGTACCATTCCCCCGACAGAATCGCTTCGGCGACCGTTCGGGAGGTATCGATCAATGTCCGCACCCGCGTGGGACCCCCAACAGTACAATCGCTTCGAAGCCCAGCGTGACCGAGCGGCGCTCGATCTTCTGGTGCGTCTGCCCGAGGATTTCTCGCCGACCGAGATCTGGGATCTGGGCTGTGGGACCGGTCAGCATGCGGCCCTGCTGAAGCGTCGCCACCCTGAAGCCCATGTGCATGGCATGGATTCCAGCGTGGCCATGCTGGAACAGGCCCGCGCCCTGTCCGCCGATGTCGACTGGTCCGTCGGCGATATCGCGAGTTGGAGGCCAGAGCAGCCGGCCGATCTGATTCTAGCCAACGCCTCGTTGCAATGGCTGCCCGACCACTCGGCCCTGTTTGCGCATCTGGCTGGAGCGCTGGCGCCCTGCGGCCTGCTGGCGGTGCAGATGCCCATGGCGTGGGATACGCGCCACCATACGCTCATGCGCGAGACGGCGGTCGAAGGGCCGTGGGGGTCGGCTCTGACCGGCGTGGACACGATCGCGCCCTTGCTGGCGGCCGAGGCCTACTACGAAGCTCTGGCGCCGCTGTGCGACGACATCGACATCTGGTCGACGACCTATCTGCACGCCTTGAACGGCGACAACGCCGTGCTGGAATGGATGAAGGGCACGGCGTTGCGGCCCTATCTGACAGCGCTGGCGATCGATCCTGCGATGCAGGAGGCTTTCCTGGGGGCGCTGGGCGCGCGGCTGTCCTCAGTCTTCCCTAGACGGGCGGACGGGGCGACTCTTCTACCATTTCCTCGTCTGTTTCTTGTCGCGCGGCGTCGTTGATGCGGTGGCGATGCAGTTGCTCGACCGGGCATTTCAGCGTCGCTAGCGCGGCCTTCGTCGCGGCGTAGCCTGACGACACTGCCGGGGCGTAGGCCTTCCAGTCGCGGATATCGACGCCCTCGGGCCGGGGCAGGATCAGCAGGTCGGTGTCGGCGCGCGCTTGCATCAGTTCGGCCTCGGTCGTGAGGGTGGCGGAGCGCATCAGCACCGAGACGATCGGCGGCCCCTTCTTCCAGGCGCCCGAGACGATCCAGCGCCACCAGGACGGAGGGTCTTCCAGGGCCTTGGGGTCGACGCCGCGCGTCTGGGACACGTCCACGCCGACGACGGGCCCGCTGTTCAGGCGACGCATGACCTCGCTGGGGAAGTTGCGCAGCACGGCGCCGTCGACCAACACCTGACCGTTTATGACCACGGGGGGCATGACGCCGGGAATGGAGATCGAGGCCCGCAGGGCGTGGCGCAGCATGCCTTCGCGATGCACCTCGACCTTGCCCGACGTCAGATTGGTCGAGACCGCGAAGAAGGGCAGGGGCATGTCCTCGATGTTCACGTCGCCATAGGCGTCCTGCATCAGGCGCGCGACCTTGCGGGCGTGGGTCATGGCGATGATGGGGAAGGCGATGTCGGACAGCGGGTCGGATTCGACGAAGGCCTTGCGGATGCGTTCATCCAGTTCCTCGTCCGACCATCCCAGGCCGGGCCCGGCGGCGACGACGGCGCCCATGCTGGAGCCGCCGATGAAGTCGATCGGCATGCCGGCTTCGCGCAGGGCCCGCAGGGCGCCGATATGGGCGTAGGCGCGAGCCCCGCCGCCCGACAGAACCACCCCCACCGCAGACCCGGTGACGATACGGCCGATGCGCGCCGTGTCGTCGAACAGGCCCTCGACCGCATGGAACCAGCGGCCGGGCCGGAAGGCGTCCAGCCAGGCGCGCGTTCGGGTGGGCCGGGCCATGTGCGCCGGACGCAGCAAGATCAGGTCGGTCAGCGGATGGGCCTCGTCCTCGATCTCGGGCGGCAGGACGGGGGCGTGCGGCTTGTGGTCGGCGTCGCCCACGATGAAGACCCGGTCGACCTGTCGGGCGCACAGCGAGGCCCAGCCGGGTTCGTCCGACTCGGCGACATAGAGGACGTAGTCGTGGGCGTCCTCGACGCTGGAGAACCATTCGGCGGCGGACGACAGGGCCGTGTGGTCGATGACGCGGCAACTGAAGCCCTGAGCCTCGACCGCGCGGGCGACGCGTTCGACGAAGCTGCGAATCGGCTGGGCGCGGGCCGAGACGAAGCCGAAGACGGTCGGGTCCGATCCGGTGGAGTTCCGATCGCGCGCCCGCATCAGCATGATCTGGCCCAGCTCGGCCATCAGGGCGGGCTCGTTGCGGGCGGCCTCGAAGAAGGCGTCGCGCGGCAGGGCGACCACGTCGCTGTCGCGCAGGGCCACGACATTGGCCATGTGGGTCGTGCCCGCCAGCATGGCCATTTCGCCGACCGGATCGCCGGGCTTGATGACGCCGATGAACTGCTGGCCGCGTCCGTTGTCGTCCTTGAACACCCCCAGTCGCCCGGCGCGCAGCAGGTAGAGGGTGTCGGCGGGATCGCCCGCTGAGAACAGCCGTTCGCCCCGCGTCAGGGCGAACCAGCTGGCGCGGGTGTTCTTCGTGCCCTCGAAGACGCGCGCCAGGGCGGCTTCCAGCGAGTCGGGCAGCGTGTCGGGACGTTCAGCAGCCATGCTTGGGGTTTAGGCCGGATTTCGTCGGACAGGAAACAGAACGACTTCCACCCGAGGCGGAAGCCTCCTAAACCTTGGGGCATGCCCAAGCTGATTTCCGCTGTCGATCGCAACAGTCCTGCTTTCAAATCGCTGGATGCGCACAATCGCGCCCTGCGGGATGAGCTCTACGAGAAGGTGGCCAAGGCCGCGCGCGGGGGCTCTGACGCCAGTCGCGACCGCCATGTGGCGCGGGGCAAGCTGTTGCCGCGCGACCGGGTGGAGCGCCTGCTGGACCCCGGCTCGCCCTTCCTCGAGGTCGGCCAGCTGGCCGCCAACGGCATGTATCGGGATGAAGCCCCCGGCGCGGGCATGATCTGCGGCGTGGGTCGGGTGTCAGGGCGCGAGGTCATGATCGTGGCCAACGACCCGACGGTGAAGGGCGGCGCCTACTTCCCGCTGACGGTGAAGAAGCACCTGCGGGCGCAGGAAATCGCCGAGCAGAACAATCTGCCCTGCGTCTATCTGGTCGATTCCGGCGGGGCCAACCTGCCGCACCAGGCCGAGGTCTTCCCTGACCGCGACCACTTCGGACGCATCTTCTTCAACCAGGCGCGGATGTCGGCCAAGTCGATCCCGCAGATCGCCTGCGTCATGGGATCGTGCACCGCCGGCGGCGCCTACGTCCCCGCCATGTCCGACGAGACGGTGATCGTGCGCAATCAGGGCACCATCTTCCTGGCCGGGCCGCCGCTGGTGAAGGCGGCGACCGGCGAGGTCATCTCGGCCGAGGAGCTAGGCGGGGCCGAGACTCACGGCCGCAAGTCCGGCGTGGTCGACCATGTGGCCGAAAACGACGAGCACGCGCTGGAGATCGTCCGCTCCATCGTCACCAATCTGAACACCATCAAGCCCCAGCCGCTGGACGTGCGCGAGCCGCGCGCTCCGGCCTATGACCCGGCTGAACTCTACGGCATCATCCCCGACGACGTCCGCGCCCCCTATGACGTGCGCGAGGTCATTGCCCGCATTGTCGACGGCTCGGAACTGGACGAGTTCAAGGCCCTGTACGGCACGTCGCTGGTCTGCGGCTTCGCCCGTATCTGGGGTCAGCCCGTGGCCATCCTGGCCAACAACGGCGTCCTGTTCTCCGAGAGCGCCCAGAAGGGCGCGCACTTCATCGAACTGGCCTGCAAGCGCAAGATCCCGCTGCTCTTCCTGCAGAACATCTCGGGCTTCATGGTCGGCGGCAAGTACGAGGCCGAGGGCATCGCCAAGCACGGCGCCAAGCTGGTGACCGCGGTCGCCAGCGCCGAGGTGCCCAAGTTCACCGTCCTGATCGGCGGCAGCTTCGGGGCCGGCAACTATGGCATGTGCGGCCGGGCCTATTCCCCGCGCTTCCTCTTCACCTGGCCCAACAGCCGCATCAGCGTAATGGGCGGCGAGCAGGCCGCGTCTGTTCTTGCCACCGTCCACCGCGACGCCGACATCTGGACGCCGGAAGAGGCCGAGACCTTCAAGGCCCCGATCCGTCAGAAGTACGAGGACGAGGGCAATCCCTACTACGCCACGGCCCGCCTGTGGGACGACGGCGTCATCGACCCGGCCCAGACCCGCGACGTCCTGGGCCTGGCCATCAGCGCCAGCCTGAACGCCCCCATCCCCGAGACCTCCTTCGGCGTCTTCCGGATGTAACTGGCCGTCATCCCGGAAATCGCGCAGCGATTATCCGGGACCGCCAGAGACGTCAGGCGTTAGAGTTTTGTGCGGTCCCGGATCACGCCTTCGCCGTGTCCGGGATGACAAGGAAAGAAGATCAGAATGACCGACCAGAAGCCGACCGAAGAAGACCTGAACGCCCTGGACGTCACCGACGCCGAGGCCGCAGAGATGAACGCCATCGCCCATCCCTTTGTCGCCGATCCGGCGCCGGACGCGGACAATGAGCTGGTCAAGATCGACGCTTTGCCTTCCGGCGTGGTCTTCGTGACCATCAACCGCCCGGAGAAGAAGAACGCCTTCGACGCCGCCACCATCGCCGCCCTCTATGAGGCGTTCGAGACCCTGCAGGGAGCCGACCGGGTGCGCGTGGTCTTCATCCGCGGCGCGGGCGGGACGTTCAGCGCGGGCGCCGACCTGAACTGGATGGCCGACGCCGCCGGCTGGTCCGAGGCCGACAACCGCGACGACGCCATGGGGCTGGCGAAGATGCTCAAGGCCCTGCACGACGTGCCGGCCCTGACGGTGGCCCTGGTCGAGGGCGCGGCCATGGGCGGCGGGGCGGGCATCGTCGCCGCCTGCGACATGGCCGTGGCGGTCGAGGGCGCGCGTTTCGCCTTCTCCGAGGTCAAGCTGGGCCTGATCCCGGCGACCATCGCCCCCTATGTCATCGAGGCCGTCGGCGCGCGTCGCGCCCGCCAGCTGTTCCTGACGGCCAATATCTTCGACGCCGACTACGCCGCCCATGCGGGCCTGATCGATCTGGTCCTGCCGGAAGGCTCGGTGGACGAGTTCATCTCCATGCTGACCGACAGCCTGACCACCTGCGCCCCCGGTGCCATGGGCGAGGCCAAGCGTCTGGTGAACGACGTGGCGGGCGAGGCCATCGATCATCGCCTGCTGGAAGAGACCGCCAGGCGCATCGCCCGCGCCCGCGTCTCGGAAGAAGGCCAGGAAGGCGTCCGCGCCTTCCTCGACAAGCGCGCCCCCAGCTGGGCGCAATAAGGTAGCCTGATGTTCAAGTCCGTCCTGGTCGCCAATCGCGGCGAGATCGCCTGCCGCGTCTTCCGCACCGCCCGCCGCATGGGCCTGCGCACCATCGCCGTCTATTCCGAGGCCGACGCCCAGGCCCTGCACGTTCGCGAGGCGGACGAGGCGGTGCTGATCGGCCCGGCGGCGGCGCGCGAGTCCTACCTCGACGCGGCCAAGGTGCTGGCGGCGGCCAAGGCGACGGGGGCGGAGGCCATCCACCCCGGCTACGGCTTCCTGTCCGAGAACGCCGACTTCGCCGAGGCGGTCATGGCGGCGGGCATCGTCTGGATCGGCCCGCAGCCGTCCTCGATCCGCGCCATGGGCCTGAAGGACGCGGCCAAGAAGCTGATGATCGAGGCGGGCGTGCCCGTCACACCCGGCTATCAGGGCGAGGACCAGTCGGTCGAAACCCTGACGGCCGAGGCGAACCGCATCGGCTTCCCGGTCCTGATCAAGGCGGTCGCCGGCGGCGGCGGCAAGGGCATGAAGAAGGTCGACCGGCCTGAAGACTTCGCCGACGGTCTGGCCAGCGCCCAGCGCGAGGGCCAGTCGTCCTTCGGCGATCCGCGTGTCCTGATCGAGAGCTACATCACCCGCCCGCGCCACATCGAGGTGCAGGTCTTCGGCGACAGCCACGGCAACGTCGTCCACCTGCATGAGCGCGACTGCTCGCTGCAACGCCGCCACCAGAAGGTGATCGAGGAGGCTCCGACTCCCGGCATGGACGCCGCCACGCGCGAAGCCGTCACCGCCGCCGCCGTTCGCGCCGCCAAGGCCGTGAACTATCAGGGCGCGGGCACCATCGAGTTCATCGCCGACGCCTCCGACGGGCTGAAGGCCGACCGCATCTGGTTCGTGGAGATGAACACCCGGCTGCAGGTCGAGCACCCGGTGACCGAGAGCATCACCGGCGTCGATCTGGTCGAATGGCAGCTGCGCGTCGCGGCGGGCGAACCCATTCCGCTGGCTCAGGAAGACATCCCGATGAAGGGCTGGGCCATGGAGGCCCGCCTCTATGCCGAAGATCCCGCCCATGGCTTCCTGCCGTCCATCGGGCGGCTGGACCACTTCGTCATGCCCGACGACATCCGCGTCGATACCGGCGTCGAACAGGGCGGCGAGGTCAGCCAGTTCTACGACCCGATGATCGCCAAGCTGATCGTCCACGCCGACAGCCGCGAGGCCGCCGCCGCCCGCCTGGCCAACGCCTGCCGCGAGGTCGAGGTCTGGCCCGTTCGGACCAACGCCGGCTTCCTGGCCCGCTGCCTGGACCACCCGCGCTTCGTCGAGGGCGACGTGGATACGGGCTTCATCGCGGCGGAGGAGGACGCGCTGATCGGCGCGCCCGTCTCTACGCGCGCTTTGGCCGGCGCTGCTGGCCTGATCGGGCTTGAGGCCGACGCCGCCGCTTTTGACGTCGAGGACAAGGCGCTGGCTCCGTGGCGGGCGGGCCTGTTCGGCTTCCGCATGAACGGCGCGGCTCAGTCGCGCACGGCCCTGCACCACGGCGACCAGCAGCACGCCGTGACCTTGGCTGGCGAGCCGGGTTGGCACGGACGTCAGTCGAGCTTTGACGTCGGCGTGGAGGGCGACACCGCCCGCGTCTATGGTGAGACCGATCTGGTCGTGGTCGACGGCGATGTCGTCACCGCCTTCTCCCCGGACGCCGAGCGGATCGTGGTCTTTGACGACGGCGACGTCATCGAGTTCCGTCGCCGCAAGTCCAGCACCAGCGCTGGCGGCTCCGCCTCCGACGGCGGCCTGCGCGCCCCCATGCCCGGCAAGATCGTCGCCGCGCCCGCCAAGGCCGGCGACGTCGTGACCAAGGGCCAGCCCATCGTGGTGCTGGAAGCCATGAAGATGGAACACGCCCTGACCGCGCCCTTCGACGGCGTGGTGGCCGAGTTCAACGTCGCTGTCGGCGATCAGGTCACGGACGGCGCGGTTCTGGCCGTGGT
>DAIOID010000070.1:0-12538 GCA_036744355.1 Brevundimonas sp.
GCCCCGGTCGTCGCGGCGACCACGGCGATCCGCATGCAGGTCAGGCCGGTGGCGTCGTTGAGCAGCGACTCGCCCTCGAGGATATGCATCAACCGCTTGGGGATCGGCGCCCGCGCGGCCACAGCCGACACCGCGATGGGATCGGTCGGCGACAGGATGGCCGCCAGAGCGAAGGCCACCGCCAGCGGCATGGCCGGGATCATCCAGTGGATCAGGAAGCCCAGCCCCAGGACGGTGAAGACCACCAGGCCCAGGGCCAACTCCAGGATCACCACGCGGTCGCGGAACAGGGCTTCATTCGGAATCCGCCAGCCATCCACGAACAGCAGCGGCGGCAAGAACAGCAGGAAGAAGATGTCCGGCTTAAGATCGACCGATTCACCGGTGATCAGGACCACCCCTGCCCCCAGACCGATCTGCACAAGCGGCAGGGCGATCCGCGTGATCCGCGCCACCCAGCCCGAAACCACCACGGCTAGCAGCAGGAAGAGGATGGTCTCAATCAGGTGCATGAGACTAGTCGATGATGTCCGGGTAGAGGCGCTCCAGGCGTCCCAGAGCCGAGGGATGCAGTCGCACCACCATATGAGTCCGACCCTCGGCGTCCGTGTCACGGAACGTCACCCGGCCGTTCTCGTACAGCCAGGCCAGGGCTTCGCCCTGATGCGGTTCCAGCGTCAGTCGTGTCTCGGGATCGTCGTCGATCAGGCCCGCGATGGTCTCGCGCAGGGCTTCGATTCCCTCGCCCGTCCAGGCCGAGACGGCGACGGCCTTGCTCTCGCGGGCCAGACGCTCGGCCTGGCCCAGCACCGCTTCGCGCACGTCGGCGTCCAGCAGGTCGATCTTGTTCCAGACCTCGAGGATGCGGCGTGTCTTGCCTTCCGGCGTCGGAATCTGCTCCAGCACCGCCTCGACGTCCTTGGCCTGGGCGTCGCTGTCGGGTGAAGCGATGTCGCGGACATGCAGGATCAGGTCGGCCTCGCCCACCTCTTCCAGCGTAGCGCGGAAGCTCTCGACCAATTCGTGCGGCAGGTCGGAGATGAAGCCCACAGTGTCGGCGATGATGGCCGGGCGTCCCTGTGGCAGTCGGATAGTGCGCTGGGTCGTGTCCAGGGTGGCGAACAGCAGGTCCTTGGCGAAGACCTCGGACCCCGTCAGTCGGTTGAACAGGGTCGACTTGCCGGCGTTGGTGTAACCGACCAGCGCCACCGACGGGAACGGCACCTTCTTGCGGGCCTTGCGGTGCAGACCGCGCGTGCGGCGCACCTCTTCCAGTTCGGCCTTCAAGCGCACGATCCGGTCGGCGATCAGGCGGCGGTCCAGTTCGATCTGGGTCTCGCCCGGGCCGCCGGTCGAACCGGTGCCGCCGCGCTGGCGTTCCAGGTGGGTCCAGGTGCGGACCAGGCGCGAGCGCTCGTAGTCCAGCCGGGCCAGTTCAACCTGCAGCCGCCCCTCCTTGGTCCGCGCGCGGCGGCCAAAGATCTCAAGGATCAGGCCGGTGCGGTCGATGACCTTCACCTCCCAAGCCTTTTCCAGATTGCGCTGCTGCACCGGCGACAGGTCATCGTCGATGACGACAGCCTCGGCGTCGGCGGCGCGAACCAAGGCGGCCAGTTCCTCGACCTTGCCGGACCCGAACAGGGTCGCGGGCGTAGTCGAACGCAGGCGCACGATCTCTTCGGCGCGCACGTCGAGGTCCAGCGCGCGGGCCAAGCCTGCGGCTTCCTCAAGGCGTTCGGAGGCCAGTCGCGGGCTGTCCGAGCGGCGGTCGGGGTGGATGACGACCGCCCGGATCAGCGGGACGGCGTGGTCGATAAGCTTGGAGGTCAATCAGTCTTCTTCGGCGTCCGGCTCGTACATCTGTACGGGCGCGGACGGCATGATGGTCGAGATGGCGTGCTTGTAGACGAGCTGCGACTGGCCATCGCGACGCAGCAGCACACAGAAGTTGTCGAACCAGGTCACAATGCCCTGCAGCTTGACGCCGTTGACCAGGAAGATGGTCAGCGGGGTCTTGGTCTTGCGGACGCTGTTGAGGAAGGTGTCCTGAAGGTTCTGGCGTTTGTCTTGCGACATGGCAGGTTGGTCCTGTTCTTGGTTCTTTTCGTCGGCCGAGGCAGCCGGTGCGGACTCATCAATCCGCACCGAACCTTAGACGCGGCCTTGCCGTGGCGGCAACGCCCTAAATGGCCTCGCGGCGCGCCTGTTCAAGATAGACCTCACGCAGACGAGTTGCGATCGGGCCCGGCTTTCCGTCAGCGATCTTCGCCCCGTCCAGCGACACGAGGGGCATGACGAAGGAGCTGGCGGCGGTGACGAAGACTTCCCTGGCCCGCTTGGCTTCGTCCACACTGAACGGACGCTCGTCCAGTTCAATGCCCTCGGCCTCGGCCAACTTCAGGATCGCCGTGCGGGTGATGCCGCGCAGGATGTTGGCCTGGGTGTCGCGGGTGCGCAGCTTGCCGTTCTCATCAACAATCCAGGCGTTGGTGGACGAACCTTCCGTCACCAGTCCCATGTCGTCAACCATCAGGCATTCATAGGCGCCCTTCTCGCGCGCCGCCTGCTTGGCCAGGACATTGGGCAGCAGCCCCACGGTCTTGATATCACAACGGCCCCAGCGAATGTCGGGCATGGTCACGCCCGCCGCGCCTTTGGCGGCCAGGGCCTCGCCCTTGGACAGGTCGATCGTCTTGGAGGTGACGATGACGCTGGGCGGCGTGTCCTTGGGGAAGGCGTGATCGCGCGGCGAGGTGCCGCGTGTGACCTGAAGATAGACGATGCCGTTGCGGACCCGGTTGCGGCGAATGGTCTCCTTGAGCACACGCTCCAGAGCCTGGGCGGTCATCGGGATCGGGATGCGAAGCTCGGTCAGGCTGCGCGCCAGGCGCGTCATGTGCCCTTCGAAATCGGCCAGCTTGCCGTCGAACACCGACCAGACCTCATAGACGCCGTCGGCGAACTGGAAGCCGCGATCCTCGATGTGAACCGTGGCGCCGCTATGGGCACGATAAGTTCCGTTGACGTAGGCGATCCTGGACATCAGGCGCCCTCTCCTTCTTCGTCTTCGCCGCCGCGGACAGGGGAAACGCCCAACGACTTCAGTTTGCGGTGCAGTGCGGATCTTTCCATGCCGATGAAGGCGGCCGTGCGCGAGATGTTTCCGCCGAAACGCATGATCTGCGCCGCCAGATAGTCTCGTTCGAACACTTCGCGCGCTTCGCGTAGGGGCAAGGCGATGATGCGATCGGCGCCCAGCGATGATGCCCCGCCCGATGAGGCTACTTCCTGTGGCAGCATGTCGGCGGTGATCGGCTCGTCCGGATCGCCCGTCGCCAAGATCAGGAGGCGCTCGACATTGTTGCGCAACTGGCGGACGTTGCCCGGCCACGGATGGACCTGCAGTACGGCCAGGGCGTCGTCGGCGATCCGCCGATGAGGCAATCCCTGTGACGCCGACAGGCTGTCGACGAAATACTCGATCAGTTCGCCGATATCCTCGCGACGTTCCGACAGCGGCGGCACGCGGATCGGCACAACATTCAGCCGATGGAAGAGATCCTCGCGGAACCGGCCTTCGGCGATCTCGACCTTCAGGTCACGCGCGGTCGAGGTGACGACGCGGACATCTACCTGAACATCCTGCTCGCCGCCAACGCGACGGAAGCGCTGCTCGACCAGCACGCGCAGAATGCGGCTCTGGCTTTCACGCGGCATATCGCCGACGTCGTCGAGATATAGGGTGCCGTTGTGGGCGCGCTCGAACACGCCGATCTTGCGCGGACGGCCGTCGCCGCCCTCTTCACCGAACAGTTCGACGTCCAGCCGTTCCGGCGTCATGCCGGCGGCCGAGATGGCGACGAACTCGGACTTGGCGCGCGGGCTGGCGTCATGGATCTGGCGTGCGACCAACTCCTTGCCCGAGCCCGGAGGCCCCGAGATCAGGACGCGGCTGTTGGCCGGCGCGACCTTGGCAATGGTGCCGCGCAGCAGTTGCGCCGCCGCCGATTTCCCGATCAGGCCGGTCGGCGCCATCGCCTGGGCGCGCAAACGCCGGTTTTCGCGTTTCAGCGACGCAGCTTCCAGAGCCCGATCGACCACCACCACCAGGCGGTCGGACTTGAACGGCTTTTCGATGAAGTCATAGGCGCCGCGCTTCAGGGCGCTGACGGCGGTTTCGATGTTGCCGTGCCCCGAAATCATGACGACCGGCAGGTCCTGGTCCAGTTCCTTGACCACGTCCAGAAGCTCCAGCCCGTCCAGACCGCCGCCCTGCATCCAGATGTCGAGCACCGCCAGCGACGGCTTCCGCGCCCGGAT
Source organism: Brevundimonas sp. (assembly GCA_036744355.1). Taxonomy (GTDB): domain Bacteria; phylum Pseudomonadota; class Alphaproteobacteria; order Caulobacterales; family Caulobacteraceae; genus Brevundimonas. The sequence continues at coordinate 4,321 of DAIOID010000070.1, forward strand.
CGCGGCCAGGGCCTCGTCTGAGTTGGCGGCCGTGCGGACCGAATGGCCCTCGTCCTCAAGCAGGCCCGAGACCAGCTCGCGGATGTCCGCCTCGTCGTCCACGACCAGAATGTCGGCACCGGTATTGCGCATGACGCCTCTCTACTCCGCCGCTCGCGCCGCGCCGGGGGCACGGTGAGCAGCCTTGCTGTCTTGGGTCAGGGGGAAGGTCAGGCACACGCGAGCACCCGACAGTGTTTCCGCGTCGGCCAGCTTCAGCTCGCCGCCATGGTCTTCACAGATACGCTTGACGATGGCCAGGCCGAGGCCCGTGCCCTTCTCGCGCGTGGTGACATAGGGTTCGGTCAGCCGGTCGCGATCCTTGGCCGGCAGGCCGACACCGTCGTCCTCGATGACGAAGGTGGCGACGCCGCCCTCGACCGTCAGTCGGGCGATGATGCCGATCGCGCCTGCCGGAACAGGCTCGCGCACCCGTTTGGCGGACACGGCTTCGCCGGCGTTCTTCAGGATGTTGGCCAGGGCCTGTCCGACCATGCGTCCGTCGCATTGCAGGACTACGTCCGGCAGCGGCTCGACCAGTTCGACCCCGATGTCCGCCGCCGCGACGCGCTGGGCGAAGACCGCCTCGCGCAGCATCTCGGCCGGATTCTCGCGGGTGAAGCGCGGCGCCGGCATGCGGGCGAAGGACGAAAACTCGTCCACCATGCGGCCGATATCGCCGACCTGACGGATGATGGTTTCGGTGCAGCGGTCGAACACCTCCACATCGTCGCCGACCTGGGCGCGGTATTTGCGACGTAGGCGTTCTGCCGACAGTTGGATCGGCGTCAGTGGGTTCTTGATCTCGTGGGCGATGCGGCGCGCCACGTCGCGCCAGGCGGCGTTGCGCTGGGCCGTGACCAGGCGGGTGATGTCGTCGAAGGTCAGCACCATCTCCCCGCCCTGCCCGCCTTCGATACGAACCCGCAGGCGGCGCGTCTCGCCGTCGCGGCTGACGTCGATGTCTTCTTCGATATGGGCCTCGGCCCGCTCGGACAGTTCAGCCAGTTCTGGCGCGACCTCGGCCAGCAACCGCCCTTGCACGTCCACCTCATCGATGGCCAGAAGCTGGCTGGCGCTGTCATTGATGGCCGAGATGCGGCCCATGCGATCCAGGCCGATGACCCCGGCGCTGACGCCCGACAGCACGGTCTCGATGAAACGGCTACGACCCTGGGCGTCGTCGCTGGCGGTTTTCAGCGCCGCCTGCTGGGTCATGATGTCGCCGGTCATCCGGTTGAAGGCTTCAGACAGGACAATCAACTCGGACGGCGCGCCCGTATTGTCGACCCGCGCGCTCAGGTCGCCGCCGGCCACCTGATCCGCGGCCTTCACCAGTCGGCCGATGGGCGCGGAGATCGAGCTGGCGGCCGACATGGCCAGCCAGACCGCCCCGACCAGAACCAGCAGGGCGGTTTCCAGATAGCTGAGGGCGAAGGCGGCCTGAATCCGCGCCCGGCTTTCTTCAGCGGCGCGATAGGCGGCGATGGACTCCTCGCCGTTGCGCATCCGCTGGATCAGGCCCGGTGCCAGCGGACGCACGACATAAAGATAGGCGTGACCATAGTCCGGCAGCGGATAGAGGGCCCGCACCATGTCCGGGTTTTCGGTTACGGTCGTCGGCGCGACCTCGCCCGCCGCTACCGTCTCGAACGCTTCACGCGGCGGCGCGACATAGGGAGGCGCGCCCGGCTGCTCGCCGCTGGCCAGCACCTCGCCGTCGTCGTTCAGAATATATAGGGCCGGATAGCCGAAGAAGTCACCGATCTGGGCCAGGGCGCGCGAAAACTGGATGCGATTGTCGAACAGGCCCCGCACGCCGCCCAGTTCGGTGGACATGGTCTCCAGATCGACCTCCAGCCCCGCGCCGACGTCCGCGACATAGGCCCGGCCGATTTCGGCCCCGTTCTCGACCGCCGAGCGGACATTGGTGCTGAACCACTGGTCCACCCCCCGGTTGACCAGGACCCCGAACACCAGGGCGATCAGAACCGCCGGCACGACCGCCACCAGAGAAAACAGCGTCACGAACCGCAGATGCAGCCGTGCGCCGGGATCGTTGCGATTCCGGGTCAGGCGCAGCACGCGCGCGCCGATAACCGTCGCCAGACCGCCGATCAGCACCAGATTGGCCAGAAGAATGAACAGCACCGCCTGGCTGGCCGCCGTTCGCGCATCGCCGCCCGCCGTCGCGCCGGGAGCGATGGCCACCAGCCAGATGGCGGCGGCGGTGATCAGGAAGGCGACTGTGTAAGCCGCCACGAACAAGGCCCGGGCGCGACCGCCGGCCAAGCGCCCCCAGAGCGAACGCTCGGGGTCGTGACCTTCGATTTGCGCGGCGGGGAGGTCCGTCATCACCCCGCAGCTTCGACCAGCTGTGGCAGCTTTTCAACACCAGAGTTGCTGAATTGATCCACTGACGCCAACCAAAGTTCGGAAAGGGCTTCCTCGACCTCGCCCGGCGTCTCCAGCCGACAGAGCCGCGCCTTGGCGGCGCGCCGTTCCAGCGGATCAGTCGGCCACGGCGCCTGCTCAATGTACCAGCCGAGATGCTTGCGGAACATCTTCAGGCCCAGAGGCATCCCATAGAAGGAAACCGAACCCCGCATGTGTTCGATGACGATGGCCAGACGTTCTTCGCGATCCGGTTCTCGCAGTTGCGTCCCGTCAGCCAAAGCCCGTTCCAGATGAGCCGCGAGCCACGGACGGCCATAAACGCCCCGACCCAGCATCAGGCCATCAGCACCGGACTGCGTCAGCGCCTCGCGCGCCTGTTCCGCCGTGATGATGTCGCCGTTGACGATGACCGGGATGGTCACAGCCTGCTTGACCTCGGCCACCGCCTCCCAGTCGGCGACACCAGTGTAGAACTGCTTGCGCGTGCGCCCGTGCACTGTGACGGCCGACACGCCCAGATCCTGAGCGCGCCGAGCCAGATCGGCGGCGTTGTGACTGCTCTCGTCCCAGCCCAGGCGCATCTTCACCGTGACAGGGCGGCTGACCGCCGACACGACCGCCCCCATGATGGCCGCCGCTCGTTCCGGCGTCCGCATCAGGGCCGAGCCGCAGGCCGCGCCGGTGACCTCCTTGGCCGGGCAGCCGAAGTTCAGGTCGATGATGTCCGCGCCCGCCTTCTCGGCCATGCGCGCGCCCTCGGCCATCGTCGCCGGATCGCCGCCGACCAGCTGGATCACCGTCAGCGGCAGCCCGCCGCCCACGGCCGCGCGCCGCACCACGTCGGGTCGCCCGCGCGCCAGCTCGGCCGAGGCCACCATCTCGGTCGCCACATAGCTAGCCCCCAGTTTCGAGGCGAGCACGCGGAACGGCAGATCCGTGATGCCCGTCATCGGGGCCATCAGCACCCGCCCGGCGATCCGCACGTCTCCGATTTGCAATCCTGAACTCATGCCGCTCTTACCGCCGACTGTTGAGCCTCTCGTCAAGCGGAACTGGGGCGCTTAGAAGGCCGACATGGGATTTGCAGCAATCGTGGTGGCGGCCGGCTCGGGCTCAAGAGCCGGCGGGGACAAACAGTGGCGGAGCGTCGGCGGTCGGCCCATGGTGCGCTGGTCAGTCGAAACCCTGCTGAAAGCCGGGGCCGATCCGGTTCTCGTCGCGATCGCGCCGGGCGCGGAACCGCGCGTGAACGATGCTCTGGCCGGGTTGTCAGGGTGGAAGGCCGTCGCGGGCGGCGCCACGCGAGCGGAATCAGTGGGCGCGGGTCTGGCCGCTCTGGCTGTCGCAGACGATACGCCCGTCCTGATCCACGACGCCGCCCGTCCCTTCCTGAGCGCAGCGGTGATCGATCGGCTGCTGGCGGCGCTCACCGAGGCCGACGGCGCCCTGCCCGCCCTGCCCGTGGCCGACAGCCTGCGCCAGGGACACGACGGCCTGGTGGTCGGCGGCGTCGAACGCAACGGCCTGTGGCGCGCGCAGACGCCACAGGCCTTCCGCCTGAAGACCATCCGCGACGCCTACGCCGCCTGGACCTGCGCCGACGCCCCCACCGACGAGGCCGCCGTGGTCGAGCGCGCCGGCGGCCGCGTGCGCCTGGTCGAGGGCGACGCCCGTTTGATGAAACTGACCTACCCCGAGGATTTCGCCATGGCCGAGGCCCTTTCTCTCACTACAATGGCGCCCAAGACTGTTCGCATCGGCCAAGGTTACGACGTGCACCGCTGGGGCCCCGGAACCTCGGTCTGGCTGTGCGGCGTCGAGATCCCCCATGATCAGACCCTGATCGGCCATTCGGACGCCGACGCGGGTCTGCACGCCCTGACCGACGCCATCCTCGGCGCCATCGCCGACGGCGACATCGGCGACCACTTCCCGCCCAGCGATCCGCAGTGGAAGGGGGCCTCGTCCGACCGCTTCCTTGTCTACGCCGCCGAGCGCGTGGCCGCACGCGGCGGACGGATCATCAATGTCGACGTCACCCTGATCTGCGAACAGCCCAAGGTGAAGCCGCATCGCCAGGCCATGCGCGAACGCCTAGCCGACCTGCTGAGCCTTCCGCTCGACGCCGTCAGCGTCAAGGCGACGACGTCCGAGGGCCTGGGCTTCACCGGCCGCGGCGAGGGCCTCGCGGCTCAGGCCGTAGCCTCCGTCGAAATGCCCGCCTAGACGCCAGCGCATGCCGTTAGGTCAACATCCAAATCGACCCGCTTTGCGTCGCGCTCGACCTGAGCTACAACGCCCGACCGAATCCGCGCGGTCGTGAGCGCCAATTTCCCGAGCGAATGCCCGAAGCCCCCGTCCTCTACGTCCTGAACGGCCCCAACCTGAACCTTCTCGGGGTTCGGGAGCCGGACATCTATGGCCACGAGACCCTGGCCGATGTTCAGGCCCTGTGCGAGGCCGCCGCCGGCGACGCACGCGTCGTGTTTCGCCAATCCAACCACGAAGGCCAGTTGGTCGACTGGATCCATGAGGCGCGCCTTGAGGCCGACGCCCTGGTGATCAATCCCGCCGCCTTCACCCATACTTCGGTGGCTCTGCTGGATGCGTTGAAGACACTCAGCGTCCCCGTCGTCGAATGCCACCTGTCGAACCCCGCCGCGCGCGAGGATTTCCGGCGTCATTCCTATGTTTCGCTGGTTGCGACCGGCGTCATTTCGGGCTTCGGCCCCCACAGCTACGAACTGGCCGTCAAGGCCGCCCTTCGGCTTGCGCGGGAACGCGCCAAGGCCGGGGCTCGTTCGCCCAAGATCTGAAGAGAGACAGAACCATGTCCGACGACAAGCACAAGAACGAAGGCATCGACGCCGGCCTGATCCGCAGCCTGGCCGACATCCTCAACGAAACCGACCTGACCGAGATCGAGGTTGAGCGCGGCGAACTGCGCATCCGCGTCGCCCGTGAAGTGACTATGACGGCCGCTGCGCCGATCCAGTACGCCGCCGCTCCGGCCGCGGTCGCCGCGCCGGCCGCCGCTGCCCCGGCCTCGATGCCGTCGGACCCGGCCACCATCGTCTCGCGCAAGGGCGAAGAGGTGAAGTCGCCGATGGTCGGCACTGCCTACCTGCAACCCTCGCCAGAAGCGCCGCAGTTCGTGAAACCTGGCGACAAGGTCAAGAAGGGCCAGACCCTGCTGATCGTCGAAGCCATGAAGACCATGAACCCGATCCAGGCCCCGCGTGACGGCGTCGTGGCGGAAATCCTCGTCGGCGACGCCCAGCCCGTCGAGTACGGCGAAGCCCTGGTTCTGCTGGAAGCCTGAGACCAGCCATGTTCACCAAGGTCCTGATCGCCAACCGCGGCGAAATCGCCCTGCGCATCCACCGGGCGTGCAAGGAGATGGGCATCTCCACCGTCGCCGTGCACTCGGAAGCCGACCGCGGTGCCATGTGGGTGCGGCTGGCCGACGAAAGCGTCTGCATCGGCCCGGCCCCGGCGGCCAAGTCCTATCTGAACATCCCGCAGATCATCGCGGCGGCGGAAATCACCGGCGCCCAGGCGATCCACCCGGGCTATGGCTTCCTGTCGGAAAACGCCCGCTTCGCCGAGATCATCGAGGCCCACGGCCTGACCTTCATCGGCCCCAAGCCCGACCACATCCGCGTCATGGGCGACAAGATCACCGCCAAGCAGACGGTCAAGGACGCGGGCATCCCCGTCGTCCCCGGCTCTGACGGCGAAGTCGAGACCGTCGAGGCCGCCATCGAGGCGTCCAAGTCGATCGGCTTCCCGCTGATCGTCAAGGCCGCCGCCGGCGGCGGCGGTCGCGGCATGAAGGTGGCCATGACGCCCGACGATCTGGTCGAGGCCGTCCAGACGGCCCAGACCGAGGCCAAGGCCGCCTTCGGCAACGGCGCCGTCTACATGGAGCGCTACCTCCAGAAGCCGCGCCACATCGAGATCCAGGTCATCGCCGACAGCCACGGCAACGTCGTCCACCTGGGCGAACGCGACTGCTCGCTGCAGCGCCGCCACCAGAAGGTGCTGGAAGAGGCCCCCTCGCCCGCCCTGTCGGCCGAGGGTCGCAAGAAGATCGGCGAAACGGTCAACAAGGCCATCGCCGCCATCGGCTACCTGGGCGCCGGCACGATCGAGTTCCTGTGGGAAGACGGCGAATTCTACTTCATCGAGATGAACACCCGCCTGCAGGTCGAACACCCGGTCACGGAAATGATCACGGGCGTCGATCTGGTCCGCGAACAGATCCGCATCGCCGCGGGCCTGCCGCTGTCCTTCACCCAGGAGGACATCCATTTCGAAGGCCACGCCATCGAAGTACGGGTCAACGCCGAGAACTCCGAGACCTTCACCCCGTCGCCGGGCACGATCACGGACTTCCACGCCCCGGGCGGCCTGGGCGTGCGCCTGGATAGCGCCATCTACGCCGGCTATTCGATCCCACCTTATTACGACAGCCTGATCGGCAAGCTTATCGTTCACGGCCGCGACCGCGAGGAGGCCCTGGCCCGCCTCAAGCGCAGCCTGAACGAGATGGTCATCGGCGGCGTCGACACCACCATCCCCCTGTTCCAGAAGCTGCTGCAGGAGCCGGACATCCTGTCGGGCGACTACGACATCCACTGGCTGGAGAAGTGGGCCGCCGCCCAGAAGGCCAAGGCCTAACCCCTCTTGGACGAACCCGAGTTCAGCGCCAGCGGCCCCTCCAGCGTCTTCGGACCCGAGGAGCTGCTGGGCTGCTACGCCCGGGGAGTCTTTCCGATGGCCGAGGCGCGCGACGATCCGCGCGTCTTTCTGGTCGAGCCGGACCAGCGGGGCGTCGTGCCGCTGGATCGCTTTCACATTCCCACGCGCCTGCGCCGCACCGTCCGAGGCGAACCGTTTCAGGTGCGCGTGGATACGGCCTTCGCCGCCGTTCTGGACGCCTGCGCGGCGTCCATGCCCGGGCGCGAGGACACCTGGATCAATGATCCGATCAGCCGCCTGTATCTGGAGCTCCACGCACGCGGCCAGGCCCACAGCCTTGAGTGCTGGCGGGACGAGGTTCTGGTCGGCGGTTTGTATGGTGTGACGCTGGGCGGCGCCTTCTTCGGCGAGAGCATGTTCAGCCGCGCGCGCGATGCCTCAAAGGTCGCCCTGGTGCATCTGGTGGCGCGACTGCGTAAAGGCGGCTGGAGCCTGCTGGACGCCCAGTTCCTGACCGAGCACCTCAGCCAGTTCGGGGCGGTGGAGACGCCGCAAGCGGCCTATCTGCGGCTGCTGAAGCCCGCCCTGCGTCTGACGCCCGACAAATCGGCCCTGTCAGCCCCCCTGACGGGCGCGCAGGCCGTGGCCTATGCCTTACAGCCGACCACCCAGGCGTCGTAGATCGGGTGCTGCAGGCCGCTGACGGCCGGCGACGAGGCGAACATCCAGCCCTTGAAGATCTGACGCGCCTCGGTCGGCACAACGACGCCGCGCGGCTGAACCCCGACTTCCAGATAGGCGATGGCGTCCTCGGTCTGCTCGTCGGAGGCCGAAACCTCGCATGCGCGGGCGCTGAAGATCAGGGTCTTGTTGAAGCGAACCGGACGACCGCCGACTTCGACCTCGAACAGCATCGATTCGGCGGTGACCTTGTCGATCGCTTGAATGATGGCGACCGGACGGCGCTGACGGCGGCCGGGCGTGGCGCTGGGCGCGGGTTCAGGCTTGGCCGCTTCAGGCTCGGCCTCGACTTCAACCGGCGCCTCTTCCTGAACGGCGGCGACTTCGGCGCCCGGCG
>DAIOID010000070.1:12638-15632 GCA_036744355.1 Brevundimonas sp.
CGCGACCGCCAGTCCCGCTGCGGCCACGCCGACGAGCAGGAGGCGGCGTGCGGTCATTCCGGGCTCCAGGCTTGATAGTCGCCGGTGGCGGCGGGGCGCTTGCCCTCGTTGGCCAGCGAGCCCTGCGGGCGCCACGCCATCGGCGTGCCCGTCAGGTTCGGCAGGTGATCCTTTTCCCAGGCGCGGCGCGGCGGCGGCTTGTCCACCGGGGTCTCGTCATAGGTGTAGCGCAGCCAGCCCTGCCATTCCGGCGGAACCTTCGACGCCTCGGCATAGCCGTCATAGATGACCCAGCGGCGCTTGCGGCCGTCATAACTGACGTTGTCGCGCGACTGGTAATAGCGATTGCCGAATTCGTCCGTGCCGACCAGCTGGCCGCGTTTGCCGACGGTGAACAGGGTGCCGATCGTGGCGCCGTTCCACCAGGTGAAGATCTTGCTCAGCACGTCGTCGTACTCACTTGTATCCCGCCGCTCGGGGAGGTCCGACGACGCAGTGCGATCATAGAAACCGCAGCCGCCCGCGTCCAGCCCGCCAGCCCAACAGAGCGCCGCCGCTGAACATCAACATCTTGGGGGTAACATGCCCCACAGGCCCAAGATTTATTGAAACGCCTTCAGAGGCGTCGTTAATGTCGCGATCAGGACACGCGCGGAGACGTCTGATGCGCATCAAGCCCCGTTTTGCCCCCCTCGCCGCGACCGTGGCGATGGAGCTCCGCCAGATCGAACGCCCGAGCGCCATGACGGCGACGCTGGCGCCCGCTGACTGGTCCGATGCGCGCGTGGAGGCCTGGCTGGACTGGGCCGAAAGCCTGCCGACCGACCTGCCGGAAGACGCCGCGCCTCTGGACGAGGATCACGCCGCCTGGCTGGGCGGCGCCGCCGATCGCTGGGCGCATCGCCTCGGCGCCTGGGGTCGAGAGCTGGGCCTGTTCGACAATACCGACGAGGCTGAGACCTTCGCCGACGAACTCTGGGCGTCTCTGCTGCTCGGCCTGGCCGCGCCTGAGACAGAGCGGACCGCACCCGCCGTGCCGACCGGTCTATCCTTCAGCGAACCCGGCGCCGCCCGGCGTCTGGCCGACCTGACCGCATCCCGACGCGGCGAGCGTCTGGCCGGACGCGCCGCTGAGGCCCTTTCCGACGCCCTGCGCGCCGTCGCCGACGCGGTCGACCGCTGCGAGGGCCCGCGCGAGGCCTGCGCCGATCCCGCCGCCAATCCGGCCCTGGCCCGCGCCGCCCTGATCGCCCGCCGCTGCGGCGCGAGCGACGCGGACATCATTCGCGCCGTCGAGGGCGAAACCCAGACCGTCGCCTTGGCGCCGCCCCCCGTCCACGTCCTGACGCCCGTCCTGGCCCTGCGCGACGCCATCGCCTCGGGCGGCCCTGAGGCTCTGGCTGTGGCCGAGGCCGCGCTGGAAGGCAATCTGGCCCTGACCTTCACCCCCCGCGACGCTGAAACCCTGAGCGACGCCGCGCTTGAGGCGCGCGCCGCCCTCCACTTGCCGACCCTCGCCGCCCTTGCAGGTGAAGACTTCGACGCGGCGCTCGACGACCTGACCCGGCTCTGGATCGTCGCGCTGGAGATCGAGACCGCCATCGGCGCAAACGCCCCCCGACGCACAGCCGCGCGTCCCATTGCCCTGAGCCTGTCCGGCCTGGCCGACTGGGTCGTCGCCATCAACGCCGAAGAGCCGACGACGCTCGCCGCCGCGGTCGGCGCGCGCGTGTCGGCTGCCGCCAGCGCCGCCTCCGTAGACCTGGCCGCCCTGCTCCGCCCCTGCGCCGAATGGGAGGCCGTCAGCGACGAAGTCGTGGACGCCGCCGCCCAGCGCGGTCAGGAGACCAAGGCGCTGAAACGCTGTGGTCGCCGCCACGCCGCCATCAACCTGTTCGTGGCCGACGCCGAGCTGGACCTGCGCCTCGGCGCCTCGCCCTTCGCCGCTGTCGACCTGTTCCAGACCGAGGACGGCGAAACCGAGCGTCGCCTGCGGCCGTCGCTGGCCCGCGCCATCGCCCGCGCCGGCGGCGACGTCGAGGACGCCGAGCGCCGCCTGTTCGGTCGCCGCACCCTGATGGGCGCGCCCGGCGTCAACCATTCGGCCCTGCGCGACCTGGGCTTCACCGATGTAGAGCTCGAGGCCGTAGAGCTTGCGCTGAGCCAGACCGACCAACTCGCAGCCGTTTTCGCCCCGCCCGTGCTGGACGCCGGCTTCATCGGCGACGTCCTGGGCCTGTCGGTCGAGGACGGCGACGACCTGCTGCCGCAGTTGGGCTTCGACGCCGCCGCCATCGAGGCCGCCCGGGCCGCAGCCTTCGGCCACGCTGACCTGTCCGGATGGGAGGCCGCGCCCGAAGCCCTGCGCGCCCTGCTGGCTACCGATCCCGCCGCATTCGAGGCCGAACTGCGCCGCGCGGTCGAGCCCTTCAGCGACGTCCCCGACGTGACGCCCGAGCTGATTTGCTGGCGCGCCGGGCCGCTTCAAACCGCTCGTGCCCTGGGTCAGGCCGCCCGCGAGGGCCGTCGCGCCGTCGTCCTGCGCCGCGCCGTGCCCCCCGCCGACTTCCGCCTGGATCTGCCCGAGCCCGATGCCCCGGTTCAGCGCCGCGTCGAGCCGGAAGCCAGGACCGTCGAGCGGGTAGTCGAAAAGGTCGTCGAACGCGACCGCACCCGCCGCAAGCTGCCGGATCGCCGCAAGGGCTATATCCAGAAAGCAGCCGTCGGCGGACACAAGGTCTATATCCACACCGGCGAATACGAAGACGGCGAACTGGGCGAGATCTTCATCGACATGCACAAGGAAGGCGCCGCGTTCCGCAGCCTGATGAACAACTTCGCCATCGCCATCTCGATCGGCCTGCAATACGGAGTGCCGCTGGACGAATTCGTCGACGCCTTCGTCTTCACCCGGTTCGAACCCGCCGGGCGCGTCACCGGCAATGATTCGATCCGCTCGGCGACCTCGATTCTCGACTACATCTTCCGCGAGCT
>DAIOID010000071.1:0-15512 GCA_036744355.1 Brevundimonas sp.
CGGCGGCACAGGATCTGGATCGAGCGTTCGACCTCGGCCTGACGGCCGATCAGGGGGTCGATCTTGCCGCTCTTGGCCTTCTCGTTCAGGTCGACGCAATAGGCTTCCAGCGCCTCTCCGCCGGATTTGACGGCGGCGGCGTCCTCGGCGTCCTCAGGGCTGGCGCCGCGCGCCGGACGGGTCTCGGTCGCACCCGGCTTCTTGGCGATGCCGTGGGCGATGAAGTTGACCGCGTCATAGCGCGTCATGTCCTGCTCTTGCAGGAAGTAGGCGGCGTGGCTTTCGCGCTCCGAGAAGATGGCGACCAGGACATTGGCGCCCGTTACCTCTTCCCTGCCCGAGGACTGGACATGGATGACCGCACGCTGGATCACGCGCTGGAAGCCCGCCGTGGGCTTGGCGTCGTCGCCGTCGGCCGTGGCCAGAGCGGCCAGATCATTGTCCACATAGAGGGTCAGCGCGGTCTTCAGCGCGCCGAGATCGACGTTGCAGGCCGTCATCACGCCCGAGGCGTCGGGATCGTCGATCAGGGCCAGCAACAGGTGCTCAAGCGTGGCGTATTCGTGCCGACGCTCGTTCGCATAGTGGACCGCGCGGTGCAGGGTCTCTTCGAGAGGACGCGAAAACGAGGGCATGGGAGGTTCCTCTCAGTCCTTTTCCATCGTGCATTGCAGAGGGTGCTGGTGACGGCGCGCCGTCTCGACCACCTGGGCGACCTTGGTTTCGGCCACTTCGTAGGTGAAGACGCCGCACACCCCGACGCCATGCTGGTGCACATGCAGCATGATGCGGGTCGCGTCTTCCCGGCTCTTCTGGAAGAACCGTTCCAGCACATAGATGACGAACTCCATGGGGGTGTAGTCGTCATTCAGGATCAGCACCCGATAGAGCGAGGGCCGCTGAAGTTTCGGCTTTGTCTCGGTGACGACGGCGGCGCCTGCGCCTCCGCCTTGTTCACCTGGCCGTCTTGTAGGCATTCGTTGTCCGTCTTCGGGGGAGTCTTGATGGATCAGATAGGTGATGATGGCCTGATTTGTAGAGGCGTCCAGTCACAGCCTTCGTGAGCGGCTCAGCTAACCAAAGATTCACGGGACATCGGCGAGGCCGGGGTCGCACCTATGCGGCTGTGTTTCGCCCCTGATGGACGCCCCATGCCCCTGATCGCAGGACTTATCGTCGCACTGGCTCTAGCCCAGACCCCTGCCCCTGGGGTCGTCATCCCAGACGAGGCCACGCTGATCTCGATCATCGCCGAGCGCGATGCGGCCCTGTTCACCACCATGTTCGACCGTTGCGATCCAGCCGCGCTGGCCGATCTGGTGACGGACGATTTGGAATTCTATCACGACCGGGGCGGGCTGACGGCGACGCGGGCGGTCTTCGTCGCCGACTACGCCAAGGGCTGTGAAGCCCGAAAAGGCCCGGACGCCTGGCGTTCGCGACGCGAACTCGTGCCCGGGACGATGCGCGTCTACGCCATCCCCGGCGTGGGCGCGGTCGAGGAAGCCAGCCATCTCTTCTATGAACGACAGGGCGACGGTCCGGAAACACTGGTCGGGCGCGCTCGCTTCTCGATGCTCTGGCGCTTGGAGGGCGGCCAATGGCGTCTCGCCCGCGCCTTCAGCATCGACCACGCCGCCGTATCAACCGACGCAACTTGATCCCAGGCGCAAAGGGCCCCGACGTTGCCGCCGGGGCCTGATTGTACGCTTACTGAAAGTCGCCAGGCTTAGCGGGCGGCCTGGAAGCTCTCGACGGTCGCGGTGACGCGCTCGTTGATCGGCTTGAAGCTGTCCTTCACCGAGGCGGTGAAGATCTCGGTCGCCTTGCCGAACTGGGCCAGATAGGCCTCGGCGGCCGACTTGGCCCACGAGGTCTGCAGTTCGACCAGTTCCTGCACCGAGCGGGCCTGGCTGATCGACTGGGCGGCGGCGACGCCGTCTTCCCAGCTCTTCTTCGAGAAGGCGAGCGCCTCTTGCGAGAGGGCCTCGGCGCCCTTCTGGGCGGCGGCGGCCGACTCGACGACGGCTTCGAGGTTCTTCTTGCCGTGAGCGTTCAGCTCGGTCAGCGAGGCGACCGACTTGTCCACGCCTTCACGGAACGCCTTGGCGCCGGCGGCCTGGATGGATTCCGCTTGGGCCTTGGCCTTGGCGGTCGTCTGTTCAACGGTCTTCTTAACAGTCTCGGCGGCATCAGCCATTGGGACTCTCCCGAAGCGAAAAAGGATCTCACGACGAACGACGTTCATCGCGACAGGGGTCATATGGTGCAAGTGCGAAATGACTTCAAGTGAAAATTGTGCGACGCAACATATGAACGTCGATCACCTGCTCCTACCGAGCTGATCACAACTCCGTTGACGGCTTGTTTACCCTCTCGAAACCCGCAGAGCCGATGTTAGCCTTTGTAACGCGCGGTGATCGGGGTCGTCTTCGCGCCACAGTGACGAGGCTAGTAGATTGACCATGAACGCTGCATTCCGACGCCGCTTCCTGGCCGCCCTGGTTCTGGGCGGCGTGGTCCTGACGCCCGCACTCGGCGCGCCGCCGCCGGTCGCCCAGTCCTCGGACAACTCGCGCTACGCCTCCATCGTGGTCGACGCCGCCTCGGGCGAGGTGCTGTTCTCCCGCTTCGCCGACGCCCGGCGCTATCCCGCCTCGATCACCAAGGTCATGACCCTGTATCTGGTCTTCGAGGCGCTGGAGTCCGGCAAGGTCAAGCTGACCGACAACCTGACCGTTTCGCCGCGCGCCGCCTCGCAGCCGCCGTCCAAGCTGGGCCTGGCGGCCGGCCAGACCATCAGTCTGGACGACGCCATGAAGGCTACGGCGGTCCGCAGCGCCAACGACATGGCCGTGGTTCTGGCCGAACACATCGGCGGCTCGGAGGCTCAGTTCACCGCCCGCATGACGGCCAAAGCCCGCGAACTGGGCATGGACCACACCCGCTTCACAACCGCCAACGGCCTGCCTGACACGCGCCAGGCGACGACCGCCCGCGACCTGTCGATCCTGAGCCGCGCGGTGATGCGCGACTATCCGCAGTACTATCGCTACCTCGGCCTGCACGACTGGTACTACAACGGCCGCGACTATCGGAACACCAACGGCCTGCTGGCTACCGGGCGCGGCTATGACGGCATCAAGACCGGCTTCACCAACGCCTCCGGCTACAACCTGGCCGCCTCCTCGGTCCGCGACGGCAAGCGGATCATCACCATCGTCATGGGCGGTCGCTCAACCAAAAGCCGCAATGAGCATGTCGCCGAACTGATGGACACCGGCTTCGAGGTCCAGCGCCGTCGCGGTCAGGGCGAGCGGATTCAGGTGGCCCAGACCTTCTTCGAACAGCGCGGTTACGGGATCAGCGCCGATCCCACCCCACCGGTCGAGTACGCCTCCGTTTCGGACGAGGACGGCGAAGGCGTGGGTTCGACCGCCGTGGCCTATGTCTCCGGCCCGCCGCCCGCTAGCCTGCCGACCGAGGTGACGCCGCCGCCATCGGCCCGTGCAGCCGCCCCTGCCCCGCGCGCCGCGACGCCCCGCGTCACGCCCCCGGTCCAGCGCGCAGAGGCCCGCACGCCCGAAAACCTGACCGCCTCGCTCAACGGCGGCCCTTCATCAGCATCGACGTCAACGCGTCGCTCGACCTCGGCCGCCGCACCTGCACGCGCCTCGACCCGCGAAGCCGCCCGCACGCCCGCCGGTCGCTGGACGGTTCAGGTCGGCGCCTTCCGCGAGGAAGCCGTGGCCCGCGACTGGCTGAACGACGTCAGCCGCCGCTTCCGCACCCAGTTCACCGACGCGCAGCGCGA
Source organism: Brevundimonas sp. (assembly GCA_036744355.1). Taxonomy (GTDB): domain Bacteria; phylum Pseudomonadota; class Alphaproteobacteria; order Caulobacterales; family Caulobacteraceae; genus Brevundimonas. The sequence continues at coordinate 3,815 of DAIOID010000071.1, forward strand.
CGTTCAAACCGCCAACGGCTGGTATCGCTCGCGCTTCACCGGCATGACCGAAGCCGCCGCCCAGGCCGCCTGCGAGACCCTTAGCGAGCGCCGCGTCACCTGCATGGTCATTCGTCCCAGCTAGGCGCCCCGCCCCTGACCGTTGCGCCAGCTTCCCTCGGCCAGACGCCGAGCATAGTCGCGCACATCTGAAGGCCAGGCCTCGATCGCCGCATCAAAGGCGGCCCAATCGCCGGCGAACAGCATCCGCGTCGCCTCTTCATAGCCCGGCTGATCGCCCGCCACGGCGGTCATGAAGCGATAGGCGGCTTCGCGACTGCGGCGCACCCGATCCGGTCCCTCGGCCTCGCGCAGGGCGTTCTCGACCAGCTTCCTCAGCGCTACAGACGCGCCGCCCGGCTGAGCCGCCAGCCAGTCCCAATGACGCGGCAGCAAGGTCACCTCGCGCGCCGTCACGCCCAGCCTGGGACGCCCTGGCCCGCGCTTCTCGACCGGCGCAGATGGCAGACGCGCCAGCGCCGCCGCCAGATCCCCGCGCAAGTCGAACTCCACCGGCCGGGCGTCGGCGTCGTCGAAGACCAGCACTGCCGCGCCCGCGTCGTGCGCTGCCTTGACGGCGGCCACGACCTCGGCCGGCGCGCCCGAGGCGATCAGTCGATCACCGGCGAAAGCAGTGCAGGTTGCTGTGGTCATCGTCAGCTCCTTGAAGGCCCCGACGATTTACCCGGACAAAATATGTCCGTCAATATTACCCGGATTAATTCAACGCGCGCGTTCGTCGCCGCTGAACGGCGCACCGGCGACCCAGCTGACCAGTCCGGTGACGATGGCCGCGCCGATCCCGGCCCACAGGCCATCGACGACAAACCCGCCCAGAAACCACGCCGTCAGCCCGATCATCGCGGCGTTCACCACCAGCAGGAACAGGCCCAAGGTCACAATGGTCAGCGGCAGGGTCAGGATGACCATGATCGGTCGCACGATGGCGTTGACCACCCCCAGCAGAACCGCAGCCGCGACCAGGCTCCCGGTCGAGGTGAAGTCCACCCCCGGCACGATCTGGGCCGCGAGCCACAGCCCCAGGGCCGTGACGACGGCTTGAATGATGAAACGCAGCATGAAAGGCGATCTCCGTGAACCTTGACCATATAGCGCGCCAGATCGCGTTTCGCTCCCGTGCGAAATCCCCCCTGCCCTGCTAGCCTCGTCGCGACATCTCTGACGGAGCCTCCCATGAGCCTTCACGGCGCCTACGACCCCGACAACATCTTCGCCAAAATCCTGCGCGGCGAGATTCCCAGCGTGAAGGTGTGGGAAGACGACGACGTCCTGGCCTTCATGGACGTCTTCCCCCAGTCCGAGGGTCATGTCCTGGTGGTGTCCAAGACGTCCACGGCGCGCAATCTGCTGGAGATCGAACCGGACGTGCTGGCCAAGCTGACCGCCGCCGTTCAGCGGACCGCCCGCGCGGCGGAAAAAGCGCTGAAACCCGAGGGCTTCAGCCTGATGCAGTTCAACGGCGAGGCCGGCGGCCAGACCGTCTTCCACCTGCATTTCCACATCATCCCGCGCTGGGCCGACCGTCAGATGAAGGGCCACGGCCACGCCCCCATGGCCGACGCCGAACAGTTGAAGGCCCTGGCGACCCGGATCGCCGCCGAACTGGATTGATCAGAGCGGGCCTTTGAAGATGAAGAAGGCCCCGCCCGCGATCAGCGAGAAGCCGACCAGATGGTTCAGGGTCAGCTTCTCGCCGAGGTAGGCCACCGAGAAGACGGCGAAGACCAGCAGGGTGATCACCTCCTGCATGGTCTTCAGCTCGGCCGCCGAATAGACCTGATGGCCGATGCGGTTGGCGGGCACGGCCAGGCAGTATTCGAAGAAGGCTATGCCCCAGCTCAGGATCACCACGATCCACAGCGGCTTCGACCCGAATTTCAGATGGCCGTACCAGGCGAAGGTCATGAAGACGTTCGACAGGGCCAGCAAAAGGATCGGCGTGAGATAAGGCGTCATCGGCATGGCCGGACTGTGCTTGCGTCCTGACGATTCCGCCAGCATAAGGCGAGCCACGCCGGATTAGCACAGTGGTAGTGCAGCGGTTTTGTAAACCGAAGGTCGCGGGTTCAAATCCTGCATCCGGCACCATTCCCCCATCCGTCAGCCCCGCCTTGCGCCTACGGCGCGCTCGTTCCGCACGCGGAATCAGGGCCAACTACACCCGCAGATTTGATCTTTGGGGTTGATGTCATGACGGTCGCCTTCAGCGAAAACGCCATCGTGCGCCGTGCGATCCTGGCGGGCGGCCTTGCGCTCGCCGCCAGCGGATGCGCTGCCACCCGGGGCCTCAAAAATGAAGAGCGCAAGGTCTGGACCTTCGACCAGCTTTCGCGTGTCGGAGGCTTTGCAACGGCGACCGAAGGCGCTCCACGACTGACGGACTCGCCCTATGGCCGCGCGGTTCAGTTCGACGGAATCGACGACGCCCTGTTCATCGACAACCATCCACTGGCCGGCGCCGAACAATTCACCTTCGAAGCCCTTTTCCGGCCCGACGGCGGGGCGCACGAACAGCGCTGGTTCCACCTGCAGGAAACGCCGCCGGCGACGGGCGTCGAGCAATGGCCCGGCACACGGTTCCTGTTCGAAATCCGGGTCTATGACCATCAGTGGTGCCTGGACGCCTTCACCAAGGGGCCGGGCTATAATCAGGTGCTGATCTTCCCGGACAAGCTGCACCCCGTGGGCGAATGGGCCCACGTCGCCCAGACCTATGACGGGACCACTTACCGCAGCTTCGTCAACGGCGTGCTGCAGGGCGAGGCGCCGCTGACCTTCCAGCCGCAGGGCGAGGGGTCGACCTCGGTGGGATGCCGCTTCAATCGCGTGAACTATTTCAACGGCGCGGTGCGGGCCGCGGCCTTTTCGCGCCGGGCTCTGGCGCCCTCGGCCTTTTCGCTGCTGAAGTCATGACACCGGTTTCTATCCGCCAGGGAGCCCCGATGCCGACCCGACGATCCGCCCTGCTGGCGGGCCTGAGCGCCGCCGCCCTGCCTTCGACCGCATGGGCCGACAGAGGCGCACCGCGCGCGATCACGCGTCATGGTCCCGTGATGGGTCGGCGTCAGGACGGGCTCGCCGTCTTCAAGGGTCTGCGCTACGGCGCGCCGACACGGCGCTTCCAGCCTCCCGCGCCGCCGACGCCCTGGCGCGATCCGGCCCCCGCCTTCGACTATGGCGCCGCCAGCCCGCAGCGAGGAAATGAGCCGAACCAGAGCGAGGACTGTCTGTTCCTCAATGTCTGGACGCCGGGCGTGGATGCAGGCCGTCGGCCGGTCATGGTCTATATCCACGGCGGCGCCTATTCGAGCGGGTCGGGGTCCGATCCCCTCTATGACGGAACGCGGCTGAGCACGCGCGGCGACGTGGTGGTGGTGACGCTGAACCACCGGCTCAACGCCCTGGGCTACGCCTATCTGGCGCGACTGACGTCGGGGTTCGAGGACTCGGGCAATGTCGGCCAGCTGGACCTGATCCTGGCCCTGCGCTGGGTGCGCGACAACATCGCAGCCTTCGGCGGCGATCCCGGCCGCGTCATGGTCTTCGGTCAGTCCGGCGGCGGGGCCAAGATCGCGACCCTGATGGCCATGCCCGAGGCGAAAGGCCTGTTCCACCGCGCCGCGACCATAAGCGGCCAACAGGTCACGGCGTCCGGCCCCATCAACGCCACGACCCGCGCGACCGCCTGGCTCAAGACCCTGGGCCTGACGCCGGATCGCGCCCACGAAGTCGCCAGCCTGCCCGTCGAACGCCTGTTGGAGGCGCAGGGCGTCGAAGACCCCATCCTCGGCTACGGCGGGCTCTATTTCGGCCCGGTACTGGATTTCCGCAGCCTGCCGCGCCACCCCTTCTATCCCGACGCTGCGCCGCAGGGGCTGAGCATCCCCATGATCATCGGCAATACGCGGGAGGAAACCCTGGGCTTCATGGGCGATGATCCGAAGAACCTCGGCCTGACCTGGGAGACCCTGCCCGCGCGGATGTCGCCCGGCGTCATGCGTATCGACGTCACGCCCGAAGCCGTCATCGCCGCCTATCGCCGGATGCATCCCGACTGGTCGCCCGATCAGGTTCTGATCGCCGCCACCACCGCGGGCCGGTCATGGCGCGGCGCCGTGATCGAGGCCGAGGAGCGCGCCAGGGCCGGAGCCCCCGCCTGGGTCTATCAACTGGACTTTCCCGGCGAGATGGCCTCGGGCCGCAAGGGCGCCTTCCACACCGCCGACATTCCGCTGGTGTTCGACAACGTGAACGCCGCCGGATCACGCACCAAGGGACCGGGCGCGCAGACGGCGGCGGACCGGATGAGCGACGCCTTCATCGCCCTGGCGCGCACCGGCGATCCCAACCACGCGGGCCTGCCGCGCTGGGATCGCTATGAGTTGCCCACGCGCCAGACCCTGCTGTTCGACGTGGAGCCCCGTATGTCGAATGACCCGCGCGGCGACGAGCGGGCCTTCTTCTCCGCCATTCCTTACATCCAGCCCGGGACCTGACTACAGCGCAAAGTCCAGACGGGCGGCCCAGGCGCGCGCCAGTTCGGGCCAGACCGCCGCCGGCCGCCCCTGGATCAGGCGAATGCCGAAGCCGTGGCCGCCTTCCTGGAAGAGGTGGGCCTCGGCATTTACTGACGCCGCCTTCAGCGTGGTCAACAGCATCAGGCTGTTCTCGACCGGCACCGAGGCGTCGTCCATGGCGTGCAGCAGGAAGACCGGCGCCGCGCCCGTCCAGTTCATCTGCTCCAGCGAATAGGCGGCGATCCGACCCTCGCTCGGCTCCGCCCCCAGCAGATGCGTCCGCGATCCCGCGTGAACGTGCGGGTCGCTCATGGTCGCCACCGGGTACATCAGTAGGCTCAGGTCGGGCCGCAGAGCCACCGCGTCCGCATCATCGACCGGGGCATAGGTCGCATCCGTCCTTGCACTGGCCAGCCCCGCCAGATGCCCGCCCGCCGAGGCGCCCAGCACCGCGATCCGGTCGGGGCGCACGCCGAACTCGGCGGCGCGGCTGCGGATCAGGCGGATGGCGCGTTGGGCGTCCTGCAAGGGCGCGTCAGCCCCCGCCGTCCAGCCGTCGGCGGGCAGGCGATAACGCAGCACGAAGCAGGTCGTGCCGCTGCCGGCGAAGACGCGGGCGACGTCGAAGCCCTCCTTGTCCAGCACGGCCCAGCGGTAACCGCCGCCGGGGATCAGCAGCATGGCCGAGCCATTGGGCTTTTCGGGCCGCATCACCGTCATGATCGGGTCGGTGGTGTACTGGGCGTAGCGGTCGCGATAGGCGGGGTCGGTCGAGCGTTCGGGCACGATCGGGGTGACCCTCACCCCCTCCCCGCCCGGCGCGCCGTTCGGCCACAGACGGATCACCTCCGTCGGGTCGGCAGGCGCCAGGCTCTGGGCCGTCGCCATCGTCGGCAGGGTCGCCGCCAAGGCCGGAGCCGCCGCCCCCATGATCAGCAAACCGCGTCGATGCAGGTCCATGCCCGCCTCCCTGTCCAGAATTGAAAAGGGGGCGCCCGTCCCCTCAGACGCGCGCCCCCTGTCGGCCCCGGGTCGTTTAGACCTTGGCCGGTTCGTATCGCGGCGAGATCAGGTGGACCACCAGCAGCGCCACCAGATAGGCCGAGGCCGCCACCACGAAGATCGGGGTGTAGGTGCCGATCTTGTCCAGCACGAAGCCGGCGTACTTGGCCATGATCATGCCGCCGATGCCGCCCAGCATGCCGCCGATGCCGACGACAGAGCCCACGGCCCCGCGCGGGAAGACGTCGCCCGGGAAGGCGTAGAGGTTGGCCGAAAAGCCCTGGTGAGCCGCCGTGGCCAGACCGATGATCAGCACCGCGATCCACAGGTTCGACGCGAAAGCGGCGAAGGCGACCGGCACGGCGCAAAGGGCGCAGAGCAGCATGGTCAGCTTGCGCGCCTTGTTCAGGCTCATGCCCTTGTGCATGAACCGCGATGACAGCCAGCCGCCGCCGACCGAACCGACGTCCGACAGCAGGTAGATGGCCACGATCGGCGGGCCGAAGGTCTTGAGGTCCAGGCCGTAGCTCTTGCCCAGGAAGTCGGGCAACCAGAACAGGAACATCCACCAGATCGGGTCGATCAGGAACTTGCCTGCGGCGTAGGCCCAGGTCTCCTTGACCGTCAGCAGCTTCTTCCAGCCGATCTTCTCGACGGTGTCAGCGGGGTCCTGCTCGATCCATTCCAGCTCGGCCGAAGACAGCTTCTTCACTTCACGCGGGCGGCGATAAACCAGCAGCCATATCGGCAACCAGATCAGTCCCAGCAGACCGGTGACGACAAAGGCCATCTGCCAGCCGAAGCTGAGCACCAGAACCGGCACGACCAGAGGCGTGACGATGGCGCCGATATTGGTGCCGGCGTTGAACAGGCCGGTGGCGAAGGCGCGTTCCTTCTTGGGGAACCACTCGGCCACGGCCTTGATGCCGCCGGGGAAGCCGCCGGCCTCGCCGACGCCCAGGATCATGCGGGCCATGATGAAGTGCGACAGGTCGCGCGCCGCGCCGTGCATCATGTGGCCGATCTGCCAGATGAAGAAGGCGACCCCCAGGCCCCAGCGCGCGCCGATCTTGTCCATCACCCGACCGAAGATCAGGTAGAAGACGGCGTAGGAGGCCTGGAACCAGAAGACGATGTCGGCATAGTCCGTCTCGGACCAGCCGAACTCGGTCGACAGCGTCGGCTTGAGGAAGCCGATCATCTGGCGATCGACGTAGTTGATGACCATGGCCGCGAACAGCAGCCACATCACGATCCAGCGGTATTTTCCCGCCGGCGGCGCCGTCACGCGGATCGGCCCCTCCCCGGCGGGTGCGGCTTTCGAAGCGTCACTCATGGTACGAGACCCATTCCCTTGGTTTCCTCGGCACGCCCCGTCTTCTTGACCGCCCTGAACGGCGGACGGGTTCGCGCTGTGATTAGATACTAGTCTGACGTGTGATGCGGCTCGGCCCTGACGACCGTGCAGCGGACTTCTCCCACGCCTTCGAATACGCACGTCGACTCACTGCCGGCGTAGATGCGGTGGACCCCCGTCACGGCGCCGGTCGAGACCAGGGTCCCGGCCGTCAGCGGACGGCCCCAACGCGCGCAGTGCTCCAGCAGGAAGCGCACCGATTCCAGCGCGCCGCCGGCCAGCGACGGCGCGCCGCCCTTGCCGACGCTGACGCCGTCGATGATCGTCTCGACCTGGATTGTGTCCATGCGGTCGCGCCAGTCGGTCAGCTCCGGGCCGATCACCAGACCGCCGTTGTTGCCGAAATCCGAAGCGACGACCGCCGAGCCCAGATCATTGATGGCCGACAGCGGGCTGCCCGCCAGTTCCACGCCGATGAAGACGGCGTCGATCTGGTCGGCGGCCTCCTCGATGGTCCAGTCGGTCTTGGCCGGGTCCGTGTCGGCGCCGATGCGGGCGATGAACTCGGCCTCGACGGCGGCGAATCCGCCCTCGATGGCGGGCAGAGGCGTAGGCGCCTCGCCGACCGTCCAGACGTTGCCGGCGAAGATGGCGCCGGCCAGACGATGAACGCCCAGAGACGGCTGCTGCGCCGGGGGCACGCCGCCGACCTTCCAGCCCACGACACGGTCCGGATAGAGGGCGATGGCGGCGTCCTGAATGGCGTAGGAACGGGCCATGTGTTTGGGGACGTCGCCCGGATAGCCCGGCACGGCGCACGCGGCGAGACGCGCGCTGACAAAGGTCTCGGCCACCGCCTGATCGGCGGGCGGGGCCTGTACGGGAGCCGCCGTCATGCGAAGCGCTCCGAAAGAATGGTCTGGTCGGTCAAATGACGCCCCACTGGAAAACACCGGATAATGGTCGGCTTAGGAAACCGGTGTCAATCCGCCTTGAAAACAGCCCATGGCGCCCAACGCCGAGCGGAGCTATGCCTAGCGCCAACAAGAACACGAAGGGGAACGCTGTTGTCGGAAGACGATTCGCGCACAGCAAAACCGGGCAAGCGCGCCACCATCAACGACGTCGCCCGCGTGGCCGAGGTCTCCAAGAAGACGGTGTCGCGCGTCATCAACCAGTCGCCCTTCGTGCGCGAGGACACGCGCGACCGCGTTCAGGCGGCCATCGACGAACTGGGCTTCATCCCCGACCCGCAGGCGCGCGGCCTGGCCTTCCGTCGGTCGTTCCTCGTCGGGATGATCTACGATCAGCCCAGCCCCACCTATGTGGTCAACATGCAGCAGGGCATCCTGGACGCCCTGAAGGGCTCCGGCCTGGAGCTGGTCGTCCATCCGTGCAGCCGCAACTCCCCCACCCTGCTCAAGGACATCCGCGGCTTCGTCGAACGCCAGCGCCTGTTCGGCGTCATCATGCCGCCCTCGGTGTCCGAAGACGATTCGGTGATCGCGCTGCTTCGCGAACTGGACTGCCCCTATGTCCGCATCGCCTCTCTGGCGCTGGACGAGCCGCAGAACATGGTCGTGACCAACGACTGGATCGGCGCCGCCGAGGCCGCCGACCATCTGGCCGACCTAGGCCACCGTCGCATCGCCCTGGTGCGCGGTCTGGCGTCCTTCCGCTCCTCCGTGGTCCGGGGTCAGGGCTTCATCGACGCCCTGGCTAAACGTGGCATCACACTGCCGCCGGAGTACGACCTGCAGGGCGCCTATACCTACGAATCCGGCGTCGAAGCGGGCCATGCCCTGCTGTCCCTGCCCGAACCGCCGACCGCCATCTTCACCCTGAACGACGACATGGCGCTGGGCGTCATGCAGGCGGCGCGCGAACGCGGGATGGAGCTGCCGCGCGACCTGTCGATCGTGGGCTTTGACGACCTGCCCATGGCGGCGCGGGCATGGCCCAACCTCACCTCCGTCCGCCTGCCGATTCGCGACATGGGTCGAATGGCGGCCGAGAAACTTCTGGCTCCGATGCGCGGCGTCGACCCCGCCAAGCTGGCCCAGCCCGAGGTCCGCCCGGCCCTGGTCGTGCGCCACTCCGCCACGCCTCTGGCGAACTGATCCGCCTAGAACGACAAAGGCGGTCGACGCCTGCGCGCCGACCGCCTTCTTTAAAACCGTTTCGAGCGCGGATCAGGCGCTGATGACGCCCTTCAGATACTCGCGAATGCCTTCATCGGTGGCGTTGGCGAAAAAGTATTCCTGGAACTTTTCACCGGCCACAGTCGCCTTAAGCAGGTCTTGGTCGATGGACTTCAGGACGGTCAGCATGTCGTTGCAGGTGACGGCCTTCAGCCCCTTCAGGATGCCGCGGTTCTTGGCCATGATCTCGGCGCGTTCCTTGGGATAGCCCAGACCGCGCTCGCCTTCGAACAGCTTGCGATAGACGTCCTGCAGGTTCAGTTCAGCCGCCCAGCCGAAGCCCTTGGCGTAGGGCATGGAGATGGCGTTGCCGTCGTTGATCTGACCGAAAAGGAAGGCGTCGGTCGGGTCGATGACCAGGCCGCAGAAGACACCCGGCATGGAGTTAGCGGCCAGCATGGAGCCCATGCCGGTGCCGCAGCCCGTGACGACGAAGTCGGCGGCGCCCGAGTTCAGCAGGACGCCCGCCAGAAGGCCGTTCATCACGTAGGTCAGCGAGGCCTTATCCTCGGGCGTGTACATGCCGTAGTGGAAAACCTGATGGCCCAGGGGCTCGGCGACGGCGGTCAGGGCGGAATGCACCGTCTCGCTCTTCGCGGCCTGGCTGTTTTCAATGATGAGAGCGATTTTCATGGGGGCGATCCTCAAGACGGTGGCGAAGCGATGCCGATCTGATGCCGGCGATTATGGTCTAATCGATTGCATCATAATATGACACCGGTTACCTAGTCCACTGAAGGACGGACGCAAGATCCGTCACGGCGGCTCGCCCAGCGAGACCCCAGGGAGCCCGGCATGTACTACGACCCCATGTACGATAAGGTCTATCAGGCCACCCATCCCGACATGATGGAGGGCGCGACGAACCAGCAGTTGCGGGATCGCTATCTGATCCAGGGCCTGTTCGTCCCCGGCAAGATCAGCCTGAATTATTCGCACCACGAGCGGATGATCATGGGCGGCGCGACCCCGACCGACACTCCCCTGAGCCTGCCTACCCATTCCGTACCCGCGTCGTTGGCCGGCGCGCCCTTCCTGCAGGGCCGCGAACTGGGCGTGGTCAATATCGGCGGCGCTGGCTCGCTCACCGTCGACGGCGAGACGCTGGAGCTGGACTTCCGCGACGGCGCCTATGTGCCCATGGGCTCGGTCGAGGTCTCCTTCACCTCGAAGGATGCGGCTGATCCCGCCAAATTCTACCTGGTCGCCACCCTGGCCCACGCCCGCTACGACCTGACCAGGATCTCGATCGCCGACGCCGTGCCGCTGGAAATGGGCGCGCTGGAGACGTCCAACGAACGGACCATCTACCAGTACATCGTTCCGGCCAAGGTGAAGTCCTGCCAACTGCTGCTGGGCGTCACCGTGCTGAAGCCCGGCTCGGTATGGAACACCATGCCGCCGCACATTCACGACCGCCGCTCGGAAGCCTACCTCTACTTCGGCCTGGGCGAGGACGACCGCGTCTTCCATTTCATGGGCGAGCCGGACAAGTCCCGCAACATCGTCGTCGCCGACGGCGAGGCCGTGATCTGCCGGCCGTGGTCGATCCACATGGGCGCGGGCACGTCGAACTATACCTTCATCTGGGGCATGGGCGGCGAGAACCTGGATTACACAGACATGGACAAGCTCGACATCTGTCAGCTGAAGTAAGGACATATGGGCATGGCCAATCCTTTTGATCTGACCGGCAAGGTCGCGCTGGTCACCGGCGGCAATACGGGCATCGGTCAGGGCATCGCCCTGGCTCTGGCCGCAGCGGGGGCCGACATCGCCTCGGTCGCCCGGCGCGCCTCGGACGACACGGTCGGCAAGGTGCTGGCCAAGGGCCGCAAGGCTGTCTCCATCCAGGCCGACCTGACCTCGATCGAGCCGGTCGAGCGGGTTCTGGACGAGGCGACTGCGGCCCTCGGCCCCGTCGACATCCTGGTGAACAACGCCGGCATCATCCGCCGCGCCGACGCCGTGGACTTCACCGAGCAGGACTGGGACGACGTGATGAACGTCAACCTCAAGGTCCTTTTCTTCCTCAGCCAGGCCACGGCCAAGCGGATGATCGCCGACCAACGCGGCGGCAAGATCATCAACACCGCCTCCATGCTGTCCTATCAGGGCGGCATCCGCGTGCCGTCCTACACCGCCTCGAAATCCGGCGTGGCGGGGCTGACCAAGCTGATGGCCAACGAGTGGGCCAAGCACGGCATCAACGCCAACGCCATCGCCCCGGGCTACTTCGCCACGGACAACACCCAGGCCCTGCAGGACGACCCGGTGCGTTCGAAGGAGATTTTGGGCCGTATCCCGGCCGGCCGCTGGGGCGACCCGTCGGACATCGGCGGCGCCGCCGTCTTCCTGGCCAGCCGCGCCAGCGACTATGTGCAGGGCATCACCCTGCCGGTCGACGGCGGCTGGCTGGCGCGCTGATCCCGCGCTAGCGTCCAGACCATGAGCAACCCTCGCCCGAACTCCAAGATTCTCTGCTTCGGCGAGATGCTGCTGCGGTTCAGTCCGAACCAGAACGAACTGCTGCTGCAGTCCCCGGCCCTGACCGCGCGTCC
>DAIOID010000072.1:0-15219 GCA_036744355.1 Brevundimonas sp.
GACGTCGGCGGCCTGGACGAGCGGGCGCGCACGCGTCTGCGCCTGTCGCGGATCGGTTTTGTCTATCAATTCCACCACCTGCTGCCGGAATTTGATGCACGGGACAACGTCGCCCTGCCGATGCGCATCGCCGGTCATTCCGAGGCTGAGGCCCGCCGCCGGGCTGAGGCCCTGCTGACCAGCCTCGGTCTGGGCGAGCGCTTTACGCACCAACCCGCCCAGCTGTCGGGCGGCGAACAGCAACGGGTCGCAATCGCCCGCTCGCTGGCCAACAGCCCGCGCCTGCTGCTGGCCGACGAGCCGACCGGCAACCTTGACCCGACCAACAGTCATGCGGTGTTCGAGTCCCTGCGCGAGTTGGCCAAGACCACGGGCGTCGCCGCCCTGATCGCCACCCACAACATGGAGCTGGCAGGCCATATGGACCGCGTCTTCGCCCTGAAGGACGGCCATCTGGAAGAACGCGCCGCCGAGGCCCAAGCCTACTGAGGCCAGCTTACTGAGACCAGGTCCGCTGATCAGCCCACGGCGGCGTCGCCCCACAGGGCGCGCAGCCCGACGCTGCGACGGCAACCGACGCGATAGGCTTCATACTGGGCCGGGTGCCGGCGGGCGTAGTCCTGATGCTCGGCTCCAGCGGGCCAGAAGCGCATGGCGGGATACACCGGGGTTGTGAAGCGCGAACCCTTGGCGCCCAACGCGGCCTTGGCCGCCGTGCGAGACGCTTGTGCGGTCGCCGTCTGGGCCTCTGTGGCATAGACCGCCGTGACATAGGACGGACCCTTGTCGCAGAACTGGCCGGTCTGATCGGTGGGGTCGATGGTGCGCCAGTAGCGATCGACCAGAGTGCGATAGCTGACGACGGCGGGATCGAACGTCACCTGCACGGCCTCGCGATAGCCGGTCCCGCCTCGGATCACCTGTTCATAGGTCGGGTTGGGCCGTGTGCCGCCGACAAAGCCCGACACCGCCGAGCGCACGCCGGGCAGGCCGTCGAACGCCTTTTCGCTGGACCAGAAACAGCCGCCGGCGAAGACCGCTGTCTGATAGCCCGGCGGTGCGGGCTCGAGCGGCGCGGCGCTCGCGGGCGCTTCGCTGGGCGAGCAGGGCGCCGTCAGGATCAAGCCGATCAGAGGCAGAAGGCGCGACATAGGACACTCCCGGTCATTCTCTTCAGCATACGCGCAAGCCGGGAAGACGGATGGCTGTGTGCATTTGAGGGACCTTGCAATGAGAACAAAGCAGGAATATAGAACGTTTCAGGAACACGCTAACTGGGGATAAGACGATGTCGCGTTGGGTGAGGGATATGCTGTCGCTTGCGTCGTGCGGCGGCTTCGTCTGGATGATCTGGCAGGCGTCTTTCCTGGTGACGTGATCGCCGCATCGACTCCCTGCATGATCAAACTTCGGCCGCGCGGCGGTCGGATATGAGAGGACCCGGTTTTCGGGATCAGCGGAGTTGGTATTGGCGGAAACGGCGAACAGTCAGGGTTTTGTCCATCTGCGGGTCCGCAGCGCCTATTCCCTGCTGGAAGGGGCGATCAAGGCCAGCAAGATCGGCAAGATGGCCGCAGACGCCGGCATGCCCGCCGTCGCCGTGGCCGACCGCGCCAACCTGTTCGGCGCCCTGGAATTCAGCCAGACCGCCAAGGACGCGGGCGTTCAGCCCATCGTGGCCTGCGCCTTGCCGGTGCTGGGTATCGGCGGGCAGATCGCCGAACGCTGGGCCAAGACCCCGACCGTGGTGGTGCTGGTCCAGAACGAGCAGGGCTGGCTGAACCTGTGCGCCCTGTCGTCCGCCGCCTACCTCGACGCGGGCGAGATGTCGGAGCCCGGCGTGCCCTGGGCCCAGGTTGTGGATAAGTCCGAGGGGCTGATCCTGCTCTCGGGCGGTCCCGACGGTCCGGTAGACCCCCTTTTCGTACAGAACAAGCCGGCGGAGGCCCAGGCGGCGCTGGCGGAAATGCAGCGCGTCTTCGGCGACCGTTTCTATGTCGAGTTGCAACGCCATGGCCTGCCGCAGGAGCCGGTCGCCGAGCGTGGCCTGGTCGACTGGGCTTACGCCAATGACGTGCCTTTGGTCGCCACCAACGACGTCTATTACGCCAAGGCGGCGCAGGCGAAGTCGCACGACGCCCTGCTGTGCATCTCCGACGGCGCCTTCACCGGCCAGGAAGACCGGCGACGCATCACCGGCGAGCACTGGTTCAAGACCGCCGAGGCCATGCGGACCCTGTTCGCGGACCTGCCCGAGGCCTGCGACAACACCATCGACATCGCCCGTCGTTGCGCCTTCCTCGTCCAGACCCGGGCGCCCATCCTGCCGCGCTTCGACACCGGGGCCGGGCGCTCCGAGGCCGACGAACTGGCCTACCAGGCGCGCGAGGGGCTGAAGCTTCGGCTGGAGAAGAACAAGGCCTATGCGCCCGAGGAAGATTACTGGAACCGCCTCGAATGGGAGGTGGGGATCATCCAGCAGATGGGGTTCCCCGGCTACTTCCTGATCGTTTCGGACTTCATCAAGTGGGCCAAGCTGCACGGCATTCCGGTGGGGCCGGGGCGGGGCTCCGGCGCCGGCTCGCTGGTGGCCTGGTCGCTGACCATCACCGATCTGGACCCACTGCGGTTCGGCCTGCTGTTCGAGCGCTTCCTGAACCCCGAACGGGTTTCCATGCCCGACTTCGACATCGACTTCTGCCAGGAGCGGCGGGAAGAGGTGATCGACTATGTGCAGGACCACTACGGCAAGGACCGGGTGGCCCAGATCATCACTTTTGGCACCCTGCAGGCGCGGGCCGTGCTGCGCGACGTCGGCCGGGTGCTGCAGATGCCGCTGGGCCAGGTGGACCGGCTCTGCAAGATGGTGCCGAACAACCCGGCCAACCCGGTGACCCTGGCTCAGGCCATCGATCTGGAGCCGCGCCTGAAGGAGGCGCGCGACGCCGAACCAGCCGTCAAGACCCTGCTGGAGACTGCGCTGGAACTGGAGGGGCTGTACCGCAACGCCTCGACCCACGCGGCGGGCATCGTCATCGGCGATCGGCCTCTGACCGAGCTGGTGCCGCTCTATCAGGACCCGCGTTCGACCATCCCGGCCAGCCAGTTCAACATGAAGTGGGTCGAACCGGCGGGTCTGGTGAAGTTCGACTTCCTGGGCCTGAAGACCCTGACGGTGCTGGACCGGGCGCGGGAGTATCTGGAACGGCGCGGCGCAGCGCCGGAATGGAACCTGCTGCCGCTGGACGATCCCAAGACCTATGAGCTGATGGCCTCGGGCCAGACGGTCGGGGTGTTCCAGCTTGAATCCCAGGGCATGCGCGACACCCTGCGCAAGATGCGCTGCGGCTCCATCGAGGAAATCACCGCCCTGATCTCCCTCTACCGGCCGGGGCCGATGGAGATGATCGACACCTATATCGACCGGAAATTCGGCCGAGCCGAGGTGGACTATCTGCACCCCAGCCTCAAGGAGGTGCTGACCGAGACCTACGGCGTCATCATCTACCAGGAACAGGTGATGAAGATCGCCCAGATCCTGGCGGGCTACAGCCTGGGTGAAGCCGACCTTCTGCGCCGCGCCATGGGCAAGAAGAAGAAGGAGGAGATGGACTTCCAGCGCCTCCGCTTCGTCAAGGGCGCGTCCGAGAAGTCCGTGCCGGAGGCCCAGTCGGGCTCCATCTTCGACCTGGTGGCCAAGTTTGCAGGCTACGGCTTCAACAAGTCGCACGCCGCCGCCTATGCCCTGATCTCGTTCCAGACGGGCTGGCTTAAGGCCAATCATCCGGTCGAGTTCTTCGCAGCCTCGATGAGCCTCGACCTGTCGAACACCGACAAGCTGGCGGTCTTCTATCAGGACTGCCGCCGGTTCGAGATTCCGGTTCTGGCGCCAGACATCAACCGATCCTCGGCCGACTTCGACGTGGCGTGGAAGGACGGGCAGGGCAGCGTGCTTTACGCCCTGGGCGCCATCCGCAACGTGGGTCTGGAGGCGATGAAGCACGTCGTCGAGGTCCGCGAGGCGGGCGGGCCCTTCGCCGACATCTTTGACTTCCTGGAGCGGGTCGACCCCAAGGCGGTGAACAAGCGGGCGCTGGAAGGCCTGGCCAAGGCCGGGGCCTTCGACAGCCTGAACCCCAACCGCCGCCAGCTGTTCGAGCAGGCCGACACCCTGATCGCCTATTGCCAGAGCGTCGCCGCCGAGCGCGCCTCGTCGCAGGTCAGCCTGTTCGGGGCGGATCAGGCAGGGGCCGCGCGACCGCGCCTGAAGAGTGTCGAGCCGTGGGCGGGGCCGGACAAGTTGGATCAGGAGCTGGCGGCGGTCGGCTTCTACCTGTCGGGCCACCCGCTGGAGGACCTGACCCCGGCGCTGAAACGCAAGCGCGTCACCTTCGTGGCCGAGGCGCAAGGCTTGGCCGAGGCGGGGCACGAGGCCTTCCTGATGGCCGGCGTCGTGCGTCGGCGTCAGGAGCGGGCTAGCGCCAAGAGCGGCGAGAAGTTCGCCTTCGTCACCTTCTCGGACCCGACGGGCGAGTTCGAATGCCTGTTCCCGCCGGAACAGCTGCGGCGGTGCCGTGACATCCTTGAGGTCGGCGCTTCCGTGCTGGTCAAGGTGCGGGCCAAGTCGGCGGACGGCGAGGTGCGCTTCTTCGGCGACGACGCCAGCCGGATGGAGACCCTGCTTGACGACACCCAGATCGGGTTGCGGGTCGTGCTGTCGGCGCAGTCGGCCGACGCCGAGGCGCTGAAGGCGCGCCTGGATCGGGCCCGGGCCCAGGGCAAGGGCGGCGAGGTCTGGCTGCAGGCCACGCTGGGCGGGCGCACCGAGATCGAGATCAAGCTGCCGGGACGCTACCGACTGGACGCCGCCCTGCGCGGGGCGTTGAAGTCGGCGCCGGGCGTGGTGATGCTGGAGGACGCCTGATGGACGAGGGGCTGGTCATGAAACGGGCGCGGGGAACATTCGACGTCGTCATCACCCCCGTTCAGCCGGCGGAGGGCGCCGCGTCGGACGCGCCGGGACGCATGCTTCTGGCCAAGACCTTTCATGGCGACCTGATCGGAACGGCCTCCGGTGAGATGCTTGCGACCATGAGCCCCGAGCGGTCGGGCGCCTATGTGGCGCTCGACCGGGTTCGCGGCGTCATTGATGGTCGCGAAGGGGCCTTCACCCTGGTGCATCGTGGGTTGATGGACCGGGGTGCGCAGGAACTGCTGATCACCATCGTGCCGGGGTCGGGGGCGGGGGACCTGACCGGGATCGCCGGGGTGTTTCACCTGACGATCAAGGACGGCGTCCACAATTACGATCTGGAATACAGCCTGCCGACATCCTGAGGGAGGAGAGCGAACATGGCCGTGCATAAGGGGTCCTGCCACTGCGGCGCGGTGGCCTATGAGGTCGAGGTCGGGCTGGAGGGCCTGATCGAGTGCAACTGTTCGCACTGTTACCGAAAGGGCTTCGTCCTGGCCTTCGCGCCGCGTGAGGCCTTCCGGCTGACGGCGGGCGAGGAGGCGACGACTTCCTACTTCTTCAACCACCACAAGATCGACCATCGCTTCTGCAAGACCTGCGGGGTTCAGGCCTTCGGCTACGGCGTGGCGCCCGACGGGTCCGAGGTGACGGCGATCAATGTGCGGACGCTGACGGACGTGGAGCCCTGGGACTGGACCGCCAAGCGGGTTGATGGCCGCAGCTTCTGACTGATTGGCTTGCCTTTTCCGATCAATCCGCCTAGAGAGCGCGCGCACTTCGCACGTGGGCGTGGCGCGGTCCGGGGAGACATCCCGGTCTGCACCGTTCCGAGGGACCGTCCGGTCCTTTTACTCGCTCACGCTAGGTTTGATCGGAAAAAGGATACAACGATCATGGCTCTGCCTGAATTCTCGATGCGTACGCTGCTGGAAGCCGGCGCTCACTTCGGCCACCAGACGCACCGCTGGAACCCGAAGATGGACCGCTACATCTTCGGATCGCGCTCGAACATCCACATTATTGACCTGTCGCAGACGATGCCGCTGCTGCACCAGGCTCTGGTCGCCGTTCGCGACGTCGCCGCCAAGGGCGGCCGCGTTCTGTTCGTCGGCACCAAGCGCCAGGCCGCCGGCCCGGTGGCTGAAGCCGCCACGCGCTGCGCTCAGTACTACATGAACAACCGCTGGCTCGGCGGCACGCTGACCAACTGGCGCACCGTCTCGGGCTCGATCGCCCGCCTGCGCGAGCTGGAAGCTGTTCTCGCCAACGGCGGCGAAGGCCGCGTCAAGAAAGAGCTGCTGAACCTGCAGCGCGAGAAGGACAAGCTTGAGCTGTCGCTGGGCGGCATCAAGGACATGGGCTCGATCCCGGACATCATGTTCGTCATCGACACCAACAAGGAGTCGATCGCGATCCAGGAAGCTCGCAAGCTGAACATTCCGATCATCGCTATCCTGGACACCAACTCGGACCCGGACGGCATCACCTACCCGGTCCCGGGCAACGACGACGCCGCCCGCGCCATCCAGACCTACTGCGACCTGATCGCCGACGCCGTTCTGGACGGCCTGGCCGCCGGCGCTTCGGCCTCGGGCATCGACCTGGGCGCTTCGGAAGCTCCGGTCGAGCCGATGCTGCGTGAAGCTGCTGCTCCGGCCGCTGCTGAAGCCGCTCCGGCCGGCACGGAAGGCGCTGCTGAAGAGCTGCTCGCGACGACTGAAGAAAAGGTCGAGGGCTAAGACGCCCTCGGGGTCTGATCGGTGATTGGACCTACGCCAAACTGACATGCGGCCGGGCTATTCAAGCCCGGCCGCTCATTTGAATTTTCAGGAGAAGAACATGGCCGAGATCACTGCCGCCCTCGTGAAGGAACTTCGCGAGCGTTCGGGCGTCGGCATGATGGACTGCAAGAAGGCGCTGGTTGAAAACAACGGCGACATCGATGCAGCGATCGACTGGCTGCGCGCCAAGGGCCTGTCCAAGGCCGCCAAGAAGGCTGACCGCGTCGCCGCTGAAGGCCTGGTCGCCGTCGCCGTCCGCACCGAAGGCAAGGGCGAAGTCGCCGCCGCCATCGAGTTCAACGCGGAAACGGACTTCGTCGCCCGCAACGACCTGTTCCAGAACGCCGCCAAGTCGTTCGCCCAGCTGGGCCTGCACCACGACGGCGTCGAAGCCATCCACGGCGCGACCCTGGAAAACGGCCGCACGGTGCAGGACGAAGTGACCCAGCTGATCGCCACGATCGGCGAGAACATGCAACTGCGCCGCGCCGCCCGCCTGTCGGTCGATGAAGGCGTGGTTTCGACCTACGTCCACAACGCCGTCTCACCGGGCGTCGGCCGCATCGGCGTGCTGGTGGCTCTGGAAGGCGAAGGCGACCAGGAAGCCCTGCGCGAACTGGGCCGCAAGATCGCCATGCACGTCGCCGCCACGGCGCCGCTGTCGCTGAACACCGACGACCTGGATCCGGCCGCCATCGAGAAGGAACGCGCTGTCCTGATCGAAAAGGCCAAGGAAGAAGGCCGTCCGGAAGCCATGATCGAGAAGATCGTGGAAGGCCAGATCAACAAGTTCCAGAAGGACGTAGTGCTGTCGAAGCAGCCGTTCGTCATGGACCCCGACGTGACCATCGAACAACTGGTCGCCAAATCGGGCAAGGAACTGGGCTCCTCGAACCTCAAGCTGGCCGGCTTCGTCCGTCTGGCCCTGGGCGAGGGCGTCGAGAAGGTCGAGTCGCCTGACTTCGCCTCTGAAGTCGCCTCGATGACGGGCGGCAACTAACACCGAAGTTTCTTCCTGAAAGGGAAGAATTTTCAAAAGGGCGCGTTCGGCTTTGATGGCCGGCGCGCCCTTCGTCTATGATGAGCCGCCGATTCACCTCGCGCGGATGCGTAACCCCTGTATCCACGGACCCATACCCATGCCTGACGCCCCTTCCGACTTCCGATACAAGCGCGTCCTGCTGAAGGTCTCGGGCGAGGTCCTGATGGGCGACCAGTCCTACGGCATCGACATGAAGACGGTTGATGTCGTGGCGGCGGCCGTGGCCCGGGTGGCGCGCGAAGGCGTTGAGATCTGCCTGGTCATCGGCGGCGGCAACATCTTCCGCGGTCTGTCCAAGGCCGCCGAGGGCATGGACCGCGCCAACGCCGACTATATGGGCATGCTGGCCACCATCATGAACGCCCTGGCCATGCAGGGGGCGCTGGAGAAGATCGGCGTCGACACGCGGGTCCAGAGCGCCATCCCCATGGCCGCCATCGCCGAGCCCTACATCCGTCGCCGCGCCATGCGTCACCTGGAAAAGGGCCGGGTGGTGATCTTCGCCGCCGGCGTGGGCGCGCCCTTCTTCACGACCGACTCGGGCGCCGCGCTGCGCGCTGCGGAAATGGGCTGTGACGCCCTGCTGAAGGGCACCAGCGTGGACGGCGTCTATACCGCCGATCCCAAGAAGGACCCGAACGCCACGCGCTATGAGACGCTGACCTATCAGGAGGTCCTGGCCAAGGACCTGCGCGTCATGGACGCCTCGGCCATCGCCCTGATGCGCGACAGCGACATTCCGATCGTCGTCTTCTCGATCCGCGAGGAAGACTCCCTGCGCAAGACCCTGCGCGGCGACGGCACCTTCACCGTCATCACCAACAAGGCCGCGTAAGCGGTTCTCGACCTGAACGACCAGACCCAGGATATCACCATGGCCAAGCCCGACCTCAAATCCTACCGGGACCGGATGGACAAGTCCGTCGCCTCGCTGAAGGAAGACTACGCCGGTCTGCGCACCGGCCGGGCCAATGCCGGCCTGCTGGATCCGGTTCAGGTCGAGGCCTATGGCTCGACCTCGCCGCTTAACGCCGTGGCCGCCATCAGTGTGCCCGAGCCGCGCATGATCTCGGTCAACGTCTGGGACAAGGGCATGGTCGTGGCGGTCGAGAAGGCGATCCGCGCCGCCGGCCTGGGCCTGAACCCGATCGTCGATGGTCAGACCCTGCGCATTCCGGTTCCCCCGCTGACCGAAGAGCGCCGCAAGGACCTAGTCAAGCTGGCCGGCAAGTATGCCGAGCAGCAGAAGATCGCCGTGCGCAATGTGCGCCGCGACGCCAACGACGACCTGAAAAAGGCCGAAAAGGCCGCCGAGATCAGTCAGGACGAACAGAAGAAGATGGAAGCCGAGGTCCAGAAGGACACCGACGCGGCCATCAAGCGCATTGACGAGGCCTTGAAGGCCAAGGAAGTCGAGATCATGCAGGTCTGACGCAGGTTCGCGTCGGGAGGGATCTTAACAATGTCGGCCGAGACCGTCGCCACGGCGCCTGAGAAGGGGCCACGTCACGTCGCCCTGATCATGGACGGCAACGGTCGCTGGGCCGAGCGTCGCGGCCTGCCGCGCGTCATGGGTCACCGTGAGGGGGTCCAGGCGCTGCGGCGCACGATCAAGGCGGCGCCGGACTTCGGCATTCGCTGCCTGACGGTGTTTGGCTTCTCGACTGAGAACTGGAGCCGTCCGGCGGACGAGGTCTCGGACCTGATGGGTCTGGTGCGAGCGTTCGTCGGCAGCGACCTGAAGCGACTGGAAGCGGCGGGCGTGCGCATCCGCATCCTCGGCCGCCGCAAGGGTTTGCCCAGCGACATCGCCGCCATCGTCGATCGGGCCGAGGCCCAGACGGCGCACAACACCGGCTTCCTGTTGCAGGTGGCCTTCAACTACGGCGGACGGGCCGATCTGGTCGATGCGGCCCAGCGTCTGGTCGATCAGGCCCGGGCCGGACAGTTCGCCGGTGAGGTCACTGAGGATGACCTCGGCGCCGGCCTGTCGACGGCGGGCGCGCCGCCGGTCGACCTGATCGTGCGGACCTCGGGCGAGCAGCGGCTGTCCAACTTCCTGTTGTGGGAAGCCGCCTACGCCGAACTGGTGTTCCAGGACATCCTCTGGCCGGACTATGGCGCCGAAGCGTTGAGCGAGGCGGTGGCTCTCTATGGTAATCGCGAGCGCAGGTTTGGCGGGCGCGAAGCCGTGCCGGACCTGGCTGCTGCGCAGACGGCGGCAGGCTGATGGCGTTGAAGATCGGTGACATCGGCCTGAGAGCGGCTTCGGCCGTGGTGCTGGCTCCGGCGGCGGTATTGGCCACCTGGGCCGGCGGCGGCTGGTTCTGCGCGCTGATCGTGGCTGCTTGCGGTCTTCTGGCGTTTGAATGGGCTAGGATGAGCGCGCCGCGTTTCTGGCGGTCGGTCGGTACCGCCGTGGCTCTGGCGCTGATCACGGCGGTGATCGCCGCCCACATCGGCCAGATGTCGCTGGCGCTGATCCTGCTGGTCTTCGGGGCTCTGGCCGCCGGTCTGTTCGCGCGTTCGCGCGGGGCCGAGGCGCTGGACGCCGCCTATGGCGTTCTCTACCTCGGCTGGCCTTGTGTCCTGCTGATCTGGCTGCGCGACCTGAACGAGGCCCAGGGCCTGTATTGGACCGTGCTGGTCTTCGCCGTGGCCTGGGCCGCGGATATCCTGGCCTATCTGGTCGGCAGCGCCGTCGGCGGACCCAAGCTGTGGCCGCGCTTTTCACCCAACAAGACCTGGTCGGGCTTCATCGGCGGGTTGATGGCCGGGATGATCGCCGGCGCCGCCATGGCGGGCTGGCTGGAGATGGGCCGCCTGAACGCCTTCTGGGGCGGTGTCCTGGGCCTAGCGGCGGCTCTGGCCACCATGGCGGGCGACCTGTGGGAATCGGCGCTTAAGCGCCGCTTCGGCGTCAAGGACGCGGGCAACATCATTCCTGGCCACGGGGGCCTGCTGGACCGGGTCGACGGCCTGATGTTCGCGGTCGTGGTGGTGGCGGCGGGGCGCGTGATCGTCCTGATGCTGGGGCAGGGGTCGTGATCACCCGCAAAGTCAGCGTGCTGGGCTCGACCGGCTCGGTCGGCACCTCGACGCTGGACCTGATGGATCAGGCCGAGACGGCAGGATCAGGCGCGTTTCAGGTCGAGGTCCTGACCGGTGGGAATAATATCGCCCGTCTGGCCGAGCAGGCCCGCCGCTGGCGCCCGAAGCTGGCCGTGACGGCTGATCCGGCCCGCCTTTCGGAATTGCACGACGCTCTGGCCGGAACCGAAGTGGAGGTCGCCGCTGGACCCGACGCCATCGTCGAAGCCGCGACCCGGCCCGTGGACTGGGTCATGGCCTCTATCGTCGGTTCGGCGGGGCTGCGCTCGGCCTGGGCCGCGGCGGGCACCGGCGCGACCCTGGCCCTGGCCAACAAGGAAAGCCTGGTCTGCTGTGGTCCTGCCCTGATCGAGCGGGTCAAGCGCAGCGGCGGCAAGCTGATCCCCGTCGACTCTGAACACTCCGCCATCTTCCAGGTCTTTCCGGCCGAGGCACCGGAGCAGGTGTCGAAGCTGGTGCTGACCGCGTCGGGCGGGCCGTTCCGCACCCTGCCTCGCGAGGCCATGGGCCGGATCACGCCGGAACAGGCGGTGGCTCACCCGAACTGGAGCATGGGCGCCAAGATCTCGGTCGACAGCGCCACCATGGCCAACAAGGGCCTGGAACTGATCGAGGCGGCCTATCTGTTCGCCATGAGCGGCGATCGCATCGACGTCGTGGTGCATCCCGAATCCATCATCCACAGCCTTGTGGAATATGTGGATGGTTCGACCCTGGCACAGATGGGTCCACCGGACATGAAGACGCCGATCGCCTTCGCCCTGGCCTGGCCGGATCGGATGACTTGGCCCGCGCCCAGGCTGGATCTGGCCGCGCTGGGTCGCCTGACCTTCGAGGCGCCGGACATGACGCGGTTCCCGGCCCTGCGTCTGGCGCGCGAGGCTCTGGCGGCGGGGGGCGTGGCCCCGATCGTCTTCAATGCGGCCAACGAGGTCGCGGCCCTGGCCTTCCTTGACCGGCGGCTGGGCTTTCTCAATATTGCCGCAGTCGTCGCCGACACCTTGGAACGTGCGACGAACGCGGGGATGGGTTCCGGTTCCGATGACGCCTGCGACGCGGCCCTGGCCGTGGACGCCATGGCCCGTCGGATTGCGAACGAGATCATCGCCTCGCTCGCGATTGCAGCCTGAGGGCGACAGGAGACACTGACGGCATGCTAGGCGTTCTTGGGCAGGCCCTGATCTATGTCGTGCCGTTCCTGCTGGTGCTGACCCTGGTCGTCACCGTTCACGAACTGGGGCACTTCCTGACCGCGCGCGCCTTTGGCGTGAAGATGGAGCGCTTCTCCATCGGCTTCGGGCGCGCCATCCTCCAGCGCACCGACAAGCAGGGCGTCGAATGGCGTCTGGGCTGGCTGCCGCTTGGCGGCTACGTCAAGTTCGCCGGCGATCTGGACGCCACGGGCGTGCCGGACAAGGCAGGGCTGGACGCGCTGAAGACGGAAGTCGTCGCCCAGCACGGCCCCGGCGCCGAGAAAGACTACCTTTATTTCAAACCCTTGTGGCAGCGCGCTCTTGTGGTCGCGGGCGGCCCCTTCGCCAACTTCGTCCTGGCCATCTTCATCTTCACCCTCTTGTTCAGCCTGGTCGGGGTCGAGCTTCGCCCCGCGCGGGTCGTGCAGGTCCAACCGGAGTCGCCGGCCGCCGCCGCCGGCTTCCTGCCGGGCGACCTGATCACTCGCGTCAACGGCAAGCTGATCGCCGACGGCGGCGAGGTCACGCGCGTCGTGGCCTTGAGCAGCGGCGATCCGGTGCGGTTCACGGTCGAGCGCGCCGGCGCCGAGGTGGCCCTGACCGCTACGCCGGAGCGTCGCGTCGAGAACGATCCGATCGCAGGGCGAGTGTCGGTCGGCCGTATCGGTCTGGGTCTGGGCTCCAGCCGGGACGAGGTGCGCCACGTCCGCTATGGCCCGATCGCCGCGGTGGGGCAGGGTGTCAAGGAAACTGGGAACATCCTGAGCACCACCTTCACCTATATCGGCCGGATCTTCACGGGCCGCGAATCGGGCGACCAGTTCAGTGGCCCGCTGGGCATCGCCAAGGCCTCGGGCGCGCTGACCAACGCTGCGGTGGCGGCCAATCCCGATCCCATGGCCATGGCCGGAAATCTTCTGCTGACGTTGACCAGCTTCGCCGCCATACTTTCGGTCGGAATCGGTTTTCTTAATCTGCTGCCCGTTCCGGTTCTGGATGGGGGGCATCTGATGTTTTACGCCTATGAGGCGGTGGCGCGCAGGCCGGTCGCGGCCAGGGTTCAGGAGGCGGGATATCGCGTCGGTCTTGCTTTGCTGGCCAGTTTAATGTTGTTCGCGACCTGGAACGACCTGCAGAAACTCAATCTCTTCAAATTCCTCGGCGGGCTCGTCTCGTGAGCCGACGCCAGCCCCCGATGGTTCCCCGAATGATTCAGAACGACAGTCGCCTCATGATCCGAACCCGTGGCCGTATCCTTGGACCCAGCGCGCTGGCGCTGGCTGTCGCCGCTGGTCTGGCTGGACCCGCTCTGGCCCAGACGGCGCCCGCCGCCGCGCCGGCGGCCGCCCAGCAGGACCCGCAGGTCGTTGTCACGGCTCCGGCCGAGGATCGCGCCGTCGTCAACCGTATCGTGGTGCGCGGTAACCAGCGCATCGATCAGACGACGGTCCTGTCCTATTTGCCGATTCAGCCGGGCGACACGATCGACGCGACGACCATCGACGTGGCGGTTCGCACCCTGTCGCGCACCGGCCTGTTCGCCAACGTGCAACTGGGGCTTCAGCCGAATGGCGACCTGATCGTCGAGATCGTGGAAAACCCGATCATCAACCAGGTGACCTTCGAGGGGAACAAGGCGCTCACCCAGAAGAAGCTGACGGACGAGGTCACGATCAAGCCGCGCGGCATCTACACCCGCGCTCGCGTTCAGGAAGACGTCGGCAAGATCATCGAACTGTACCGCCTGTCAGGCCGCATCTCGGCCACCGTGACGCCGAAGCTGGTCCAGCTTGATCAAAACCGCGTCGATGTCGTGTTCGAGATCGACGAAGGCCCCGAAACCGGCGTCGCGGCGATCACCTTCCTCGGCAACACGGCCTTCTCGGACAATGATCTGCGCGAGGTCATGGTGACCAAGCAGTCGCAGTGGTGGCGTCTGTTCAGCTCGAACGACAACTACGACCCGAACCGACTGGACTACGACCGCGAACAGCTGCGCAAGTTCTACACGAACCGCGGCTATTATGACTTCCGCATCCTGTCCTCGGTGGCGGAGCTGAAGCCCGACAACAGCGCCTTCGGCATGACCATCACCCTGGAAGAGGGCGACCGCTACAACTTCGGCGAGGTCAAGGTCGTCACCGAGAACGACCGACTGAATGCTGACTTCCTGCAGCGCCTGCTGCCGATCCGTTCGGGCGACCTGTACGAAAGCGACCGTATCGAGAGCGCCGTCGACGCCCTGACCTTCGCGGCGGGATCGGCCGGCTACGCCTTCGTCGAGATCAATCCGACCTATCGCGCCAATCCCGAGACCGACACGGTCGATGTGACCTTCAACCTGAAGGAAGGCCAGCGGGTCTATATCGACCGTATCAATGTCGTGGGGAACACCCAGACGCTGGACTCGGTCATTCGCCGCGAACTGATGGTGGGTGAGGGCGACGCCTTCAACCGCAGCCTGGTCGAACGCTCGCGCAACAATCTGCGGGCGCTGGGCTTCTTCAAGGACGTCAAGATCGAGGAAACGCGCGGCAGCGCGCCTGACCGGACGGTTGTGAATGTCACCGTGGAAGAGCAACCGACCGGCGAACTGTCGGTGGGCGCGGGCTTCAGTTCCGTGGACTCCTTCGTCCTGAACCTTGGCGTCACGCAGCGCAACTTCCGCGGTCGCGGTCAGAACGTCGTGGCCCGCGCCGAATGGGGCTCTTTGCGCCAGCAGATCGACTTCCGCTTCACCGAGCCCAAGTTCATGGGCCGTGACCTGCGGGCCGGCTTCGACCTGTTCCACACCCGCTACGACCTCAGCGAGTATTCGTCGTATGACTATCGCTCGACCGGCGGCGGCTTGCGCCTGAGCTACCCGCTGAACGGCTATTCGCTGTTCAGCCTGCGCTACTTCCTGAAGAGCGACGAAGTCATCATTCCGTCCGGCTATTGCAACGGCACCGGCTCGTCGGCGCTGTGCGACCAGGCCGGCGCCTTCATCAACTCGTCGGCGGGCTATACGCTGATGGTCGACCGCCGCAACGACCCGGTGCGCCCGACCCGCGGCTGGACCGCGTCGGTTCGTCAGGACTTCGCCGGCATCGGAGGCGACGTCAACTATCTGAAGAC
>DAIOID010000073.1:0-8611 GCA_036744355.1 Brevundimonas sp.
TCGCGCCTTCCGTCGAGAGGACCCCAGTCGCGTTCAGAGCGACATCGCCCGAGATCGTCCGCAGAACGACAGCGTCGCTGTCCGCGCCGGTCGTCGACACCGCGCCGATGTCGGCGGTGATGTCACCCGTGACAGCCTGGACCAGAACGCCGGCGGCGTTCATGCCGGAGGTCGAGATCTGGCCGCGATTGACCACGGTGACGTCGCCGAACTCGGCCAGTACGGGGTTCGTCCTGCCCGTAGAGACTTCGATCCCGGTTCCGCCGTCACCGGTCGTGGTGATCGCGCCCTGGTTAGTGACCGAGACCAGACCGGTCAGGCTCTCCGCCTTGAGGCCCGACCCGTGAAGGCCGGCGGTCATGATGACGCCGTCGGCCCCGTTGGTCAGGGTGATGTCGCCGCTGACGGTCTTGCCTTCGAGGCCGCTGGCCAGATAGCCGCCCGTTGAAACAGAGCCCTGATTGTCGAGGATGACGGCGCCGCTTTCGGTTTCCGCCAGAAGGCCGGAGGCCATG
The DNA here is from genome assembly GCA_036744355.1 of Brevundimonas sp. GTDB lineage: Bacteria > Pseudomonadota > Alphaproteobacteria > Caulobacterales > Caulobacteraceae > Brevundimonas. The sequence continues at coordinate 516 of DAIOID010000073.1, forward strand.
TCGCCGGTGGTGGTGATGACGCCGTCGGCGGCGTTGGTCAGGGTGATGTCGCCGCTGACCGTCTTGCCATGAACCGCAGTCGCCAGCACGCCGAGCGTGGAGACGGAGCCCTGGTTGTCGATCGTGATCGCGCCGGCGCCATTGGCGGCCTTGAGGCCGACGGCGAACATTCCGACGGTCGAAGCGCTGCCGGTGTTGACGATGCTTACGACGCCCGTCGTGCTGTTGCCCTCGATGGCGTAGCCGTTGTTCTGGAGGGTGGCGATGTCGCCCGAGCTGGTGATGTCGAGCGTGGTTGCGGCGCGCGCCGAGATGCCGAGTTCATCGGCTGTGATGTCGGCGTTGTTGGCGATCTTGACCGATCCGCCGTTGCTGGCGGCGGTGATGCCCCGGTTGCCCGCGCCCGAAGCCGAAATGGTCCCCGAGGTGGTCAGATCGACCCCGCCGGTGGAGAAGTTGTGAATGCCGATCGCCAGGTTGTTGACGCCGTTGCTTGTAATCGAACCGATGACGGCGGTGATGTCGCCGCCAAAATTCTGCAGAATGACGCCGCCGCTTGAGCCATTGGTCGTGACGCCGCCGGTGCTGGTCAGCGAGAGGTCGCCGTTATGGGCGGCTCCGATGATAGCGGTCGAGCTGGAGCCTGCGGTCGTGACCGATCCATGATTTTCGAGCCGGACGTCGCCGATGATGCTGCTGGCGCTGATGCCGCTGCTGTCGGCGCCGGCGGTGGAGATGATCCCGTCCGCCATGTTGATGACGGTGACCGCGCCGTTCTGGGAGTTCGCGACCACGCCGTGGCTGTTGACGCCGGTCGTCGTAATGGCGCCGGAGTTGGTGACGGTTCGATCGCCGTCGCCGGCCGTGGTCACGATGCCGATGGCGCCAGCGCCGCTGGTCGTCAGGCTGCCCGTGTTGGTCGCGAACGCATCGCCGCTCCAGGCGTCGCCGCGAATGCCGTGGGCGGCGTCGCCCGTGGTGGAGAGGGCGCCGTTCTGGTTGATGGTCAGGATGCCCTGACCGGTCGAGCCGAATACGCCGAAATCGTTGGGCGCCGTTGTCGCCACCGTGGCGGTCGGATCAATATTGATCGTCAGATTGTCCTGGCCGCCTGCTGAGTAGGTCGAGCCTGTGGCGTATGCGCCGGAACAGGTGACCACGCCCGCGATCACCGGGCCGCACTCCGGTCCGCCGAAGGCCATGGCGGGGCTGGTCAGCGCCATGGCCGCGCCGACCAGGGCCGAACCGATCTGGAGGCGCGAGCGCAGCGAGAGCGCGCCGCGCTGAGCGGGGTCTTGGTTCGTCATTTTCGCCAGGTGCGAGAAGTCGTTCATGGGGATTCCAAAGCAGGTTGAGTCCTCGGCAGGTCAAAGCAATGGGTCTTGCTTCTGCGCGTCGGATATGGACGTGCAGATGTCGCGCCCCCTGTTATCGAATGGTGAAGCTTGTGGTCATCCTCACTTGACGTTGCTTTCTGTCATCTTGGCGTAGCAATCAGGCACGCGAGGCGGCGGGTTTACTGTCGTCGTGGCCGTGAACGTCGTTGACCATGATCGTGGCGATATGGTTTTCCTGATCGCTTCGAGGATCGGCGCTGCGATTCGCTCGACACGGGGGCGACGCATGCAGGGCTGGACCGATCAGGCCGAACTGATCCAGACTGCCAGCGGTCTGACCTCTGACGAGACCCTGCGCGCCATGTTTCCTCAGGTGTCGCACCTGATCGACGGACGGCTGGAGTTCGTGCCGGTCGAGAAGGGTTTGTTCTGTTCGGTCAATGACTTCCGTACGCGCGGGCCCGGCGGAGACCGTATGGTCTTGCGCAACTGCGTGGCGATCCAGATCGTCCGGACAGCGAACGTGCAACTGAACCTGCCGGGCCATGCGCGCTATCGTTATTCCGGCGCGCGCATCACCCTGACCACCTATCCGCGCGAGGTGCGTCAGGTGCGCAGCTATGAAGCCGGGCTGCACGTCAACTATGTGGGCGCCTGGGCCGATCCCGAGCTGCTGGTCGACCGTTTCGGCGTTCAGGTCGACGCCCTGTCGGAGCCGTTGCGCAGCTTCTTTCGCGGTCAGGCCGACGCCCCGGCGTCCGTCAGCCTGCCCCTGCCGCCGCGTCTGCTGACGACCCTGGACGACATCCTGTCCGCGCCCCACCTGGGCCCGCTGCGGCAGACCTATCTGCAGGCCAAGATGATCGAACTGGTCTGCGAGGTCGTCGTGGCGATGCATCGGCCTCGCCAGGGGACGACGAGACCCGCCAGCGGCGGCTTGACCCATCATGAGCGCCAGCAGGTCGAGGCGGCGGCCGTGATCTATCGCCGGGAACTGGAGGCGCCGCCTTCCGTGAGGGAACTGGCCGAGCGCGTGGGCCTGAACCGCAACAAGCTGACAGCGGGGTTCCGCGACCTGTTCCAGTGTTCGCCACACGAATACTCCGCCGAGATCCGCATGGACCGGGCCCACTACCTCCTGCAGGACAACGGCATGAGCGTCCAAGAGGTGGCCGGCGCCGTGGGCTATTCGACCGCGTCAGCCTTCAGCCGCGCCTACAGCGAGCATTTCGGCTTCGCGCCTTCGCAGCGCGGCCCGAAGGCGTCCCGACCCTCATGACCTGTTCTTCTCTGATGATAGGGAGAGGGCGCGAAACACGCGCAGTTTCCACGCGCCGTTTTCACGCCCCGTCGCCGACAACTCGAGTTTCGCGGAATCCGTAGTGTTTTCGGGGCATCAGCCTGCTCCGGCATGGTGCGGACGCGCAGAACTCGCCGGATCGGCGCGTCGGGTTGCGCTGGGAGATCGGAAATCAATCCGGACGATGAAGTCGCGAGTCCGCCATGAGGCGTTCGGGGACGGTCTGGGAAAGGGCGATGCATCTGCGATTTGGGACAGGGCGGCGTGGTCCACGCTACTGCTTCCGCTGCTTGTGAGCACTTCGCTGAGTTTAATCGCACCTCGGTGGTCAAGAGTGAAGCGCACGGTGACGGCGCCGGCTGCGCCGCCCGGGTAGCGTTTGTGGCGCTCAATCCAGGCCAGAACGACAGCCTCGTAGGCGTCTGCGGTTGTGGACGCGGCCGCCCCCACGACAGAGGCGCCGCCGCCTTGGGTCAAACCCGATCGCGACTCATCGCTGGCTTCTCCAGGGGAGGCGCCGCCACCTTCGGGCAGGTGGTGCGATCGGTTGGAATCCTTGGCCGAGGGATGATTTGCCACGATCGTTTCCGTGCCCGACGTCGCCGGGCGGGAGAGATGAAGCGTCGGAGGCGGGGCTTCCGGCGAAGCGGGTTCGGAGGCGGGCTTTTGCCCGGTCGCGGGCGACGGCCTGGGGCTGGCCGCTGAGGTTCTGGGCGCGTTGACGCCGTCGAAGCTGGCCCGTGGCGACAGCGTCAAACGGATCACCGGGGCGCCCCCGATCATGACCGGCGGCGGACGGAGGGAAAGGGACAGGCCGGCAACCGCCACGACGTGCAGAGTGAACACGCCCAGTCCGACGATGGGGCGGACGGCCTCAGCCGTTAAGGGTCTGCGGGCGGCGAAAACATGCACTCGCTCCTTCTAACGGGATGCGGAAGAACTCGCAACTGCGAGTCAGTTGCAATTTCAAAGGTGAAGGTTTAGGCCGCGTCCCTGTTCAAGAAAGGGGCTTCACCCATGCGTATTTTGCTGCTGACTTCCGTCGGCGCGTTTGCCGTTTTGGCCGCTGGCGGTCCGGCGACCGCTCAAACGCCGTCTTCACCAGCCGCGGCTGAAATCCCTACGGTTGTGATCGAGGGGCAGGGTCAGACGGCGCGAAGCTATCGGATGGGCGACGCGCAGGATTCCGGGACCAGCACCTTCAAGCGGGATTCCGTCGAAGCGCGCACGCCCGGTTCGGGCGACGTGAACGAGATCCTGAAAGCCTTGCCCACGGTTCAATTCACCTCGACCCAGGGGCGCGCCACGCGGGCCGAGTTGCAGGACCTGCGGCCGGAAAACCTCTCCATCTCGGGGGGCTCGATCTACGAGAACCTGTTCGTGCTGGACGGCGTCGGCGTCAACTCGCGCATGGACGTCAGCGGAACCAATCCGGCGGCCTTCGACGACGTGGGCAACGGATCGGCGCAAACCGTCTGGATGGACGCCAGCCTGATCGGCGAAGTGATCCTGCGCGACTCCAATATCTCGGCGGAATATGGCCAGTTCACGGGCGGCGTGGTTCAGATCGCCACGCGCGCGCCGGGCCGTGTCTATGGCGGCGAGGCCTATTACGGCCTGACCAGCAGCGACATGACCAGCTTCCGGGTGTCCGACCGCGCACGAGATGCTCTGACCGTGATGCCGACCAGGCCGGATTACGACAAGCGACGTTACGGGTTCAGCGTCGACCTGCCGGTGTCCGAGCGCCTGCGCATGCTGGCCGCCTACAACCGGTCGGAAGCGCGCGTCACCAACTATCCGTCGTCCAACTATGTTTCGCTGGGCAACCTCAGCCAGCGCAGCGTCAGCGACAACTTCCTGCTGAAGGGGGAGTATGATCTGGCCTCGGACCTCTTGTTGACCGGACAGGTCAACTACAGCCCCTACGAAAGCGAATATCATCCGCCCGCCAGCCGGGACAATCTGCTGGAATCCCACGGCGGAGGCCTGACGGCGAAGCTGGGGCTGGAGGGGCGACGCGGTCTGGCGAACTGGACGCTCGACCTGACCCACGCCTGGTCGGACAACGACCGTGACGGTCCTGCCGGCATCTACAACGTCCCACGGACAGCGGCCGGGTTCAGCGACTGTTCGACCGCTGCCAACTGCGTGATGGGCAGCGTTGGTCCCTTGACCCAACAGCAGACCGATACCGGCCTGAAGGGCCGGTGGGAGCAGCCGCTGGGCGCCGGGCAACTGCGCGCCGGCTTTGAGTATGCCCATATTGAGGGCGAGAAGAGCCGGCCCCAGACCGTCTATTCCTACCTCGGCGGCGTGGTCGGCGGCGCCACGGCCTGTGCGATTGACGAAGGCCTCAGCTGCATTCCCGGCGTCTATGCGGCGGCGCGACGCAACGGCTACGCCGCCTATGACGCCAGCGCCTCGATCGACAGCCTCGGTCTATGGGCCGAGTACAACTTCGACTGGGCGGGCTTCATGATCCGTGCGGGCGGCCGCTACGACCATGAAAGCTTCCTGGGTAACCACAACATCGCGCCGCGCCTGTCCGTGTCGCGCGATCTGCCCTGGGCCGGGATCAATCTGACGCTGGGCGGCAATCGCTATTATGGGCGCAGCTTTCTGGGCTACGCCCTGCGCGAGGGCATGGGCGTCACGCGCGGCTACACCCGTACGCCGACTGTCGTGAATGGTCGGACGGTGTGGTCCGACAACTGGGTGCTGACCAGCCATTCCGATACCTCGCGCTGGTCCAGCATGGGCCTCGACACGCCCTATTGCGACGAGTTCACCATCGCCCTGAACGGACCGGTGGCCTGGATCGGCGGCGAATACCGCATCAAGGGCATCCTTCGCGAAAGTCGCGATCAGTTCGCCAGTTCGGCGGCCGAGACCAGTTTCTACGACACCGAGACCGGCACGACGGCTCGCCGCACGACGCGCACCATCACCAACGACGGCGAGCGCAGCTATGAGGGGCTGTCGCTGGAATACGTGCGCGATTTCGGGCGCAACCACACCCTGTCGTTCAGCACCAACCTGTCCCACACCGACGCGACCAACATCAGCTACTTCGACATGGCGGATGAAACCGAGTTCGAGGGCGAACTGGTCTATTATCAGGGTCAGGTCGTGCCCAAGCTGCAGGCCCTGGCGGACAATCAGCTCGAGGACTACGCCAACCCCCTCATCATCAACGCCGACTGGGGCGCGCGCTGGTTCGACGGGCGGCTGCGGACCAACCTTAATGCGCGCTGGCGCGACCGTTTCACGCGTGTCGCCGACACCTTGGTCAACATCACCGTTGATGGCGTGCGTTATGACGTCTTCGACAAGGTGGCCTTCGGCTCCTCGGTGGATGTGAACTTGTCGGCCACGGTCGACCTGGTGAAGACGCAGTCCGGCGCGGCCTTGCTGGATGTGCGCGTCAACAACCTGTTCAACACGGTTCTGGATCAGGACTACTCGGGCGGTTCGCAACCCTATCAGCTGGGGCGCAACCTCTGGCTCAGCCTCAAGTATCGCTACTAGAGGCGGTGAGGGTCTTGTTGCTGAGAGACGGGCTGATCGTCTGCGCCCTGGTCCTGGCGGCGCACGTCGTCGTCGGGACTGCGGTGTCGAGGGTCCAGGCGCCGGAAACGGCGGCGGAGCTGCGGCTGGCCTATGCCGGGCCGCCTGAGACCTGGCCGCGACCGATCCTGCACGAAGGGGCCGTCTTCACTGAGTTCGGCCCCTTGCCGCCGGTCGAGCATCCGACGGACAATCCGTTCAGCGAGGCCAAGGCCGCTCTGGGTCAGCGCCTTTTCGACGACCCCAGGCTGTCGAAATCGGGGCAGATCGCCTGTGCGTCCTGTCACGCACGCGAGCTGGGGTTCGGGGACGGAATCCGGACCTCCTTCGGGCATGATCGCCAGCGTGGGCGTCGCAACGCCCAGTCCCTGTTCACCGTCGCCTGGGTGAAGCCGCTGTTCTGGGACGGGCGCAGTCCTGATCTGGAGGATCAGGCGCTGCACCCCCTGGTCGACCCCAGGGAGATGGCGGCTGGGGACCTTGTCGAGGTCGAGCAACGGGTCGCGCGCGATCCGACCTACGCAGCGGACTTTGTGGCGGCCTTCGGCGACGAACAGGTGACAGTACGGCGCATCTCCATGGCGCTGGCGACTTTTCAGCGTTCGCTCCGACCGCGAGGAAGCCGTTTCGAACGGTTCGTGCGCGGCGACGCGGGCGCCCTGAACGATCAGCAGCTCAAGGGTCTGCACCTGTTCCGCACGCGCGGCGGATGCGCCAACTGCCACAGCGGCCCCCTGCTGACCGACATGAAGTTTCACAACCTCGGTCTGCATTTCTACGGACGCGAGCTGCAGGATCTGGGTCGCTACGAGGTGACGCAGGCGCCGGAGGACGTGGGCCGGTTCCGCACGCCCAGTCTGCGCGGCGTGGAGCAGACCGGACCCTATATGCACAATGGTCTGTTTCCCTCGCTCGAGGCGACGGTGAACTTCTATACAGCGGGCGGCGCGCATCCCCGTCGGCGCGCCGGACAGGAGGCGGATCCGCTGTTTCCCGCGACCGATCCCTTGTTGCGTCGTCTGGAACTGAACGCCGAAGAGCGGGAAGCGCTGGTCGCCTTTCTGGCGACGCTCTGAGCCATGCTGTCAGAGCGCGCCGCCCAAGCATGACCCCCGCAGCGTCGGCTGCAGGGGTTTGCGCTTGCAGGCGATGGCTCAGTCCGCTGCGGGATAGGCGAACGGGTCGGTCGGGGTCGGTTCCGTCGGCAGCGGCATGCGCGGCAGGGGCGCGTCGCGGTTGGCCGCGTTCAGCAGGAAGCTGGCCAGAATGATCGCCGCCTGACGCAGGTCTTCGGGCTTCAGGTGGTCATAGCTGTCGATGCTGGTGTGGTGGATGCGGCTGGAATAGTCGAGCGGGTCCTGGATGAACTGATAGCCGGGCACCCCCACCGTCTGCATATAGACGTGGTCGGTGCCGCCCGAGGGACGCAGCGAGACGGTGGTCGCGCCCATGCTGGCGAATGGCGCCAGCCATTCCTGGAAGATGGGGGCGGCGGCGACATTGCCCTCGGCGTTGATGCCGCGGATCTTGCCCGAGCCGTTGTCCAGGTTGAAATAGGCGACCAGGTCGCGATAGCCGGGGCGCGGCTCGACCGGCCAGCGGTTGCGCCAGGTGCGGTTGCTGGGCAGGGCGGCCAGGGCCGGGTCCGTCGCGGGCGCGCGCGTGGCCAGATAGCGGTCGACATAGGCCAGCGAGCCCAGGATGCCTTGCTCTTCGCCGTTCCACAGGGCGAAGCGGATGGTGCGCTTGGGCTTGACCTTCATCTGCGACAGGATGCGGGCGGCCTCCATGACCACGGCGCTGCCGGCGGCGTTGTCCTGGGCGCCGTCCGAGGCGACCCAGCTGTCCAGGTGGGCGCCGGCCATGACGTACTCGCCCGAGCGGTCCGT
>DAIOID010000073.1:8711-15079 GCA_036744355.1 Brevundimonas sp.
CCGATCCGGTCGGTCAGATAGGCGGCGGTCTGCATGACCTCGCTGTGGTTCAGGCCTTGATCAATGATGCCGTTGATGGCGACCCGGTCCACCGATTGGGACAACGCGGGCGTGGCGATGCACAGGGCGGACAGCCCGACGAGCAGATGTTTCATGTGAAAACCCCCAGGAACTAGTGTTGGGGGCATATGACGCCATGAAGCGGCGCGCTGCAAACCGTGACGCTAGTCGGCGCGCAGAATGGCGATGGCCTCCTCGCAGAAGGCGAGGCGCTGGCTTTCGTAGGCTAGGCCGGCTTTCAGGACGAGATGCTGCAGCTTCTGCCCCTTGGCGTCGGGGGGCTGGGGGAAGTCGCGGGCGTCGATGGCCTGATAGGTCGCCAGCTTCTGGCGATGCTGGGCCGCCAGCTGTTCCAGGGTCTCGATCAGGTCGGTGGGGCCGACGACGGCCTCGGCGCGCAGCCGGACCATCAGCTCGTCGCGGATCGGCATGACGTCCTGGCGCTCGGCCACCCAGCGTTGCAGTTCGTCCTGACCTGCGGGCAAGACGCGATAGCGCCGCTTGCGGCCGCGTGCGCCCTCGACCGGCAGGGCCTCGATCCAGCCGGCGGCCTCCAGCCGGGCCAGCTCGCGATAGATCTGCTGATGCGTGGCCTGCCAGAAATGGCCGATCGACCGGTCGAACCGGCCGGCCAGCTCGGACCCCGACCCTGGATGTTCGGTCAGGGCGGTCAGCAGGGCGTGCGGCAGGGACATCAGCTTCTCGGCGGTGGTCGTGCGAAGCGGGACTTTAGTCGGGAACCCCGCCGAGGCCACCCCGCGCGACGCTTCAGGTCTTTGAGACGGCTGTCTTGGGCGCGCCCTTGCGTGAGATCAGCAGGCCGAACACCGCCGCCAGCGGGAACATCAGCACGCCGTAGACGGCGGCGGGCAGGGACGTGTCCGGGACCGCCAGCACCGACTCGGCGATGACGATGGCCAGGGTGGCGTTGTGCAGGCCGACCTCGAAGGCGCTGGCGATCGACTGTTCGCGGTTGATGCGGAACAGGCGTGGCACCATGAAGCCTATGCCCAGGCTGAGGATGCAGAAGCTGACGACGATGCCGGCCAGGGCGATGAAGTCGTCCTTCAGCACGGCGAAGTTGGACACGACCGCCCCGGCGATCACCAGGGTCAGGATGACGACCGAGGCCAGCCGGACCGGCTTGTCCATGGCGCGCGCGAAGCCGGGCTTGAGCCCGCGCACCAGCATGCCCAGACAGACGGGGAGCAGCACGATCATGAAGACCTCGATGGTCTTCTTCAGCTGCAGCCCCACGGTCATGTCGCCCGGCTGGAACCAGGCGATCGACAGGTTGACGATCACGGGCAGGGTCAGCACCGCGATGACCGAGTTGATCGCCGTCAGGCTGATGTTCAGGGCCACGTCGCCTCGGAACAGATGGCTGTAGAGATTGGCCGTGGTCCCGCCGGGCGAGGCCGCCAGCAGCATCATCCCCACCGCCAGCACCGGCGGCAGGCGGAACAGCAGCACCAGGCCGAAACAGACGGCGGGCAGAAGCAGCAGCTGACAGGCCAGGGCCAGGGCGACCGCCTTGGGCCGCCTGCCGATGCGGGCGAAGTCGCCGGGCGTCAGGTCCAGCCCCAGCCCGAACATGATGACGCCCAGCGCGACCGGCAGACCGATCATGGCCAAGGGTGAATCCATAGCCTCTTCCTCCCCCGAGAAATCTCAGACCCGTCCGGCGAGAGCCCGTCCCGCCGCCCGGCCCGAGAAGATGCACCCGCCCAGGAAGGTGCCTTCCAGCGCATTGTAACCATGCAATCCGCCGCCGCCGAAACCCGCAGCCTCGCCTGCGGCGTATAGTCCCTCGAACGGCGTGCCGTCGGCCTTCAGCACCTGGCTAGACAGATCGGTCTGAAGCCCGCCCAGCGACTTGCGGGTCAGGACGTGCAGCCGGACTCCGATCAGCGGCTTGGCCCTGGGGTCCAGAAGCCGGTGCGGCGTCGCCGTCCGCGCCAGTCTGTCGCCCAGATAGCGGCGGCTGTTGTGGATGCTCATGATCTGGAAATCCTTGGCGTAGGGATTGTCCATCTGGGCGTCGCGGTCCTCGACCTGACGACGGACCAGGTCCGGGTCCAGCAAGGGCCGCTCGGTCAGGTCGTTCATCTTGGCGACCAGGGTCTCCAGATCATCGGCGAAGACGAAGTCGGCGCCCTTGTGCTTGAAGGCGTCCACCGCAGGCGGCGCGCCCTTGCCGAGACGCGCCATCAGCACCTTCAGCAGCTTGCGGTCGGTGATGTCGAGGTTCTGCTCGGAGCCCGACAGGGCGAATTCCTTTTCCAAGATCTTCTGGCTGACGATGAACCATGAGTGGTCATGCTCGGCCAGATCCGGCGTGGTCCGCAGATGCTTCAGCGTGGCCATGGTGTCGTGGCCGGGCAGGGCGGGCGAGGGCAGTCGCCGCCCGAGCGCGTCCAGCCATAGCGGCGACGGACCGGGCAGGATGCGGATGGCGTGCCGGGGCCAGATCGGATCCCAGTTCTGCACCCCCTCGACGTAGTGCCACATGCGGTCCCGGTTCACGAGCCGACCCCCGGCCTCGCCCGCGATGTCCAGCATCCGCCCGTCGACATAGGCGGGAACACCGGTGATCATCGACTTGGGCGGCGAACCCAGCCGCTCGGGCCAGAAGCGCCGCACCTTGTCATGGTCGCCGCCGATGCCGCCCGAGGCCAGGACGACCGCTCCGGCCCTCAGGGTGAAGTCGCCGACCACGTTGCGATTGGACGCCACGCCGCGCGGCGCCTCATCCGGGGCCAGAATGGCGCCCGCCACCCCGGTCACGCGCCCGCCCTCGACCAGCAACTGGTCGACCCGGCGACGGTGGTGGAAGGTCAGCCGCCCCTCCTTGGCCGCCGCCCGCGCGCGATCCGCAAAGGGTTCCGAAACCCCTGTTCCCGTGCCCCAGGCGACATGGAAGCGCGGCACGGAATTGCCGTGCCCGAAGGCCTGCCCGCCGCCGCGTTCGGCCCAGCCGACCATGGGGGTCAGGCTGATCCCGTGCTGTTTCAGCCAGGACCGCTTCTCTCCGGCGGCGAACTCGACATAGGCGCGTCCCCACCGCACCGCCCATTCGTCCTCGGCCAGGGCGCCGTCCAGCCGGTCCCAGCCCGCGCTGCCCCGCCAGTCGCGCCAGGCCAGATCGAAGCTGTCGCGCACGCCCAGCTTTCGCTGCTCGGGCGAATTCACCAGGAACAGCCCGCCGAACGACCAGAAGGCCTGACCGCCCAGATTGGCCGGGTTCTCCTGATCCACCAAGGCCACCCGCTTGCCGGCCTTGATCAACTCATGAGCGGCGACCAGACCGGCCAGCCCCCCGCCCACCACGATGACGTCTGCGTCCATTTTTGTCCCCCTGTTTCGCGACTAGACTGACATACATGTCAATATGAAACGAGGGTTTCCTTGGCCAACATGTCTGTTAATATGTATTGACAGATGGGTGAGTAGCGTGATGGTCTGAGGCTAACCGCTGCCGGCGCCGCCCCGGCTCGCGGAATTATTCGGCGGCGTGGAAACGTTGCGGGACCCGTTGGGGAACGGGCCGCACCCTGGGGAGGGTTCTCAATGGCGACATCCGTCGTTCATGCGCGGCTGGCTGTAACCGTGTCGCTTCTGGCCTTGTGCATTGCGGCGCCGGCCTTGGCCCAGACCGCTCAGGATGGACCCGCCACTGAGGTCGACGACATCATCGTTACGGCCCAGAAGCGGGAAGAATCGATCCAGGACGTGCCGATCGCGGTCTCCGCCTTCACGGCGGAAAATCTCGATGCGATGAAGATCGAGGGCGGTTCCGAGCTGATGCGGGCCATCCCCAACGTCGCCTTCTCCAAGTCCAACTTCAGCATGTATAATTTTGCGATCCGGGGAATCGGAAGCAAGGCCATTTCGGCGTCCAGCGATCCGGGCGTGGCCGTGAGCTTCAACAACACCCCTCTGATCCGCAACCGTCTGTTCGAGCAGGAATACCTCGACGTCAGCCGGGTCGAGGTTCTGCGCGGACCTCAGGGGACCTTGTATGGCCGTAACGCCACCGCGGGCGTGGTCAATATGATCCCAAACCTGCCGGGTCCGGATTTCGAGGGCATGGCCAAGGGCGAAACCGGCACCTTCGGCACGCTGAGGGGGCAGGTGATGATGAACCTGCCTGTCACGGACACCTTCTGGGTGCGCGCCGCCGGTTCGTTCACCCAGCGTGACGGCTTTGACTATAATCAGTTCAACGACACCTATATCAATGATCGCGATCTGTGGTCGACGCGCCTGTCCGCCGCCTGGGAGCCGAGCGATCGCTTTCGCGCCAACCTGATCTGGGAGCATTTCGAAGAGGACGATCAGCGGTCCCGTACGGGCAAGCAGCTCTGCACCATGGATCCGGGGCCGGATCGGGTGGGGTCGGTCGCGATCACTGATCCGCTTACGCGCGGGCGCCTCAGTCAGGGCTGCCTGCCTGGCTCACTTTATGAGGACGCGGCCTTCGGCACGCCGAACGGCTTGTCGATGGCGCAATACTACGCCGCCGGCATGAGCATCGGTTACACGACAAACGTGCCGTCAACTCGCAAGCAGGTCTTCCTTGTCGACACGAAGGTCAATCCTTACGAGGGGGTCGTTCAGAGCAGGGACTTCCGCAAGGTATCAACGATAATTGATCCTGTTTATCGGGCCAAGAACGATGTTTACCAGCTCAATATCGAGTTTGATTTTTCTGAAAGTTTGAAATTTACGTCGCAGACTTCTTATGCGGACGATAATTATTATTCTATTCAGGACTATGCTCGGAATCCTTCGAATGAAGTATTTGCCGACTCCTCGAATAGGTTCGATGTTTTCCGTCGGCCGATATCGTCGCTGGTTTCTCCGGGCGGCGTTTACACCGACCCGCAGCTTGGGCCGTCCAAGAGGATTCTCTCAGCTGATCTGAGTCAGTCGGACAACAGGCAATTCTATCAGGAATTTCGTCTGCAATCCGATTTTGACGGGATGTTCAATTTTAATGTCGGCGCTAACTATCTGAATTTCAAAACTCAGGATGATTATTACGTATTCAACAATCTGTTTTCCCTAATAGCGGAGTATTTCTATAATAACGACGTCACTCAGCAGGCGAAGGTTTCTCTCGTTTGCGATGATAGCCTCACGTCCAAAGAGTGCGTCTATGTAGATCCCACATCGCTGGATAATCTGGCTGGCGACGGGCACAATTACTTCCGAAGCAAGAATGTCGTAGAGACCGAGTCGTTCGGCGTATTCGGGGAGGGCTATTGGGATCTCAATCCCGAGCTTCGCCTTACGCTAGGTCTGCGATACACCCGCGACGAGAAGACCACCACGCCCTATCCCAGCCAGCTCTTGCTGGGCAGCTGGCCGACTCTCGGCTTTGGTCCTGCGACGGGCGGTTCTGTCCGGCGCGGCTATTACGCCCTGGATGACATCGAGCAGAAGTGGGGAGCGGTGACGGGGCGCGCGGTGCTGGACTGGAAGCCGCGGGAAGACACGCTGATCTATGCCTCCTATGCGCGGGGCTACAAGGGCGGCGGGGCGAATCCGCCGCGCGCGGACATCAATCCGATCGTGGTTCAGTATCAGCCCCTGGCGGAGACCTTTGATCCGGAATACGTCAACGCATTCGAGATCGGGGCGAAGAACAGCTTCTATGATGGCAGGATTCGATTGAACGCCACGGCGTTCTATTACGACTATACTGATTACCAGGTCTCCCAGATCGTCGATCGTATCTCTCTGAATGAGAATTTCGACGCAAAATCCATGGGGCTTGAACTGGAGGCCGTGTACCGTCCGACGCCGAATTTCCGTATCGACGCCAATCTGGGCTATCTGCGGACAAGGATCGGTGACGGCGAGTCCTCGATCGACGTCATGAACCGGACGCAGGGCAACGCGGACTGGATGGTGATCCGGCCCTGGCTTCAGGTTCCCTCGAACTGTATTGCGCCCAAGAAGCATGTCGAGGCCATTCTCGGCCACCCGAAGATCGTTCAGGAAGGTACGGTCTTCCCCTTGGCGGCGCTCTGCTCCGGTTCGCTCCGGTACGGAACCTTCACTGAGGGTATGGATAGCACTACCAAGTTCTGGGAAATTTTCGGCATCAAATACAATCCTCTGTTGGAGGCGCCCAATGGCGGCCGGGGCTTTGAGGCTGATCTGAGCGGAAATGAGCTGCCCAATGCGCCGAAGCTGACGGCCAATATCGGCGCCCAGTACAGCTTTGATGTGAACAACTGGAGCGTGACTGTCAGGGGAGATTACTACAGGCAGTCGTCTAGCTATTTCAGGGTTTACAA
>DAIOID010000074.1:0-11074 GCA_036744355.1 Brevundimonas sp.
GGTAACACTCCGTTAACGCAAAAGGGGTTTTCCTTAACGCGCTCATAACCAATGCGATTCGGCGGGGATTTCGCATTGGGGCTAACGGGCAGGGTCGGAAAGTCGGAACAAGAACATGTCTCTCTCGCTGGTGAAGCCTCAAAACGCGGAACTGAAGCCCCGGATCGTCGTCTTCGGCGTCGGCGGCGCGGGCGGAAACGCCGTGAACAACATGATCGACGCGGGCCTTGAAGGGGTCGAGTTCGTCGTCGCCAACACCGACGCCCAGCACCTCAGCTTCGCCAAGACAGACCGCCGCATCCAGCTGGGCGAGACCATCACCCAAGGCCTTGGCGCCGGCGCCCACCCCGAAGTCGGCATGAACGCCGCCGAGGAGAGCGCTGACGAGATCCACGCGCACCTGGACGGCGCGCACATGGTCTTCATCACCTGCGGCATGGGCGGCGGCACCGGCACCGGCGCGGCCCCGGTCATCGCCAAGTGCGCGCGCGACCGCGGCATTCTGACCGTCGGCGTCGTGACCAAGCCCTTCACCTTCGAAGGCCGTCACCGCATGCGTCTGGCCGACTCGGGCGTCGCCGAGCTGCAGCGCTATGTCGACACCCTGATCGTCATTCCGAACCAGAACCTGTTCCGCGTCGCCAACGAGCGCACGACCTTCGCCGACGCCTTCGGCATGGCCGACCAGGTGCTGCATTCGGGCGTCCGTTCGATCACCGACCTGATGATTCTGCCGGGCTTGATCAACCTCGACTTCGCCGACGTCCGCGCCGTCATGTCCGAAATGGGCAAGGCGATGATGGGCACGGGCGAGGCCACGGGCGACGACCGCGCCCTGCTGGCGGCCCAGAACGCCATCGCCAACCCGCTGCTGGACGAAACCAGCCTCAAGGGCGCCAAGGCCGTGCTGGTGAACATCACCGGCGGTCTGGACATGACCCTGCTGGAAGTGGACGAGGCCGCCAACGCCATCGCCGCCGAAGTGGACGGCGACGCCAACATCATCTTCGGCGCCGCCTTCGACCCGGCCCTGGACGGCAAGATCCGCGTCTCGGTCGTCGCCACCGGCATGGATGAAGCCGTGATCCAGAAGATCGAGCCCCAGGGTTCGGCCTTCTCGGACCGGCGCCCGACCGCTGCCGCGCCGCGCCAGCCGGAAGTCCGCATCGAGCCGGTGCGCGAACCGGTCCGCGCGCCCGAGCCCGCTCCCGTCTATGAGGCCCCGGCCGCCCGCGCCGCGCCCGAGCCGCGCCCGGAGCCGGTCATCCACGACGCGCCCCGCAACCTTGGGCCGATCGTCGATCCTTGGGTCGAGGAATACGAATCCGGCGCCGTCCGCGCCCAGCCTGCAGCAGCCTCGTCGCAGGGCGACCTCTACTTCGACCGTCAGCCCGAGCCGGCGGCCCGTCCGGCCCCGCGTCGCGAAGAGCCGGTGGCTGAAGAAGAATACTACGACGAGCGCGATCACCGCCGCAGCGGCTGGAGCCTGTTCGGCCGGAAGCGCCAGCAGCCGCAACAGCAGCAACCGTCCTATGCGCCGCCGCCGTCGTCGAACCGCACGACCCAGCAACTGCGCCAGTCCCAGTCGGCCCAGCCGGTCCAGGACTATCAGGCCGGCCACGCCGAAGACGACGACCTGGAGATCCCGTCGTTTCTTCGCCGCCTCGCGAACTGATCGGACGAAATCCTGATTGAAGCGCCCCGGAGCCAGGCTCCGGGGCGTTTTTCATTGTTACGGCCTGTCACTGGACCGAAACATTTCGAAACCCATCTTTCATTTCGCGCTTGAGCGGTCGTGGTTAAACGACAGGCGAGGCGAACTCCGCACGATTGTCGCGGGGCCGCGCAACACAGAGAGTTCCCCCTTGTCGGTCCGCAACGACCATCACGAACAGACCATCGTCGCTCCGGCCATCACGGCTGGCGTGGGCGTTCATACCGGCCAGCGCGTCAAGCTGGTCGTGCGTCCGGCTGCGCCGGGCGCGGGCATCACCTTCGTGCGCACCGACATCACGGACCGCGACAACCGCATCCCCGTCTCGGGCGAGGCCGTCGTCGACGCGCGCCTGAACACGATGATCGAGAACGCGGCGGGCGTGCGCCTGTCGACCATCGAGCACCTGATGGCCGCCCTGTGCGCGCTTGGCGTCTCCAACGCCGTGATCGAGGTCGACGGCCCCGAACTGCCGATTTTGGACGGCTCGGCCCTGCAGTTCGTGCAACTGCTGGACCGCGCCGGCTTCCGCCGTCAGGAAGCTCCGATCCGCTACATCGAGATCCTGAAAGCCATCCGGGTGGAGGAGGGCGACAAGTCCGCTGTCCTGCTGCCCTGCGACCGCTACGAGATGCGCTTCGAGATCGACTTCCCCACGCCGGTCATCGGCAATCAGGTGGTGGACTTCGTCGTGGACGAGGCGACCTTCCGCTCGGACATCATGGCCGCCCGCACCTTCGGCTTCGCCCATGAGGTCGAGGCCCTGCGTCAGGCCGGTCTGGCTCGCGGCGGTTCGCTGGAAAACGCCGTGGTCATCGACGGCGACGAAATCCTGAACCCCGGCGGCCTGCGCATGGAACGCGAGTTTGTGCGCCACAAGGCCCTGGACGCCATCGGCGACCTCTACGTTCTCGGCGCGCCCCTGCTGGGCCGCTACGAAGGCGTCAAGGCTGGCCACGCCCTGAACAACAAGCTGGTCCGCGCCCTGCTGGCCCAGCCGGACGCTTGGCGCGAAACCACCCGCGTCCCCGACATGGCGATGGCGGGCTGAACTAGCCTAGGCTGATCGTCGAGATCAACCGCCCGAAATCCGGCTCTCCCGCCAAGAACGCGCGACGGTTCGAGTAGAACCGCGTCGCGTCCGCGCGCGTGTCGTCGCCGGTCCAGGCGGCGTCGCCGACGCCGGACTGCTCCAGCCGCCACAGGACGAAGCCGGGCAGGTCGAACAGGCGCTTGTCCCCGGTCGCGCCGGGGGCGAAGAAGCGCTCGCTGCCGGGATCATGGTGGGCGAAGTGCTCTTGATAGTCGGCGCCGACCTCATAGCTGGCCTGAGCGATGCAGGGGCCGACCACGGCGACCATGCGCTCAGGCCGGGCACCTAGCGCCTCCATTGCTGCGACGGTCGAGTGGATGATGCCGCCCAAGGCTCCCTTCCAGCCCGCGTGGGCCGCGCCCACCACGCTCGCTTCGGCGTCGGCGAACAGGACCGGCGCGCAGTCGGCGGTCAGGACGGTGGCGATGGGGCCGCGCACGGCGGCGACCACGGCGTCGCCCTCGGGCCGCTCGCCCTTCCAGCCGGCCTCGGCCACGCGGGCCACGGCGGAATGGATCTGATAGCAGCCGCACAGGTCATCCAGTCCGCCGCCCATCCACTCGGCCACGCGGCGGCGGTTCTCGGCCACGGCTGCGGGATCGTCTTTGGACCCGACGCCCGCGTTCAGCCCGGTGTAGATGCCCTCTGACACGCCGCCCTCGCGGGTGAAGAAGCCGTGGCGCACCCCGGCCTTGTCGAGCAGGGGGTGGGTGATGGGGTTCAGGCTCATGCGGCCTCCAGCGAGCTACGGGCGGCGGCGACAGCGTCTTCGATGGCCTTTCGGGCCTGGGGGCTGTTCTTCCAGCAGGTCGAGCCCTGGCTGACGGCGGCGCTGGCGCAGACGACGGCAGGATCCGCCAGCGCCAGCCGCTCGAAGGCACCCAGCCCCTGTTCCTCCAGCCGTTCGACCACCTTGGGCCCGACGCCCTTCACGGCCAGAAGCACAGCCCGTTCCCGGTCGGAAAAACGCATCGTCATAACTCCCTGCGGAAACCGCCCGCAGTCCTCAGAAGCCCGGCAGGGCCAACGAGCGGGGCGAAAAGATCGCCGCCGCCTTGAACAGTTCGCCCATCTGGTCCGGCGCGGTCAGGCGGTCCAGCTGGCGCTGGATGACCGGGGCGGCGTCGGGGCGGGCCTGCATCAACCTCTGGGCGCGGGCTTCGATGCCGAGGGCCCTGAGGAAGGCGCCCTGGCTGACACAGCCGGTGACATCCGCCCCCGTCCGCACGGCGGCCTCCAGCACCAGCGGATAGTCGGCCCACTGGGTCAGGTCGGCTTCGCCCGGCGTGGTCAACGGATCGACCTTCTGGTGCCGCCGCAGGCCCTGCAGGGTGTCGCCCGCGCCCGGCTTGGCGCGGCCATAGTCGATCAGCAGGGCCGCGCCCGACGCCGCCTTGACCAGCACGGCCAGATCGCGCGCGAAGGCCGCCTGCTGTTCCGAAATCTCGACCACCTGACCCGGCTCGACATCGTACTCGGGCCGGTCGAAGCCGCCGGAGATGGCGACCAGGCCGAAGGTCAGCTCATTGTCGTCGGTGACGCCGACGCGGCGCTCGGCCCAGCCGCCCTCGGTCTTCATGAACTGGCGCGCAGGCATGCAGTCCAGCACTTCGTTGCCGATCAGGATGACGGGGGCGTCGGTTTCGATCTGATGCAGCGCGCTGAGCCAGCGCGGATGGACGTCGGCGTCGGCCAACCGTCGCGCCTGCTCGGCCCGCAGCGGCGCACTGGGTTCGATCAGGATCAGGTCGACCGCCTGCAGGAAGCCGGGGACCAGCCGCGCCGCGCGCAGTACGTCGGACATCAGCGTCCCGTCGCCGGGGCCGACCTCGACCAGCCGCACCCGCTCGGGCGCGCCCAGGCGGCTCCAGGTCTCGATGGCCCACAGGCCGATCAGTTCGCCGAACATCTGGCTGACCAGGGGGGCGGTGATGAAGTCGCCGCCTTCCCCCAGCGCCGGCCGGGTCGAATAATAGCCGCCCTTGGGATCGTGCAGGCAGCGGGTGACATAGTCCGCCACCGTCATCGGCCCGGTCAGCACGATCTCGCGGACCAGACGGTCCTTGAGGGTCTCCGTCATGACCGCCTACGCCTCCGAGACAACCGGCTTATTCAGCGCGCGCCAGATCAGCCAGGCGCCGACCAGCATCATCGGGATCGACAGGATCATGCCCATGGTCAGGCCCAGAGGCAGGTTGTCCAGACCGGTGTCCGGCTGGCGCACGTTCTCCAGCGCGGCGCGGCAGACGCCGTAGCCCAGCAGGAACAGGCCGGTGACGAAGCCCGGATGCTTCAGCATCTTCCACTTCCAGATGGCCAGCGACAGGACGACGAACAGCAGCAGACCCTCGAGGCCCGCCTCATAAAGCTGGCTGGGGTGGCGCGGTTCGTTGCCGGCAGGGCAGAAGCCGTACATCTGTTCGATGCGGGCGTTGCAGAAGCGGATGGCCCAGGGAACCGTCGTCTCGCGGCCCCACAGCTCGCCGTTGATGAAGTTGGCGATGCGGCCGAAGAAGAGGCCCAGCGGCGCGACCGGCGCGATCAGGTCGCCCAGGCTCAGCGGATTGATCCTCTGGCGGTTGGCGTAAAGCGTCAGGGCGATGACCACGCCCAAGAAGCCGCCATGGAAGCTCATGCCGCCGGTCCACAGCTGCAGCAGCTCCAGTCGCTCGCCGAGGCTGTCGCCGGTGAACAACTGCGCGAACATCGACGGCTTGTAGAAGAGGGCGTAGCCGAAACGTCCGCCCAGGATGACGCCCAGCGTGATCCACAGCACCAGGTCGTCCAGCTGCGGTCCCGTCACCGGCGGCTTGCCGGGCGACCACAGCCGCTCCGTCCTGGCCAGGCGCGAGGCGTACCACCAGCCCAGCACGATCCCGGCGACATAGGCCAGGGCGTACCAGCGGATGGGCAGGGGGCCGAGATGGATCAGGACAGGGTCGAATTCGGGGAAGGGCACAGAGCCTCCGTCAGCGCCGTTTGGGACCCCAAAACATCTAGCAAGAGAGACTGCATTCGTCGCGCGCTTTTCCCGCGAAGCAGTTTATAGCCGGTTCGGACGGAAAGGTTTCGTTCACCCAATTTAAGTCGCCATTAACCATATACTGGCGTGGCAAAGACGCGAGATTTCATCATGCAGACGCGCAATCCGATCCTCGACGAGTTCGCCAAGCTGACGACCGGCGCCATGGGTCTGGCTCAGGCTGCGGGCGACGAGGCCAAGGCCGCCTGGCGCGCCCAGACCGATCGTTTCGTCGCCGAGATGGATCTGGTCCGCCGCGACGAGTTCGACGTCCTGAAGGACGAGATCGCCGCCCTGCGCGCCGAGCTCGCCGAGCTTAAGGCTCAGAAATCGCCTGGGAAAAAGGCGTCGAGTGGAACGTCCACAGCTGCGAAGCCTGACGTCGACACCGCCGGTTGAGCCGAATCTCCGAACACGTTTACCGTTCGTTTGCAGGTCGTGAGTCGCGACCCCCGAGTTAAGATTGTGAACCCCTGATGGATGCAGCCCGACCCGAAGAGGTCGACGTTCCCTACGACCCTCTGGATGTCGTGGAGCACGTCCTCAACGCGGAGAACCTGCCGTTCGACCGCACGGACGACGGCGACCTCGCCTTCGCCCTGGCCGGCGACTGGAAGGACTATGAGCTGTGGTTCGCCTGGCGGCCCGAAGGCGACTGCCTTCAGCTGTGCTGCGCCCTGGACCTGCGCGTCATCAAGACGCGTCGCGCCGCCGCCTATGAACTGGTGTCGATGATCAACCAGCGCACCTGGCTGGGCCATTTCGAGGTCTGGCCGGACGAGGGCGAGATCGTCTTCCGCCATTCGCTGGCCCTGCCGCACAGCGAGCGTCCGACCCTGGCCCAGGCCGCGTCCATGATAGACGCCGCCATCGAGGCCGCCGACCGTTACTACCCCGCCTTCGACTTCATGGTGCGCGGCTCCAAGAAGGCGCAGGAGGCCATCGACGCCTGCCTGTTCGAAACCGTGGGCACCGCCTGATGAACCGCTCAGTCGTCCTGCAAGGCGTGGGGCGGCTGGGTTCGGCCATCCTCGAAGGCTGGCTGAAGACCGGCGCGGTCGATCCCGCCGATCTCATCATCCTGACCCCGTCCGAGAAGCCCGCCGCCGAGGCGGCTCGGGCCTTGGGCGCGCGGATCAACCCGCCGCTTGAGGCCCTGGCCAACGCCCGCGCCTTCGTCATCGGCGTCAAGCCCGCCAAATGGTTCGAAGCCTCGCGCCCGGTCCTGCCGTATCTGGCCACCGACGCCGTGATTGTCTCGGTCATGGCCGGAGTGAAGGGCGAGAGCATTTCCGCGGGCTTCGACGGTCGTTCGGTCGTCCGCATTATGCCGACGACCGGCGTGGCCCAGGCCCAGGGCGTGGCGACCATTTGGGCTGGCGACGCCGCCGCCCGCGCCGTCGGCGAGGCCCTGTTCGTCCCCATCGCCGAGACCGTCCATCTGGACGAGGAAGCCGCCATGCACGCCGCGACCGCCGTGTCCGGCTGCGGGCCTGCCTATTATTTCGCCTTCACCCGCGCCTTGGCGCAGGCCGGGGTCGACGAGGGCCTGGCACCCGAGGCCGCCGTGCGGCTGGCCCGCGCCACTCTGCGCTCCGCAGCAGCGGGCGTCGAAGGCTCCGAGGTTCTGGACGCCCTGATCGATCGCGTGGCCTCGCCCGGCGGCGTGACCCAGGCCGGTCTGTTGGCTCTGAACGCAAACGGCGCGCTCGACCGGGCGGTCGAGAGCGCCGTTCAGGCGGCTGTAGCCAAGTCGACCGAGCTTAGCGGGTGACGTAGCGGCCTTCAGCCAGGTTGCGCGCCAGCCGGTTGAACGCGGCGCCGGCGTCCTGCCAGGTGCTGTAGCCGCGCACGTCGGCCAGGTTGGTCGAATAATAGTCGTACTTGACCGGGTGAACCTCGCCCGAGGCGGTCGTGACCGTGCCTTCGATGGCGGCGCCGCCGATCGACAGGCTGCGCATCATGTCCAGACCGGGCTTGTCGGTGGCCTGCTGCATGGTCGGGCGGTTCGGCTTCAGGTCGGTGATGACAAGCTCCACGCGCGCGTCGTCCAGAGCGTGACGCTCGGTCAGGACTCGTTCGACGGTGCGGGTCAGGTCGTCGGCCTGCTGCTGAACCTCGCGCTGGCCCAGTTCCTGGGCGGTTTTAGCGAAGTCCGGGCTGACGGTGACGACGACGGCCGACGGTTGCGCCGCCGCGGCGCCGGCAAGGGCCACGGCTGCGGTGAGCGGTGCGAGGAATGTGAAACGACGCATCAAGTGTCTCCTGATCCAGGCCCCCCTGGAACGGACGCAACATGGCCCTGTTCCTGCGGCGACGCTAGAGGGTGCGTCAGATCATCCGGGCAGACGGATCGAGGCCTTCAGTCCGCCCAGATCGCTGCGGCTCAGGGTGATGTCGCCGCCGTGACCGCGCGCCACGTCGCGGGCGATGGCCAGGCCCAGACCGACGCCCTTGCTGTTCTGGTTGCGTGAGGCGTCCAGCCGCGAAAAGGGCCGGAAGGCTTCCTCGTGCATATCTTCCGGGATGCCCGGGCCGTCGTCCTCGACGGCGATCTCGATGCCGCCCGAGGGCAGGGGACGGGCCGACAGCCGGACGTGTTCGCCGTGAACGGCGGCGTTGCCGGCCAGATTGTTCAGCGCCCGGCGGAAGGCGAGGGGGCGCAGTTGGGCGTCCAGATGGTCGGGCGTTTCGACCGTGACCTCGGCGCCGGCGCGGCGGGCGTCTTCGGCGGCGCGGCGCAGCATTTCGGGCACCGAGACCGCCTGCATGGCTTCACCGGCCTCGCCGCGTGCAAAGGCCAGGTATTCGTCGATCATGTGCTCCATCTCGTCCAGATCGCCCTTCATGGCCTCGGCCCGCTTGAAGGGCGGGGCCAGGGCCAGTTCGAGGCGCAGCCGGGTCAGGGGCGTGCGCAGGTCGTGGCTCACCGAGGCCAGCAGGGCGGTGCGCTGTTCGATATGGCGCTGGATGCGGGCGCGCATGTCGAGGAAGGCGTTGGCGGCGGCCCGCACCTCGCGCGCACCGTGGGGCTTGAAGCGCGGCACGGTCTCGCCCCGACCGAAGGCCTCGGCGGCGTCGGCCAGGCGTTCGATGGCGCGCACCTGATTGCGGATGAACAGCACCGCCACCCCCAGCAGCAAGATGGTCGCCACCGTCAGCCACAGGACGAAGATATGGGCCTGGGTCGCCACCGCCCGTTCGCGCGGGGCGATGACGCGCAGCACGCCGCCGGGCTCCTGCACCCGGATGTCGACATAGGCGGGATAGCGGGTGGTGTCGTACCAGAAGGGCTGGTCCAGCCGTGAGGCCAGGGCCTTCTCCAGGGTGCGGTCGACCACACCCAGCGCCCCGCGCCGTTGTTCCTTGGGCAGGGTTGCGCCTTCCTGGAAGGCGATGGACAACTGCATCGATCGCTCAGCCCGGTCGGCGATGACGGTCAGGTTCTGCGGCGTCGGCTGGTCGCGATAGCTCTCGGCGGCCCAGGCCACGTCCCCGGCCAGTCCTTCGGACAGGCGTGCGGTCACGGCCTGCCAGTGGGCGTCGAAGAAGGCCCAGGTCACGGCCCCCTGCATGATCAGCACGGGCAGGACGATGATCAGCAGCGACCGGCCCCACAGCGAGGTCGGCAGGCGACGCTTGATCATGCGCGCCCAGACGTTGAAGGGCAGAAGCCGCATCGGCGGATCAGTCCGGGGCCAGCATGTAGCCGACGCCGCGCACGGTCTGCAGATAGCGCGGGTTCTTGGGGTCGGCCTCCAGCTTGCGGCGAAGGCGGGTCACTTGGACGTCGACGGCGCGGCCGGTGATGTCGGCCGTATCCGGCGACAGGTTCATGCGCTCGACCGGCGAGTGGGCGTGGATGGCCAGGGTCTTCAGCAGCTGCGCCTCGGCCTCGGTCAGGCGCTGCAGTTCGCCGTCGCGGGTCAGCTCAAGCCGCTCCATGTCGAACACCGCCGGCCCCATGTGGATCTCGCGGGGGGTCATCGGCTTGCCGCCGGTGCGGCGCAGGATGGCCTCGATCCGCAGCGCCAGTTCGCGCGGGTCGAAGGGCTTGGACATATAGTCGTCGGCCCCGCGCGACAGGCCCTCGATGCGGTCGTTCGGGTCGCCCTTGGCGGTCAGCAGCAGGACGGGGGTCTTGGACAGCGACGCCTGGCTGCGGATCCAGCTTGTCAGGTCGAAACCGCTCTCGCCCGGCATCATGACGTCCAGCACGATGAGGTCGAACTCGATCAGTTCCACCAGTCGCCGCGCCGCGCCCGCGTGGGCGGCGCCGGTGACGCGATAGCCCTCGCGCGTCAGGAACTCTTTGAGCAGTTCGCGGATTCTGTCGTCGTCGTCGACGACCAGCAGATGGCGGCCGGCGCCGGGAGCAGCGATGGGGCCGGAGCGGCCGTTCGAGCGCGTATCAGTCATGTCTTAGGCGATCCTGCCGAACGCAAAGGCGTTGACGGCGGCGGGAGAGAAGAGTGTAACCGGACCACATCCCCGGGAGACGTTATTCAATGGCCTTCGTTCCTTTCGACGATCGTGACGGCTGGATCTGGTTTGACGGCGCATTCGTGCCCTGGCGGGACGCGAAAACGCACGTTCTGACCCATGGCCTCCACTACGGCTCGTCGGTCTTCGAGGGTGAGCGTATGTACGGCGGCGAAATCTTCAAGCTGACGGCGCACAGCCAAAGGCTGAAGCGCTCGGCCGAGCTGCTGGACTTCGACATTCCCTACAGCGTGGCCGAGATCGACGCCGCCTGCAAGGAAACCTGTGAAAAGAACGGCTTTACCGACTGCTACATCCGTCCGGTGGCCTATCTGGGCGCCGAACAGCTCAGCGTCTCCTCGCTGAACAGCAAGGTCCACCTGGCCATCGCCGCGTGGGAATGGCCCAGCTACTTTGACCCCGAGGTCAAGAAGAAGGGCATCCGTCTGGAGTGGGCCAAGTGGCGCCGTCCCGACCCGGCCACCGCCCCGTCGACGGCCAAGGCCGGCGGCCTCTACATGATCTGCACCATGTCCAAGACGGCGGCTGAAAAGCGCGGTTTCGCCGACGCCATGATGCTGGACTGGCGCGGCTATGTCGCCGAGGCCACCGGCGCCAACGTCTTCTTCGTCCAGAACGGCGCCCTGCACACCCCGCGCGTCGACCACATCCTGGACGGCATCACCCGTCAGACCGTGATCGAGATGGCCCAGGCCAAGGGCATCGAGGTCGTGATCCGCGACATCCTGCCGGAAGAACTGTC
>DAIOID010000074.1:11174-15072 GCA_036744355.1 Brevundimonas sp.
TCACCCTCCGCCTTTTTCTTGCGCGCCGCCTCGGCGGCCCGGCGTTGCGCCGCGCGTTTCTGACGCCAACGCCAGCCCAGCCACGCCAGCGGCGCGATCACCAGGATCAGCGGCAGGGCCCCGGCCAGCAGCATGATCAGGGCGCCCAGGGTCGACATGAACAGATAGGCCGCTTGGCCCAGGGCGTCGGTGACAGGCCTCAGGTCGCTGTCGGGCGCCAGTTGTCCCGCCGCGCGATAGGTCACGTCCAGCTTCGAGGTCTGCACACGCGTGCGCATGACCGCCAACGCCGAGCGCGTCGCGTCCAGTTCGCCCTGTACCCGCGCCAGTTCACGCTCGACCTGCAGCAACTGCTCCAGCGGGCCGCTGCGGGTGGCCAGAAGCTGCTGCAGCCGGTCGCGCAGGGTCTCCATCGCCCGCATCCGCGCCTCGGTGTCAACCAGTTGCCGGGTCAGGTCCTCGCTCTCCACGGCCTGTTCGGCCACCCGGCCGCCGACCCCCTTGGCCTCGCCGTCCAGCGCGGCGCGGAAACGGGCGACGTAGGCGGGCGTGGCGCGCATCTCGAGGCGGGCCTCGACGGAATCGCGGCCGACCCGGCTGGAGTTCGAACCGATCACCTGACAGGCCGACGCGCCGGCGGCTGTGCAGGCCTGTTCGTGCTTGGCCATGAGGCGCGTCGCCGCCTCGGCCGGAAGCTCCAGCCCGAAGCGATAGGCGTAGGCGATGCTGGGCGCCACAACCCGCGCAGCGCTGCTGGTCGCCGCCGTCGGCGCCGAAGCCGCCGCATCGGCTGGCGGCGCCGCCTCCATCAGGGCCACGTCCACCGCTTCGTCGGCGTACTGGCGCGACCCTTCCTGACACCCCGCGAGCAGGGCGCTCGCCGCCGCCGCCCAGATCAGTTCCTTGCGCATCCGACCTCTCCCCGCTGATGACGTAACGGTGATTGACGGCTCGCATAACGGCGAAGTTTGGGCTGCGGCGAGGCTTTGGCGCGGCAGGACGCCGCATGCGCTCTTGACCAGCAGGCGCGCGGTAGCGTTCAAGCAGATTTCAGAGGCGGCCGCTGGCCGTCGGCCGGTCGCGGAGCCGCCTTTTCCATGTTCAGCCTTCTGAACCTGCAGAGCCTGTTTGGCCTGGTCGTCATTATCGCCGTCTGCTGGGCGATGTCCGAGAACCGCAAGCTATTCCCCTGGCGTCTGGCCATCGGAGCGGTGCTGGTGCAGGCGGCCCTGATCCTGGCGACCTTCGCCATTCCCGGTTCGCAGGTGGTGCTGGACGGCATCAACAACGCCGTGAAGGGGCTGGAACTGGCGACCGAGGAGGGGACCAAGTTCGTCTTCGGCTATCTGGCGGGCGGGGATCAGCCCTATGCCGTGGCCAACGAAGGCGCCCTGTTCACCTTCGCCTTCAAGGTCCTGCCGCTGATCCTGGTGATCTCGGCCTTGTCGGCCCTGCTGTGGCACTGGAAGATCCTGAAGTGGATCACCCTGGGCTTCGGCTTCCTGTTCCAGCGCACCATGGGTCTGGGCGGCGCCTCGGCCCTGGCGGTGGCGGCCAACGTCTTCCTCGGCATGATCGAGAGCCCCATCGTCATCCGCGCCTATCTGGACAAGCTGACCCGCTCGGAGCTGTTCCTGATGATGGTCGTGGGTCTGGCCACTGTCGCCGGCTCGACCATGGTGGCCTACGCCACCATCCTGTCGCCGGTGCTGACCAATGCGGCGGGTCACGTCCTGGTCGCCTCTATCGTCTCCGCTCCGGCGGGCGTCCTGCTGGCCCGGGTCATGATTCCCGAAAAGCCGGGCGAGGGCGGGGCGGTCGCCGACTACAACTCGGCGCTGAAGTACGACAGCGCCATCGACGCCATCGTCAAGGGGACCTCGGACGGCCTGATGGTGGTGCTGAACATCTCGGCCGTGCTGATCGTCTTCGTGGCCCTGGTGGCCCTGGCCAACGTCATGCTGGGCGCCTTCTGGATCGGCGGCGAGCCGTTGAGCGTCGAGCGCATCCTCGGCGTGGTCTTCGCCCCTGTCGCCTGGCTGACCGGCGTCGAATGGGCTGACGCCCACACCGCCGGCTGGCTGCTGGGGGTCAAGCTGACCCTGACCGAGTTCGTCGCCTTCATCCGTCTGGGCGAGATCCCGGCCGGCGAAATGACCGAGCGCACCCGGATGCTGATGACCTACGCCCTGTGCGGGTTCGCCAATATCGGCTCGGTCGGCATCACCGTCACCGGCCTGTCGGTGCTGATGCCCGAGCGTCGCGAAGAGGTGCTGGGCCTGGTGTGGAAGGCCCTGCTGGCGGGCTTCCTGGCCACCCTGATGACCGCCTGCATCGTCGGGGCCATGCCGGCCTCGGTGTTCGGCCAGTAGCGCGCCCATTCAGAAACTGAGGGGGATATTCCGATGAAGCTCTACACCTCGCATCGCGCGCCCAATCCGCGCCGGGTCCGCTGGGTCATGGCCGAGAAGGGGATCGAGAACGTCGAATTAGTCGAGATCGACCTGCTGTCGGGCCAGCACCGCACGGCGGACTATCGCGCCAGGGTGGGCGTGCCGCATGTCCCGGCTCTGGAGCTGGACGACGGGACCTGCATCTCGGAATCCATCGCCATCTGCCGCTATCTGGAGGCGCTGTATCCCGAGCCGAACCTGTTCGGCCACGATCCGAAGGAGCAGGCCCTGATCGAGATGTGGACCCGCCGCTGCGAGATCTATCTGGCCAATCCGATGATGCTGAACGTGCGCTTCAGCCATCCGGCCCTGGCCGCGCTCGAAGCTCCGCAGCCCCAGGTGGCTGAATACAGCCGCGTCGGCGCCGAGAAGTTCATGAAGATGCTGGACCGCCATCTGGCCGAGCACGCGTTTATCGCCGCCGACCGCTTCACCATCGCCGACATCGTCGCCGCCGTGGGCCTCGACTTCGCCCGTCTGGTCAAATACCGCCCGCCGGAAGAGTTCACCCATCTGGCCCGCTGGCTCGAGGCCTGCCGCGCCCGTCCGGCCGCGAAAGCCGGGGTCTAGCCTCCATGCGGACCCTGGCCCCGTCCGAGCGGGGCATGGCGGTGCTGCTGGCGGGTCTGGCGGGCTATGTCGACAGCCTGGGCTTCCTGCAACTGGGCGGCCTGTTCGTCTCCTTCATGAGCGGCAACTCGACCCGGATGGCGGTCGGGGTGTCGATGGGCGACTGGCGCACCGTGGGTGTGGCGGCGGCCATCCTGATCCTGTTCGTCCTCGGCGCGGCTCTGGGGGCGCTGGTCGCGGGCGGCGAGGGGATGCGGTCGCGCAGCCGGGTTCTGGCGCTGGAGGCGGTGCTGCTGACGGGGGCGGCGCTGGCCGCCCTGACGGGGCAGGCGCCCCTGACCGTGGCCCTGATGGTGCTGGCCATGGCGGTCGAGAACGCCGTCTTCCTGCGTGACGGCGAGGTCGGGGTCGGCCTGACCTATATGACCGGGGCGCTGGTCAAGCTGGGCCAGGCCCTGGCCGGCGCCGTGCGCGGCGGGCGCCGCACGGCCTTCGCCCCCTATCTGCTGTTGTGGGCCGGCCTGTTCGGCGGGGCGGTGGTCGGCGCTTTCAGCTATGGCGCGCTGGGGCTGAACGCCCTGTGG
This sequence comes from Brevundimonas sp., assembly GCA_036744355.1. Taxonomy (GTDB): domain Bacteria; phylum Pseudomonadota; class Alphaproteobacteria; order Caulobacterales; family Caulobacteraceae; genus Brevundimonas. The sequence continues at coordinate 14,782 of DAIOID010000074.1, forward strand.
CCGGCGGCGGCGCTGGCGGCCGGCCTGGCCGCCTTCGCCCGCGTCAGTCCCGAGGCGTGAACTTTCGGATCACGCCCGAGAAGGTCATCAGCAGCCGTTCGCCGGTGGTGATCTGGCCGCGCACGAAGATCAGGCTCTTGCCCGCCTTGGTCACCTGTCCGGTCGCCTCGATCAGTTCGCCGACATAGGCGCCGTCGATGAAGGTGGAATCCAGCTGCACCGTCACGCCCGACGCGCCCTCCATCTCCTGATAGGCGATCTGGAACATGGCGATGTCGGCGAAGGTCATCA
>DAIOID010000075.1:0-8890 GCA_036744355.1 Brevundimonas sp.
TCGCCAACTGCGTCTGGTGGATGGAGCACTCGTTCGAGCGCGCCCGCGCCGACGGCCGTCCTGAAGAAGACACTCGCGTCCGCATCTTCCTGATCATGGCGGTTTTCTGCGCGGTCTTCGCCTGTCTGGCCCTGGGCGCGGCCCACGCCGCCTTGTTCGCGCCGCGCGGCGCGGCGGGCGCCGGTTTCAACGCCAACGCCCTGACGCGCGCCGATCTGGTCGACCGCAACGGCCAGTTGCTGGCCACCAACATCACCCACTACGGCCTCTACATCGACCCGCGCGAGATCTGGGATCCGGCTTCCGCCAAGGCGCAGCTGCGCCGCGCCCTGCCGCGCATCTCGGCCCAGCGTCTGGATCGCGTGCTCAGCGGCGATCGTCGTCTGCTGGTCCTGAACGGCCTGACCCCGTCCGAGCGCCGGGGGGGTCACGCCCTGGCCTTGGGCGGCGTCTCGTTCGAGCCTGAGGATCGCCGCGTCTATCCGCTGGGCACCTCGGCGGCGCACCTGATCGGCCGCGCCGACACGGGCGGCGAGGGCGTGTCCGGTTCGGAACTGGCCTTCAACCAGGAAATCCGCGCGGCGGGCGCCGCCGGCGAGGACTTCCAGCTGTCGATCGACCTGCGGGTGCAGGGCGTGGTCGAGAACGAACTGGCCGCCGCCGCCGAGGCTGCCGGCGCCAAGGGCGCTGTCGCCGTGGTCACCGATGTCCAGACCGGCGAGGTCCTGGCCATGGCCAGCTGGCCGACCTACGACGCCAACCGCCGCAACAGCGCCCCGGAAGAGGCCCTGCTGAACCGCGTCACCTCGGGCCACTATGAGATGGGCTCGGTGTTCAAGAGCTTCACCGTCGCCGCCGGCATCGACACCGGCCGCGCCGACATGAACACCCTGTTCGACGCCTCTCAGGCGCTTCAGATCGGCAAGCGCCGCATCAAGGACTTCCACGCCACCAACAAGGTGCTGACGCTGGAGGAAGTCTATCTGCACTCATCCAATATCGGCACCTCGCGCCTGGCCGTCGAAATGGGCGGCGACGTGATGCGCGACTACTTCCAGCGGCTGGGCCTGCTGGAGGCCGCGCCGATCGAGCTGAAGGAATCGGCCCGTCCGTCGCGGGTGCGCAAGTGGGACGACAGCACCCTGGCCTCGCTGTCCTTCGGCTACGGCATCATGGTCACGCCGATTCAGTACGTGGCCGCCTACGCCTCGCTGGCCAACGGCGGGCGCTATGTGCCCCTGACCCTGCGCAAGGGCGGTCTGCCCAACGCCCGCACCCGTCAGGTCGTCTCGCCCGAGACCTCGGCCACCATGCTGGACCTGATGCGCCGCAACGTGACGCGCGGCTCGGGCCGCTTTGCCGATGCGCCGGGCCTGCGGGTCGGCGGCAAGACCGGCTCGGCCAACAAGCTGGTCAACGGCCGCTACGACCCGACCCACGCCGTCGGCTCCTTCGCCGCCGTCTTCCCGTCCGACGGCCCGGTGACGGCCAAGCGCTATACGATCTTCGTCCTGGTGGACGAGCCGTCCACCTATCCGCGCACCGGCGGCTATGTCGCCGCGCCCGCCGTCGGCAAGATCGCCGACCGCATCGCCCCCTTCCTGGGCGTCGAGCGCAAGGCCGACCGCTGGTCCACGGCGCTCGGCGAAAAGATCCCCGAGTTCCAGGACGTCGAGGGCGACGGTCGATGAGCGCGCCCCAAACCTCTCTGCGTCTCTCCGAAATCCTGCGTCGCGACGTGAGCTCGGACCCCGAGATCACCGCCGTCACCGCCGACAGCCGCAAGGTCGTCCCCGGCGCCCTGTTCGTGGCCCTGCCGGGCGCGTCCGCCGACGGCCGCGCCTTCATTCCGCAAGCCCTGGCCAAGGGCGCCGCCGCCATCCTGGCCCCCGCCGACACGCCCGCCGGCGCCGCCCCCCTGCTGGTCGCCTCGGGCGACGTGCACCGCGCCTATGCGCTTGCCGCGCGCAGCTTCTACGGGGCCCAGCCCAGGACCTGCGTCGCCATCACCGGCACCAACGGCAAGACCTCGGTGGCCAACTTCTGCCGCCAGATCTGGGCCGGCCTCGGCCTCAAGTCGGCCAGCATGGGCACGCTGGGCGTGGTCGGTCAGAAGGGCGACAAGACCTACGCCCTGACCGGGCCCGGCCTGACCAGCCCCGACGCCGCCGACGCCGCCCGCCTGCTGGCCGAACTGGCCGCCAAGGAGGTGACCCATCTGGCGCTCGAAGCCTCGTCGCACGGCATCGAGCAGCGCCGTCTGGACGGCGTGGCCATCCGCGCCGCCGGCTTCACCAACCTGACCCAGGACCACCTCGACTATCACGGCACGATGGAGGCTTATCGCGCCGCCAAGCTGCGCCTGTTCGAGGCCCTGCTGCCGCGTGGCCGCACCGCCGTCCTGAACGCCGACTCCGACGCCTATTCGGCCTTCGCCTCGGCCTCGATCATGGCGGGTCTGGGGGTCATGGGCGTGGGCGAGCGCGGGCGCGACCTGTCGCTGCTGGCGCGCCGGGCCACGCCGGAAGGCCAGCGCCTGACCATCGACGCGCGCGGCCGTATCCACGACATCCTGCTGCCCCTGGCCGGCGCCTTCCAGGCCTCGAACGCCCTGGTCGCGGCGGGTCTGTGCATCGCCGGCGGCGAAGACCCCGACCGGGTCATCCCGGCGATGGAGTTCATTCGCGGCGCGCAAGGCCGCCTGCAACGCATCCCCGGCGAAGGCGCGCGCGGCGGCGAGGTCTATGTCGACTACGCCCACACGCCGGACGGTCTGGAGACGGTGCTGAACGCCCTGCGTCCCCATGCGACGGGCAAGCTGATCGTCGTCTTCGGCGCCGGCGGCGACCGCGACCGCGCCAAGCGGCCGATGATGGGCGAGATCGCCGGTCGTCTGGCTGACGTGGCCATCGTCACCGACGACAATCCGCGCTCGGAAGACCCCGCCGCCATCCGCGCCCAGGTCCGCGCCGGCTGCCCTGACGCGCTGGAGATCGGCGACCGCCGCGAAGCCATCCGCCACGCCGTATCGCTGATGCGCGAAGGAGATGTGGTGGTGATCGCCGGAAAAGGGCATGAACAGGGACAGATCGTCGCCGGGGTCGTGCATCCCTTCGACGACGCCACCGAAGCGACCGAAGCCCTGCGCGATCATGCCTGACACTCAAACGCCGCTCTGGACCGCCGAAGCCATCGCCTCGGCGACCGGCGGCCAGCTCCACGGACCCGACGCAGACGTCTCGGGCCTGACCTACAACAGCCTCGAAATCCAGCCGGGCGACCTGTTCCTGGCCCTGCACGGCGCGCGCGACGGGCATGAGTTCGCCGCCGCTGCTTTCGCCGCCGGGGCCGCCGTCGCCCTGGTCGACCGCCCGGTCGAGGGCGGGCCTTACGTTCTGGTCCCCGACACCCTGAAGGGGCTGGAGGCCATGGGCGTCTCCGCCCGCGAGCGCGCCCGTCTGCGCGGCGCCGTCACCGGCAGCGTCGGCAAGACCAGCGTGACCCAGGCGATCAAGGCGGGGCTTGATCAGGCCGGGTCCGCCCACGCCTCGATCAAGAGCTACAACAACCACATCGGCGTGCCGCTGACCCTGGCGCGGATGCCCCACGGCACCGACCGCGCCGTGTTCGAGATCGGCATGAACCATCCGGGCGAGATCGGGCCGCTGTCGGCCTTCGTCCGCCCCCACGCCGCCTGCGTCACCACGGTCGGCCCCGTCCACATCGAAGCCTTCGCCGACGGCGAGGCGGGCGTGGCGCGCGAAAAGGCCGCCATCTTCCAGGGCCTGATCCCAGGCGGTGTGGCCGTGGTCAACGCCGCCGACGCCTATGCCGACATCGTGCGTCAGGGCGCGCTGGACGCCGGGGCGAGGTTGCGGACCTTCGGCCATGAGGCGGGCTGCGACGCCCGCCTGCTGGACTTCGTCGCCGACAGCGAGGGCGCGACCGTCACGGCCGAGCTGGACGGTCAGCGCATCAAATACCGTCTGGCCCAGTCGGGCGTGCACTGGGGCCTCAACAGCCTGTGCGTCATCCTGATGCTGGAGGCGCTGGACGTGTCGCTGGAGACGGCGCTTCAGGCGCTGGCCGGTTTTCAGCCGCTGGCCGGGCGCGGGCAGGAGCGGACGGTGGCCGTCCCCGGCGGCGCCTTCACCCTGATCGACGAGAGCTACAACGCCAATCCGCTGTCGATGAAGGCGGGTTTCGTCAGTCTGGGCGCGCGGTCGGGGGAGCCGGGCGGGCGCCGCGTCGTCGTGCTGACCGATATGCTGGAGCTGGGCGAACACAGCCGCGCCCTGCACGAGGGTCTGGCCCCCGCCATCGTCGCCGCCGATCTGGATGTGGTGCATACGGCCGGGCCGCAGATGCGCCTGCTGCATGAGGCCCTGCCGCCTGCGCTGCGCGGAGAATGGCGCGAGACCGCCGCCGAACTGGCCGCCGAGGCCGCGACCCTGATCCAGACGGGCGATGTGGTCATGGTCAAAGGCTCGAACGGGTCGAAGGCCTCGCTGGTCGCGGCCGCGCTTGCAAATCTCGGCGTGGCCGAACAAGAGGCGCGCGTCGCCGCCGAGGCCCAAGGGAAGTCCGCCTGATGTTCTACCTGCTCTATCTCTACTACGCGGACATCGCTCAGGAATATCCGCTGCTGCACCTGATCCAGTATCAGACGGTGCGCGTCGCCCTGGCCATGGCCACGGCCATGATCGTCGCCGTCGCCATGGGCAGCCGCTTCATCAACTGGATCCGCGCCAAGCAGGGTCGCGGCCAGCCGATCCGTGACGACGGCCCGGTCAGCCACCTGTCCAAGGTCGGCACCCCCACCATGGGCGGCCTGATGATCCTGGCGGGCATCGGCGTGGCCGTCCTGCTGTGGGGCGACCTGACCAACCCCTATATCTGGATCGTCTCGGGCGTGACGGCGGCCTTCGGCGTGCTGGGCTTCATCGACGACTACGCCAAGGTGACCAAGCAGACCTCGGCGGGCCTGACCTCGAGACAGAAGCTGGCGGCCCAGGCGGTCGTGGCCGTGATCGCGGGTGTTCTGACCGTGGTCTGGATGACCTATTCGCCGACCTCGCCGGGTCTTGAGACCTCGATCGCCTTCCCCTTCCTGAAGGCCATCCTGCTCAACATCGGCTGGTTCTATGTGGCCTTCGCCGCCTTCACCATCATCGGCTTCTCCAACGCGGTGAACCTGACCGACGGTCTGGACGGCCTGGCCATCGTGCCGGTGATGATGGCGGCGGGCGCCTTCGGCATCATCTCCTATCTGGTCGGCAACTTCCTGTTCGCCGACTATCTGCAGGTCCACCACGTGCCCGGCGCGGGCGAGCTGGCCATCTTCTGCGCCGCCATGATCGGCGGCGGCATGGGCTTCCTCTGGTACAACGCGCCTCCGGCCAAGATCTTCATGGGCGACACCGGCTCGCTGGCCCTGGGCGGCGCGCTCGGCTCCATCGCCGTCGCCACCAAGCACGAGCTGGTGCTGGGCATCGTCGGCGGCCTGTTCGTGGTCGAGGCCGCCTCGGTCATGATCCAGGTCGGCTACTTCAAGCTGACCGGCAAGCGCATCTTCCTGATGGCGCCCATCCACCACCACTTCGAAAAGATGGGCTGGCCGGAATCCACTGTCGTCATCCGTTTCTGGATCGTCGCCGCCATGCTGGCGCTGCTCGGTCTGGCCACGCTGAAGCTGCGCTGATCCCATGATCCCGGTTCCCGGCTTCGAGGGGCGTCGTGTCGCGGTCTTCGGCCTGGGCCGATCCGGGATCACGGCGGCGCGCGCGCTTCAGGCCGGCGGCGCCGTCCCCGTCCTGTGGGACGACGGAGTCTCGGGCCGGATGCAGGCCGGGGTGGAAGGCTTCCTCGTCGAGGATCTGACCCGCGCCGACTGGTCGGGCTTCGCCGCCCAGGTCCTGTCGCCCGGCGCGCCCCTGACCCATCCCAAACCGCACTGGACCGTCGAGCGCGCGCATGCGGCGGGGGTGCCGGTCATCGGCGACGTCGAGCTGTTCGCCCGCGCTCTGGACGCCCTGCCGCACGGTCAGCGACCCCGCGTCGTCGCCATCACCGGCACCAACGGCAAGTCCACCACCACGGCCCTGATCGGCTGGGTGCTGAAGGCGGCGGGCCTGAGCGTCCACATCGGCGGCAACATCGGCATCGGCGTCCTGGCCCTGCCGGCCCCGACGCCCGACGCCGTCTATGTCATCGAGGTCTCGTCCTATCAGCTGGACCTGACCACCAGCTTCGCGCCCGACGTGGCCATCCTGACCAACATCAGCCCCGACCATCTGGACCGCCACGGCGGCATGGAAGGCTATGTCGCCGCCAAGCAACGCATCTTCCAGGCGCAGGGCGCTGAGGCGCTGGCCCTGGTCGGCGTGGACGAGGCCTGGGGGCAGGGGATTGCGGCGGACCTGCGGGCGCGCGAGCGACGCATCTGCACGGTTTCTACTTCCGCTCATCCCCGCGGAGGCGGGGACCCAGTGAGAGCCGCGCACGCAACGCCTACCGAACCTCTACAGCCAAAGAACTGGGGCCCCGCTTCCGCGGGGATGAGCGGGATTGAGGCTGCGCCCGGCGTACTGACGGCGGACGGCGATGTGCTGGCCGACCTTGCCGCCGCCCGCTCGCTCCCCGGCCGTCACAACGCCCAGAACGCCGCTTTCGCCTACGCCGCCGCCCGCGCGCTGGGCGTGTCGCACGAGGCGGCGGTCGAGGGCCTGCTGACCTTCCCCGGTCTGGCGCACCGGATGGAGGCCGTGGGTCGCCTCGGCCCCGTCCGTTTCATCAACGACTCCAAGGGCACCAACGCCGACGCCGCGCGTCAGGCCCTGGCCTCCTACCCCTCCGTCTTCTGGATCGCGGGCGGCAAGGCCAAGGAGGGGGGCATCGACAGTCTGCGCGACCTCTTCCCCCACGTCGCCAAGGCCTATCTGATCGGCGAGGCCGCCGACGCCTTCTCCGTCACTCTGGCCGATACCCCGCACATCGTCGCCCACACCATGGAGCGCGCCGTCGAAATGGCCGCCGCCGACGCCGCGAAAGCCGGGGGCGAGCAGGTCGTCCTGCTGTCGCCCGCCTGCGCCAGCTTCGACCAGTTCCCTGACTTCGAGGTGCGGGGCGAAGCCTTCCGCGCCGCCGTCCTGGCGCTGGGCGCGCAAGCGGAGCCCGCCGCATGAGCCAGAGCTACAGCCACCCCTTTTCGCGCAATGACCAGAGCCTGATCGCGCGCTGGTTCTGGACTGTGGATCGCGGCCTGCTGGGCGCGGCCCTGACCCTGGTGGCGCTGGGCGTGTCGCTCAGCTTCGCCTCCAGCCCCGCGGCCATCCTTGCCGATGAATCCATCACCGATCCCTTCCACTATTCGTGGCGGATGATCGTCTGGGCCAGCATGGGCACGGGCCTGATGCTGACCACCTCCCTGCTGTCGCCGCGCGGCGTGCGGCGGATCGCGGTCCTGGCCCTGTTCGGGGCCATCGTAGTCATGGCGGCCCTGCCGTTTATCGGCGACACGGTGAAGGGCGCCGCGCGCTGGGTGAACCTCGGCCCGTTCAGCCTGCAGCCGTCCGAATTCGCCAAGCCGGGCCTGATCGTCTTCGCCGCCTGGATGTTCGCCGAGGCGCAGAAGGGGCAGGGCGTTCCGGGCGTCAGCATCGCCTTCGGCTTCTGGGCCCTGACCGTCGGCCTGCTGCTGATCCAGCCCGACATCGGGCAGACCCTACTGATCACCACCACCTTCATGGCCGTCTTCTTCATGGCCGGGGTGCCGCTGAAATGGGTGGCCGTCATCGCCGCCATGGGCGCGGGCGGGGTGGTGTCGCTCTATTTCACCTTCAGCCACATGCGCGACCGTCTCAGCCGCTTTCTGTCGCCCGAGACGACCGACACCCACCAGATCGACCGCGCCTCCGAGGCCATCCGCGCCGGCGGCCTGATCGGACGCGGAATCGGCGAGGGGGTGATGAAGCGCCGGGTGCCCGACCTGCACACCGACTTCATCTATTCGGTCGGCGCCGAGGAGTTCGGCCTGATCCTTTCGCTGTTCATGATCGGCCTCTACGCCTTCATCGTCATTCGCGGGATGAAGAAGGCGATGAAGCTGAACGATCCGTTCGAGCAGACGGCGGCGGCGGGCCTCTTCATGCTGATCGGGCTGCAGGCCTGCATCAACGTGGCGGTGAACCTGAACCTAATCCCGACCAAGGGCATGACCCTGCCCTTCATCAGCTATGGCGGCTCGTCGATGATGGCCATGGGCCTGACCATGGGCTTCGCCCTGGCCCTGACGCGCCGCCGTCCGGGCGCCTATGAGCCGGGCTCCAACATTTCGCCGCCGCGTCGTCGCCTGCTGCCGTAAGAGAGTACCCGCCATGAACAAGGTCTGCGTCGTCGCCGCCGGGGGCACCGGGGGCCACATGTTCCCCGCCGAGGCCCTGGCCCGCGAACTGGCCTCGCGCGGCTGGCGCGTGGTGCTGGCCACCGACGCGCGCGGCGAGCAATACGCCCACGCCTTCCCCGCCGAGGAACGTCTGGCGCTGGACGCCGCCACCGGTCGCGGCCCGATCGGGATGCTGAAGGCGGGCCTCGCCATCATGCGCGGCGTCGGTCAGGCCAAGTCCGCCTTTGACCGCACCGGCGCGGACGTGGTCGTCGGATTCGGCGGCTACCCCTCGGCCCCGGCCCTGGTCGCCGCAATCCTGCAAAAGCGTCCGACCCTGATCCACGAACAGAACGCGGTGCTGGGCCGCACCAACCGCATGCTGGCCCCGCGCGTCGGCGGCGTGGTCTCGGCCTTCCCGACGCTGGGGCGCGCGCCCGAGGCGGTGAAGGCCCGCGCCCAGGTCGTCGGCAACCCGGTCCGCCCCGACATCCGCGCCCTGTTCGA
>DAIOID010000075.1:8990-14996 GCA_036744355.1 Brevundimonas sp.
CGGCGAACCAGATCGTCTTCGCCCTGCTGACTCTGGCCGTGCGCAATCGCGACGAGTTCTGGAAGGGCATGTTGAAGCGCGCCCGCCTCAAGGTGCGGATCGCCGTGATGATCATCGCCTTGGCGCTTGCGGTCACGGTGTCGCCGCTGGACCCGGAACCCTCGCTGTTCATCCGGCGGACGCTTCTGTTCGGGTTCATCCTGGTCTGCGGCTGGATGCTGGCGGGGGCGGTGGACATGGGAGCCATCGTCCACCTCAAGAAGTTCAATATGGACACGGAGGACAACCTCCTGGCCCGCAAGCACGTCACCCAGACGCGCATCCTGCAGCGGGTGGCGGCCATCCTGATCGGCCTAATCACCCTGGGTTTGGCCCTGTTGACCATTCCGGGCGTCCGCCAGTGGGGCCTGTCGCTGCTGGCATCGGCGGGCGTGGTGGGCATCGTCGCCGGTCTGGCCCTGCAGCCCTTCCTGACCAATCTGCTGGCGGGGATTCAGATCGCCACGGCCCAGCCGATCCGTCTGGACGACGCCGTCATCGTCGAGGGCGAGTGGGGCCGGGTCGAGGAGATCACCTCGACCTATGTGGTGGTCAAGCTGTGGGACTGGCGCCGGATGATCCTGCCGCTGACCTATTTCATCCAGAAGCCGTTCCAGAACTGGACCCGCGACGATAGCCGTCTGATCGGGGTCGCCTTCCTCTATGTGGACTATGAGGCGCCGATCGACCGGCTGCGGGTCAAGCTGGAGTCCATCGCTCACGCCTCGCCCCTGTGGGACGGCGAGGTGGTGTCCCTGCAGGTCACCGACATCACCGCCCGCGTCGCCCAGGTCCGCTGCCTGACCAGCGCGCGCAACGCCTCCCTGGCCTTCGACCTGCGCTGCGAGGTGCGCGAAAAGATGCTGGCCTTCATGCGCGACGAGTGCCCCCAGGCCCTGCCGCGGGATCGTTTCGACATGAACCGCGTCGACGATCAGCGCGGCTCGATCTCGCCTCTCAGCAGGGCCTGACCCAGTTTCACCGCGTCGGCGGCGGTCGTTGCATCCGCCGTAGGGCTCCCGGTCGCACAGGCCACCGCCGCCAGTTCCGCCGCATCCCCGCCCGGGGCGATGGCGTAGGGCGATGACTTCGTCGGCGTGATCGGCCCCTCGACGCCGTCGGCGCGCAACGAGGCGAAGTCCAGCCTGTCCGCCGTCTGGGCCGCGCAATCGAACCGCCACCACGACCACCCGCCGGCATAGGCGACGTCGCCGATGACCATGTCCTCTTCGCTGACCTGCAAGGACCGCATCCGCACGCCGTCTCCGTCAGGTGTGATCGAGGCCGCGTCGGCGAAGACCGCGAAGCGTCCGACACCGGTCAGGACCAGGGAGTGATCCTGGGCTGCGGCGGAGGTCGCCAGTAGTGAGAAGGCCGCAGTTGCGAGGAAGGCGCGTTGCATTAGATGGTCCCGTCGTTAACCGCATCCGCAAACCACGTATTGAGACGCGGCGTCTAGAACCAGACCATGTATCAGGAACCGCACGGAGCCGACGCCGCCCTCGCCCCGCCCGACCGGCGGGCGCGCGATCGTCGCCCGTTCCGCCAGCAACGTCGCCCGGAGGAACGCGTCCATATCCTCGGCGAGACCGTCGACCTTATGCGGCCCGAAGAGGTTCTGCTGCACGTCGAACGTTGCATCGAGGCGGGCCAGCGGACCATCATCGCCAACCACAACCTGCACAGCCTCTATCTGCTTCCGCGCACGCCGGGCATGCGGCGGCTCTATGATCTGGCCGACGTGGTCGAGCTGGATTCCACCCCGCTGATCCATTTCACCCGGATGCTGGGGCTGCACAGCCGCCCCTTCCATCGCTGCACCTATCTGGACTGGCGCGACCAGTTCTGGAGCATGGCCAACCGCAAGGGCTGGCGCGTCCTCTATGTCGGCGGCGCCGACGGCGTGGCGACGACAGCGGCGGAGCGGCTGAGCGCGCGCTATCCGGGGGCGGCGATCAAGGGCCTGTCCGGCTATTTCGACGCCACGCCGGGATCGCTGGGCAATACCGCCATCCTCGCGGTCGTGCGCGAGTTCAAGCCGAACGTCCTGTTCGTCGGCATGGGCATGCCGCGCCAGGAACTGTGGATCGCCGACAACGTCGAGGCTCTGCCGCAAGCCGTCATCCTGCCGGTCGGGGCCGCCTTCGACTATGAGGCGGGCGTCCAGAAGGCCGCGCCCCGCTGGATGGGGCGGCTCGGCGTCGAATGGCTGTTCCGCCTGTTCGCCGACCCGAAGCGCCTGTTCGCTCGCTACTGCGTCGAGCCCTGGTTCCTGATCGGCCCGGCTCTGGGCGACGTGCGCGAGGCCATGCGGCGCAAAAAAAGGCGCTGAGCTTCTTTTCCTCCCCACGAGTGGGGAGGGGGACCGCGTAGCGGTGGACGGGGCGACACCACGTTTGAAAATTTGGGCGCGACTGACGGACTGTCGGCGGCGCCGCCCCCTCCGTCACGTCGCTTCGTGCCGCGCCACCTCCCCATGAAAAGGGGAGGAAAGGGCTAGCCTCACGCCGCCACGATCTGCTCGGCCTGTTTCAGGTTGACGCTGACCAACTGGCTCATGCCGCGTTCCGGCATGGTGACGCCGTAGAGGCGATCCATCCGGCTCATGGTCACGGGGTTGTGGGTGATGACGATGAAGCGGGTGTCGGTGCGCGACCGCATCTCGTGCAGCATCCGGCAGAAGCGGTCGACGTTGGCGTCGTCCAGCGGCGCGTCCACCTCGTCCAGCACGCAGACGGGCGCCGGATTGGCGAGGAAGACGCCGAAAATCAGCGCCGCCGCCGTCAGGGCCTGCTCGCCGCCGCTCATCAGGCTCATGACCGACAGGCGCTTGCCGGGCGGGCAGGCGTAGATCTCAAGGCCCGCCTCCAGCGGATCGTCGCTCTCGACCAGCTTCAACTCGGCCTGACCGCCGCCGAACAGGGCCTCGAACAGGGCCTTGAAGTTGGCGTTGATGACGTCGAACGCCGCTGTCAGCCGCTCACGGCCCTCGGCGTTCAGTTCGTCGATGCCGTCGCGCAGCTTGGCGATCGCCTGGGTCAGATCGATGCGCTCGGACTTCATGGCGCCCAGACGCTCGCCATATTCGGCAGCCTCTTCCTCGGCGCGCAGGTTGACCGCGCCCAGGGCCTCGCGCTCGCGCTCCAGCCCGCTCAGCAGGCTCTCGGCGCCGGCTGTGTCCGGCGGACGGGCGATGGCGTCGTCGATCAGCTTCTGGCCCAGTTCGTCCGGCGACATCTGCGCCGTTTCGCGGACGTTGGCCTCGGCCTCGGCCAGACGTTCGGTCGCGGCCTCGGCGCGGGCGGCCAGACCGGCGCGAGCCTCGCGCGCGGCGCCGGCGGCGGCCTCGGCGGCGCGGCTGGCGCGGTCGCTCTCGCCCGCCGTGGTCTCGGCCAGCGAAAGGGCCTCGGCGGCGGCGCTCTTGCGCGTCTCGGCGGCGATCAGGGCGTCCATCAGGGTCCCGCGCTGTTCGGCGAAGCCCTGGGGCGCGATCTCGGCCTGCTTCAGCAGGGCGGCGGTCTTGTCGGCGTCCTTGGTCAGAGCTGTGACGCGGGCGGCGCTTTCCTTCGAGCGCCCGGCCCAGCCCTCGTGGGCGCGGGTCAGGCTGCCCAGACGCTGTTCACGCCCGGCGCGGTCGCGCGCTTCCTCGTCACGGGTCGAGCGGGCGGTCTGGGCGGCTTGGCGGGCGGCGTCGGCGGCGACGCGGGCCGCGGCCAGTTCGTCGCGCAGTCCGGCGATGGTCTCCGACGGGGCCTCGACCGACTGCGCGGCCTCCAGCGCGGCCTTGGCCTCGGCCACCTCGCCGTCCAGCCGGGCGACGGTCTCGTCCAGCGCCTGGGCGCGGGCCTCGCGTCGGGTCTGGTCGCGCATCAGGCTCTCGACGCGGTCGCGTCCGGCGGTCACGGCCTTGTCGGCGGTGAAGGGTTTGAGGCGGGCGGTCTTAACCGCCTCCTCGGCGGCGCGGAAGGCTTCGGTGGCGGCCTTCTGGGCGGACTGCGCGGCTTCCAGCGCGGGCTTGCCCGTGTCGATCTCGGCTTCCAGCTCGGCCAGACGCGTACGCTGGGCCAGTCGCACGGCGGCGGGGCGCGGGGCCTCGGCGCGGCTGACGAAGCCGTCCCAGCGATAGAGGTCGCCCTCGACCGTCACCAGGCGGGCTCCGGTCGGCAGCGCCTTGGCCAGACGCGGGGCATCGGACTGGCTGGCGACGACGCACAGGGCCAGGCGCGCGGCCAGTTCGGCGGGCGCGGTCACATGGACGGCCAGCGGCGTTACCCCCTCGGGCCAGACGGGCGAGGGCGCGTCGGCGCCCGCCCAGTGGGCGGCGGCGCGGGCGTCCAGCGCCGCGTCCAGATCGTCGCCGAGCGCGGCGGCCAGCGCCGCCTCATAGCCCTTGGCCGCCGACACCTTGTCCAGGGCGGGCGGGTGGTCGCGCTTGCCGGTGACCAGAAGTTGCGCCAGGCCCCGCGCCTCGGTCTGCAACCGGCCCAGACGGTCCTCGGCGGCGCGAGCGGCGGTGCGGGCCTCGGCCTCGACGCGAGCCAGATCGCCGCGCGCGGCTTCGGCGGCCTCGACGGCTTCGCGGGCGGCGGTCAGTTCGGCCTGCGCCGTTTCCAGCGCGGTGCGGGCGACGGCCAGTTCCGGCGTCTCGATGGGACCCAGCGCCTCGCGTTCGCGTTTGGCCTGATCATGCTGGCCGACGACGCGGGCCAGACGGGCCTCGGCGTCGCGTTTCCGCGCGCTCTCGGCGTTGGCGCGGGCCTCGATGGCGGCCAGGGTCCCGGCCAGACGTTCGACCTCGGCGTCGGCGGCCTTGCGCGCGTCCTCGGCGGCCAGCAGGGCCTTTTCCAGCTCCGGCCCGCGTTCCGGCGCGGCGGCGATCTCGGCCTTCAGCCTGGTCAGCTCGTGGTCCAGCCGGTCCAGCTCGCGCCGGGCGTCGGCGGCCATGCGCTCTTCGCGCTCGACGTCAGAGGCGATGCGGGCCGCCTCGGCCTTCAGGCGGTCGACCTCGGCGCGGGCGGCCTGTTCGGCCATGTCCAGGCGGTCGCGTTCCAGCGTCGCCCGGTGCAGCAGGGCGCCGGCGACGGCGTCTTCCTCGCGCGCGGGCTTCATCGCCTCCTGCGCCTTCAACGCGTCGGCCTCGGCCTTGGTCGCGGCGGCGCCGGCCTCGGCCACGGCGCGGTCGGCGTCGCGCAGTTCCTGGGCCGCGACTTCAGCCGCCGCCTTGGCGTCGTTCCAGCGCACATAGAGCAGGGCGGCCTGAAGGGCGCGGATCTCGGCCGAGATCTTCTTGTACTTCTCGGCCTGACGCGCCTCGCGCTTCAGCCGGTTCAGGGCGGTTTCCAACTCCCGTCCGATGTCGTCCAGCCGGTCGAGGTTGGTCTCGGCGGCCTTGAGGCGCAGTTCGGCCTCGTGACGGCGCGTGTGCAGACCGGCCACGCCGCCCGCCTCTTCCAGAATCCGCCGACGGTTCTGCGGCTTGGCGGCGATCAGTTCGGAAATCTGGCCCTGCCGCACCAGAGCCGGGCTGTTGGCGCCGGTCGAGGCGTCGGCGAACAGCAACTGGACGTCGCGGGCGCGGACCTCCTTGCCGTTGATGCGATAGGTCGAGCCCTGACCTCGGTCGATGCGGCGCGACACCTCCAGAACGGGGCTGTCGGTGAAGGGCTGGGGCGCGCGCTTCTGGGCGTTGTCGATGGTCAGGACGACTTCGGCGTGGCTGCGCGGCGGACGACCCGCCGCGCCGGCGAAGATGACGTCGTCCATGCCCTGGCCGCGCATGGCCTTGGCCGAGTTGGCGCCCATGACCCAGCGCAGGCTTTCCAGCACGTTGGACTTGCCGCAGCCGTTGGGCCCGACCACCCCGGTCAGGCCGGATTCGATTTGTACTTCCGCCGCGTCGACGAAGGATTTGAAGCCGACGAGCTTCAGTCTCTGGAACTGCATCGGCGGGGGCTTAGCGCCCCTTGA
>DAIOID010000076.1:0-14868 GCA_036744355.1 Brevundimonas sp.
ATGCTGGCGGCCTCCGACGACGCCCGCCTGATCCTGGGTCGCGATCCTGATCTGACCAGTCCGCGGGGCGAGGCCGTTCGGGTGCTGGAGGCCCTGTTCGACTGGCGAACCGACCGAGCAGGCGTGGACTAACTTGTGCTGCGTCTGGCTCTCTCAGCCGCGCACCCTGGCTTCCCAGACGCTGATCCGATCCAGGACGTCGGCCTCGACGTCGGCGTAGAACAGGTTGAACTGGGGGATCTTGCGACGATCGGCCCAAGACCCCTGCGGGCGAAACGACTCCGATCTCAGCGGAGAGCGCCACAGGATCCCATCCCGGCATTCCGCCGCGACGATACGACTCTGGAAAGCGGGACGCGCGCCCCACTCGAGATTGGTCGCATTGGTTGCGCCGCGACTGTCGCGCATGGCCGACGTGGGCTGCTTCTCAGAACCCGTCACTGGATTGACGCAAGCCGTCAGCGTCCGCTCGGCGCTGACCAAGGCGCCGCGCTCGTCCCAGACCAGGACCCGCCGCAATAGTCGGCTGGACTCCGTCTCATCGCCCTGCTCCACCGAACGCCAGGCTAGGACGCACCCTACCTGATCGCGGCTCTGGCAAAGCGGGATATCGCGAAAGCGCTCGGCAGGGATCATCCCTTCCATCAGGTATGCAGCAACAAGTCTTTGTTTCAGATCAGGTTGATGCGCCACGCGATCATGCAGCAGCCGATCCACCAAATCCGCGCCCTGTTCCACCCCGACCAGAATGATCGGCCCTGTGGGATGGGACAGCAACCAGGCGCTGAAGGCCGCATCGACATCCTGAAAGGCGAAAGCCCGGGCCTCGCGTGCATCTTCGCGCAGGGTCAGTCGTGTATAGAGGCTGGCCTGCCGGTAGCGCGGCGCGCTGACATCGCCAGCGCGTGCGAAGGGCCCTGCATAGTTTGGCAGGACTCCGCGCCGAAGGTCGTCGGCGGCGGTTCGGTCATCGATGGGACCGTTCCAGTTCTTGCCGCCTTCGTAGGTCGTCGAGTGGACGAAGAAGACATGGGCCGCTCCCGCGCCGGGCGCACGGGCATCCAGCAGCGCCCATGCCGACGCCTGCTCATAGCTGGGGGCAGGCGGCGGATCATAGGTCTGGAAAGGGACCTGAGGATCCAGGCCTGCCTTAAGGATATCGCCGCGCCACACGGCCACGGCCGCGACCAGGATGAAGACCAGCACGAAGCCCGTGTAGCCGACCCACTGGCGCAAGGTCAGGCTGGGCATCTTCATCGATAGGGATCCGGCTGGGATAGAAAGTCCTGAACGTAGCGACGCACGCCTTCTTCCAGCGGCGTCGACTGGCCGCCGAAACCGACCGCGCGGATGCGGTCCATGCTGGCCTCGGTGAAATACTGATACCGGTCGCGGATCGTCTCAGGCATGTCGATGTAGGTGATCGACGGCTCCTTGCCCGCCGCCGCGAAGGTCGCGCGCGCCAGGTCGGCGAAGGACCGCGCTTGACCCGATCCGGCGTTGAACACGCCCGACACGTCCGGCGTCTGCAGCAGCCAGTCGATGATGTTCACCACATCGTCGACATAGACGAAGTCGCGCAGCTGGCCGCCGTCGGGATAGTTTGGGTTATGCGAACGGAACAGACTGACGGTCTCGCCCGCCTGAACCTTGGGCCAGATCTGGGCCACAACCGACTTCATGCCGCCCTTGTGACCCTCGTTCGGCCCATAGACGTTGAAGAACTTCAGTCCCGCCCACTGACGCGGCGCCTGATCGCGATCCGCTTGCCGTACCGCATATTGGTCGAACAGATATTTCGAATATCCATAGGCATTTAGAGGGCGAAGCGCATTCAAACTCTCAGGATCGTCGCGGTCCTCGAACCCGGTCTCGCCGTCGCCATAGGTCGCCGCCGAGGAGGCGTAGATCATCCGCACGTCGCGCAAGGCGCACCAGTCCCAGATGTCGCGCGACAGGCTGAAGTTGGTGCGCAGGATCAGGTCGGCGTCCGGTTCGGTCGTCGAGGAGATGGCGCCCATGTGGATCACCGCCTCAATCCGCTCGGCGTGGCGTTCCAGTTGTTCGAACAGCTCTTCCGGCGACCATAGGTCGGCGATGGGGTGCTTGGCGAGGTTCTTCCACTTGGCGAGGTCGGCGGTCTCCAGCCGGTCGCACGCGACCACGTCCCAGGCGCCGCTCTCGCACAGACGGGCGACGATGTTGGAACCGATGAAGCCAGCGCCGCCGGTCACGACGATCATCCTGGGCGTCATGCCTTGTCTCCGGTCATCTTCTCGATGGTCTTGGTCGTGGAATAGCCATCGGCGAACTCAGCCAGACGGACTTCGCCGCCCCAGCTTTCGACCTCTGCGGCGCCGACGACCTTGTCCTTGGTGTAGTCCGCGCCCTTGATCAGGACGTCGGGGCGCAGCCGCTTGATCAGGGCGATGGGCGTCGGATCGTCGAAGGCGGTGACACGATCGACGCTGGCCAGTCCGCCGATGACGGCTGCGCGGCTGTCCAGATCATTGACGGGGCGCCCCTCGCCCTTCAGGCGGCGCACCGAGGCGTCCGTGTTGAGCGCCACCACCAGCCGGTCGCACCAGCCGCGCGCTTGATTAAGATAGGCGACGTGGCCCCGGTGCAGGATGTCGAAGCAGCCGTTGGTGAAGCCGACCTTCAGGCCCTGACGCTTCCAGGCCTCGACCTGATCCGACAATTCGTCCAGCGGCGTGACCTTGGACTGGGCCAGGGCCGCGTGCTGGCTCATCTCGGCCTCGATCAGTTCGGCGGGCGTGACGACGGCGGTGCCGCTCTTGCCCACGACGACACCGGACGCGAGGATGGCGAACTGCACCGCCTGTTCCAGCGTCGCGCCTGCGCCCAGCGCGAGGCCCAGCGCGGCCAGACAGGTGTCGCCCGCGCCGGAGACATCGAACACCTCACGCGCCCGACCGGGGAAATGGGTGACGCCGCCGCCACGCCGCGCCAGGGTCATGCCCTTGCCCGCGCGGGTGACAATGACAGCTTTGACGCTCGTCGCATCCAGCAAGGCGGCCAGCGCCGCCTCGACCTGTTCATCCGTCTCGGTCGGCAAACCCGTCGCGCCCGCCAGTTCGCTGGCGTTGGGCTTGATGACATCGACCGCGCCATAGCGGGCGAAGTCGCGGCCCTTGGGATCGACGATAACCGGCGCGCCATACTCGGCCCCGGCCCACAGCGCCGCCTGGATCGCGCCGTCGTCCACCACCCCCTTGGCGTAGTCAGACAGTAGGATGGCGCCCGCGCCCTGGAACACACTCTTGTCAGCGTAGCCGGAATGAGGGGCAGCCTCGTCGTCCAGACGCAGCAGCTGCTGGCCGGCGGCGACGAAACGCGTCTTAACGATGGTGGCGGCGCCCTCGGGCCGGGTCAGGGCGTCCTCGATGCGGGCTTCGGCCGCGATCAAATCGGCCAGTTCAGCGCCTGCTGCGTCATCGCCCGCCACGGCGCCCAGACGGGCCAAGCCGCCCAAGGCCGCAACGTTGCGGGCGACGTTGCCCACGCCGCCGGGCATGGCCACGGTGCGGCGCGCGCGCAGGACCGGGATCGGCGCCTCGGGCGAGATGCGGCTGACCTCGCCATAGACATAGCGATCCAGCATCAGGTCGCCGACGCAGACGACCTTCAGGTCACGCACGCGCTCCAGCAGGGACTGCAGGGCGCCGAGATCAAGGGAACGTTCAGCCATGACGCCGAACTAGCGGATTCACGTCGTCTTCGCCATTGGCCCCTTGTGACCCAGCTTGATGGCCAGGTCGTCGAAGGCGATCAGTTCGGCGGCCAGGGCCTCGAACTGGCTCAGCGGCACCATGTTGGGGCCGTCCGACGGCGCGTTGTCCGGGTCTTCGTGCGTCTCCATGAAGACGGCATCGACGCCAACTGCCACGGCGGCGCGCGCCAGAACCGGCACGAACTCGCGCTGACCGCCCGAAGACGTGCCCTGCCCGCCCGGCTGCTGCACGCTGTGGGTCGCGTCGAAGACGATCGGGCAGCCGATCTCGCGCATGATCGGCAGCGAGCGCATGTCACTGACCAGGGTGTTGTAGCCAAAGCTGGCGCCGCGCTCGCAGGCCATGACATTGGGGTTGCCGGCGCCGACCACCTTGGCGATGACGTTCTTCATGTCCCAGGGGGCCAGGAACTGACCCTTCTTGATATTGATCGCCTTGCCGGTCCCGGCGGCGGCCAGCAGCAGATCGGTCTGACGCGACAGGAAGGCCGGGATCTGCAGCACATCGACGGCCTCGGCCACGCCTTCGCACTGGGCCTCGGAGTGGACGTCGGTCAGGGTCGGCAGGCCGGTGACTTCGCGGATTTCAGCAAAGATCGGCAGGGCGTCCTTCAGGCCGATGCCGCGCGCGGCGGTGGCGCTGGTGCGGTTCGCCTTGTCGAAGCTGGTCTTGTAGATGATGCCGACGTTCAGCCGGTCGCCGATTTCCTTCAGCCGATGGGCCGTCTCCAGCGCGTGCTGGCGGCTTTCCATCTGGCAAGGGCCGGCGATGAAGACGATGCGACGTCCGCCGCCGATCACGACGGGCTTCTTGAGGCCTTCGGACAGTTCGATGACGGCGTTGGGACGGTTCACGGCGGCGCTTTCGGCTGTTTTAATCGATCAGGTCGCGGCTCTGTGCCGCAACTTTGCGTCCGACAGGTGGCGTCGAACCCTTGGTTTCGCAACCTACAGGGCGACTCAGCGCCTGACCACACGGCTGATCTGTCGTGTTATCGTGAGCCCATGCCTATGCCCTCGGACAGCCCCCTGATTTCGACGCAAGACCTGGCGGATCGCCTCGGCGCGGCGGACCTGCGGATCATCGACGCCAGCTGGTGGCTGGATGGACGCGACGCACGCGCCGATTTCGAGCAGGAGCGCCTGCCGGGCGCGGTCTTCTTCGATCTGGAAACCGCCTCAGATCACGATAGCCCCTACCCCCACATGCTGCCGACGCCGCAGGCCTTCGCCGAGGCGATGAGCGCGTTAGGCGTGACCGAGAGCGACGACATCGTCGTCTATGACGCCCAGGGCCTGTTCTCGGCGGCGCGGGTCTGGTGGACGCTGTGGATTATGGGTGCGACGCGGGTGCGCGTGCTGGACGGCGGCTTGCCGAAATGGCGGGCCGAAGGACGGCCTCTGGAGCATGGCCCCATCCTCGCCAGAAACGCCTCGACCTTCCGGTCCGCCTTCGCCGCCGAGAATGTCGTCGATCTGGAACAGGTCCGTCAGGCGCTGCGCGACGAGGCCCAGGTGGTGGATGCGAGAGGCGCGCCGCGTTTCCGTGGAGACGCCGCAGAACCGCGCGCGGGGGTGCGATCCGGCCACATGCCGGGCGCACTGAACCTGCCCTTCGGCCAACTGCTGAACCCGGACGGCACGTTGAAGCGCGGCGTGGCGCTGGAAGCCGCCTTCCGCGACGCAGGCGTCGATCTGGAACGGCCCGTCATCACCAGTTGCGGGTCGGGCGTGACCGCCGCCATTCTGACCCTCGGGCTGGCCGAACTCGGCCGCCCCTCGCGCCTCTATGACGGATCGTGGGCCGAATGGGGTGCGCGCGCCGACGTCCCTGTCGAGGTCGGCTGACCCTCAGGCCGCAGCCGGAACCGTCGCGTCCGTATCCTCCTCGCCGCGCGAGACCACGGTGGCGACGACCAGATCGCCGGTCACGTTCAACGTCGTCCGGCACATATCCAGGAAGCGGTCCACGCCCAGGATCAGGCCGATCCCTTCCGGCGGCACGCCCACCATGGCCAGGATCATGGCGATGACCGGCAGGGAGCCCGCCGGCACCCCCGCCGTGCCGACGCCGCCCAAGATGCAAACCAGCATGACAATGAACTGCTGCCCCAGACTCAGATCGACGCTGAAGAACTGGGCCAGGAACAATACCGTCACCCCCTCGAACAGGGCCGTGCCGTTCTGATTGGCGGTCGCCCCCACCGTCAGGACAAAGCGCGCGATCTTGCGCGGCAGGCCCAGGTTCTGTTCGGCGACACGCAGCGACACCGGCAGGCTGGCGTTGGACGAGGCGGTCGAGAAGGACACCACCATCGCCTCACGAACGTCTCGAAAGAACTTCAGCGGCGACATCCCGCCCAAGGTCGCGACGCAGATCGGATAGACCACGAACATATGGATCGCCATCGCCCCTACGGCGACGGCGACAAAGGCGGCCAGCCGCACCAGCAGATCCCATCCGAACAGGGCCGCGAGATTGAACATCAGGCAGGCGATCGCTACCGGCGCCAGGCGGATGACCAGGTTGATGAGCTTCATCATCACCTCGAACACGCCCTCTATGGTCTTCTGCAGGGGCTGCGTCACAGGACCCTTCGTCAAGACCAGCCCGATGCCGAACAGCAGAGCGAAGACCATGACCGGCAGGATTTCGTTCTGCGCCGCCGCCGTGAAGACGTTGGACGGCACCAGATCGAGGAAGAAGTCGCCTGCGCGGACCGAATCCGGCGCGCTGCCGACGATGGAGGCCGCGCCGCTGCGCCCCTGCTCAAGCAGCTGCTGGGCCAGCGCCGGGTCCACGCCGTCTCCGGGGCGGAAGACGTTGACCATGACCAGACCGATGATCACGGCCACAGCGGAGATGAAGACGGTGAACAGCAGGCTCTTGGTCCCGGCCCGCCCCAGAGTCTTCAGGTCCCCCATCTCGGCCACGCCGATCACCAGGGCGGAAAACAGCAGCGGCAGGACCAGCATGAAAAGCAGCCGCAGGAATATCTGCCCCGCAGGTCCGGTGATGTTGGACGTCAGCCACCGAACCCAGGGCGCGTCGCCGCCAATCGTCAGATTGACCAGCAAGCCCCCTCCCAAGCCGACCAGAAAACCGATCAGCATCCAGACATGCAGCGGAAGCTTCTTTCTGGTCGTCCCGATCATGCGTCCCCCGTTCGGGCGGCCCCCGACGCCCTACCGAATCGGCAGGGCGTAGATCAGACCGCTGGGCCGGGCGCTCCATTGCGCGTTGAGGCCCCTGGCCAGATTCAGCGCGGACTGCTGGCCAAGGTTCCGCTCGAAGATTTCCCCATAGTTGCCGCCCGCCGCGATGGCGTCTCGCGCCCAGGTTCGCGGCAGGCCGACAGACGGCCCGAACTCGCCCTCGTCGCCCAGCAGACGACGGATGCGCGGTTCCTGACTGTCACGCGCCATAGCGGCCACATTGGCCTTGGTCACGCCCAGCTCCTCGCCCAGCATCAGGGCGTTCAGGGTCCAGCGGATCACCGCCGTCCACTGATCGTCGCCGCGCCTCACGACCGGGCCCAGCGGTTCCTTGGAGATGACGTCCGGCAGGATGGCGTGCTGCTGCGGATTGGCCAGGGTCGTCCGCGCCGCCGCCAAAGCCGAGATGTCAGCGGTGAAGGCGTCGCATTCTTCACGCGCATAGGCCTGACGGGCCTCTTCCTCGGTCTTGACCATGACCGGGCGGAACTCGATTCCCCGCGTGCGGAAATAGTCCTCGACGTTCAGCTCCGTCGTCGATCCCGTCTGGACGCAGATGCGGGCGCCGTTCAGTTCGGATGCGCTGTTCAGGTTCAGGGCGCGACGCACCAGGAAGCCCTGCCCGTCGTAGTAGTTGATCCCGGCGAAACTCAGCTCGCCGCCGGTGTCGCGGCTCATGGTCCAGGACGTATTGCGCCACAGGACATCGACCCGCCCCTCGCGCAGGGCGTCGAACCTCGCCTCAGCGGTCAGAGGCACAAATCGCACGGCGTCTGGGTCGCCGAAGATCGCCGCCGCCGTGGCCCGACAGAAGTCGACGTCAAAGCCGCGCCAGGCCCCGCGATTGTCCGTGTAGGCGAAACCGACCAGCCCCTGATTGACGCCGCAGTTCAAATGCCCGCGCTGCTTGATCGCCGTCAGGGTGGGGCTGACCCGGTCCGCCGGCATGACGGTCGTGATCGGGCGCGAGGTCGGGGTCGTCTCGGCATGATCGGTCTTCGCCTGACGCTCACAGGCGGCGGTCACCAGCAGCAGCGCCAGTGATATTCCCGTCACGATCTTCGACGCCCGCATTCCGGCACCCTCTCCAGCTTGCGCCCCCGCCTTCTTTAGAGCCCTCTAGGGCCAGAACCGCAACCCGCCGGAGCCCTCATGCCTCGCCTTTCCGACCGCACCCGCCTGATCGCCTCCGCCACGCGGCGGGGTCAGGGTCGGCGCCCGGTCAATCCGCCGGTCGAGCGGGCGTCAACCATGCTCAGCGACGACCCCGCCTCGATGCAGGATACATCGACGGGTCCGGTCTATGGCTTGGACGGCACCAGCGCCGCTCGTGAACTGCGCGCCGCCTTGGCCGATCTGGAGGGAGCGAGCGAGGCCTTCCTCGTCCCGTCGGGCCTCGCCGCCGTCACCGTCCCCCTGCTGGCCCTGCTGCGTCCCGGCGACGAGGTGGTGACCAGCGACGCCGTCTATGGCCCCACCCGCCGCTTCCTGACCCGGCACCTGGCCGCGCGCGGCGTCGTCACACACTTCCATCCGGCGGGAGCCGCAACAGCGGAAATCCTGTCGCTATGTAATGAGAGAGCCCGCGTCCTGCTGATCGAGTCGCCTTCGTCGCTAACGTTCGAGATCGTCGATGTCCCGGCGCTGGCGACGGCCTGCAAGGCGCGCGGCGTGCTGACCGTGATGGACAACACCTGGGCGGCGGGTCTGGCGTTTCGCCCGCTGGCGCCCGGCGTCGATGTCAGCGTCCAGGCGGTGACCAAGTACGCGGCCGGCCACTCCGACCTGCTGATGGGGGCCATCGCGGTTCAGGACGCCGAGATCGCCCGCGCCATCCAGCATGCCATCGAGGACATGGGTTGGCACGTCTCGCCCGACGACGCCTGGCTGGCGCTGCGGGGCCTGCGAACCCTGCCGCTGCGCTACAACGAAGCGCTTAAATCCGCGCTTCAGGTCGCGGAATGGCTGCACGCTCGGCCCGAAGTCGAGCGCGTCCTCTTCCCGCCCCTGCCTGGCTCGGTCGGCCACGACCTGTGGCGGCGCGACTATTCAGGCGGCGCTGGCCTGATGGGCGTGGTCATGAGGGGCGGCGACAAGAGGGCGGCTCACGCCCTGATGCAGGCGCTCAGCCTGTTCGGCATGGGCTATTCCTGGGGCGGTTTTGAAAGCCTGATCACCCACGAAACCCCGCAACTGGCCCACCGCCTGCATGCCCCCGGCCTGTCCGGCCAACTGCTGCGTCTGCATGTGGGCCTGGAAGACCCCGCCGATCTGATCGCGGACCTGGAAATCGGCCTTGAGGCCTGGCGCGGAGCCCTGAGCGCGCAGGCGACGACCGTCTGGTCCTAGACGGTCGCTTCCTCAGCGGTGTCCGCCTTCTTGCGGCGCAGTTCGATGATGCGGACGCACCAGATCGAGATCTCGTAGAGCAGCACCATCGGCACGGCGAGCATCAGTTGGCTGATGGGATCCGGCGGCGTCACCACGGCGGCGACCACGACCACGGCCACGATGGCGTAGCGACGCCCCTTGGCCATGACCTGAGAGCTGATCAGCCCCGCCAGTCCAAGCAGGGTCATGACGACCGGCAGTTGGAAGCACAGGCCGAAGGCCAGGATCAGGGCCGTCACAAGGTTCAGATAGTCCGACACCTTGGGCAGCAGTTCCGCCGCGACGCCCTGCCCGATGATCTGCTGGCTTAGCGAGAACCACATGACGAAGGGCAGCATGACGAAATAGACCAGCGCCGCCCCCAGCAGGAACAGCACCGGCGCCGCGATCAGAAACGGCAGGAAGGCGCCCTTCTCGTTGCGGTAGAGGCCCGGCGCGACGAAGCGGTACAGCTGCCAGGCCAGCACCGGGAAGGCCACGATGACGGCGCCCAGACCTGCCAGCTTCATCTTCGTGAAGAGGATCTCAAGCGGCGCGGTGTAGATCAGCTTGACGCTCTGATGGTCCACGTCCGGCACCGGAACCAGTCCGGCAGTGCCCAGGATCAGGTCGAACGGCGACACATGGCCGTGCGCCCCTACCGTCTGGTGGAAGGCGGCTGACACCACATAGGGCTGGACCAGGAAGAGGTAGAGCTTCTCGGAGAAGGCGAAGCAGCCGATGAAGGCCACGACGAAGGCGACGACGCAGATCAGCAGCCGCCCGCGCAGCTCGATCAGGTGATCCATCAGGGGCGCGCGCGAGGCCTCAATATCGGCCTCGTCCCGGTCGAACGACGTCATTGATCGACCTTCTTCTTGCGCACGGCCTTGGGCTTGGGTGCGACCGCCTCAGCCGCGACCGGCTTGGCTTTTGCAGTCTTGGCGGCGGTCTTGGCCGGAGCGCGCGCCGCCTTCGGCTTTTCAGCCGCCTTGACCTTGGGTTCAGCGACGATGGTCTCCGCAACCGGCTCAACCGCAGGCTGGAACTCGTCCGGCCACTCGTCCACGCCGGTGGCGACAGGCGTCGCCAAAGCGGGCGCCGCCAGAGCCGGGGCGTCCAGCGGTGCCTCCAGATCCTTGCGGATGTCCTTGAAGGCCGCTTCGGCCTCGGCGCCGAGCGGGTGCATCCCCTGCCCCGACCGCAGCGCCTCGACCTCCTTGCGCAGGTCATCCAGCTCGGATTGACGAGCCATTTCGTCGAAGCTGGCGCGGAATTCGTTGGCCATGCCGCGCGCCTTGGCGACGAACTGACCGACCTTGCGCATCAGCATCGGCAAATCCTTGGGCCCCACGACAAGCAGGGCCACCAGACCGATGACAAGGATTTCGAACCCGCCGATTCCGGGGCCAAGACCACCCATGATTCAGCGTCTTTCCGCGATCGACTTAGCGGTTCAGTTCTTCTTTTTCGGCCTCGGTGCGCGGCAGCGAGCTGACGCCATCCTTCGGGCCCTTGGAATCGGTATCATCCTTCAGGCCGTCCTTGAAGGCGCGGATGCCCTTGGCGGCGTCGCCCATGATGCCGGACAGCTTGCCGCGGCCGCCGAACAGCAGGGCGACGACGACGATGACGATGGCCCAGTGCCAGATGCTCATGGAGCCCATGGCGTTACCTCCTCAAGGGGACCACGAAAAACGGTCCCGTCCGACTGATTGTTGTGCGTCATATAGGCTGACTGATGGCGGCGCGCCAAGGGACGCTGTAGGCATCGCGCCATGAGTCTGGTCGATCACGTCATCATTCACACCGACGGCGCCTGCAAGGGCAATCCCGGCCCGGGCGGCTGGGGCGCGATCCTGCAGACCGGCGGCGGTCACGAGAAGGAACTGTGGGGCGGCGAGCCCAACACGACCAACAATCGGATGGAGCTGATGGCCGCCATCGCCGCGCTGGAGGCTCTGAAGCGCCCCTGCCGGGTCGATCTGCACACCGACAGCAAATACGTCATGCAGGGCATCACCGAATGGATCCGGGGCTGGAAGGCCCGCGGCTGGAAAACTGCCGACAAGAAGCCGGTCAAGAACGACGACCTCTGGCGCCGCCTGGACGAGGCCCGCAGCCGCCATGAGGTCAAATGGCACTGGGTCAAGGGCCACGCCGGCCACGTCCTGAACGAACGGGCCGACGCCCTGGCGAATCGCGGTGTCGAAGAGATGCGACGCCGCTAGAACCTCAGTCCAGACGCACCCGCAGGCGCGGGCCATCCACCGATTCGACCACCACGCTTTCGCCGGCCAGCGGCGCCGCGCCCTCGATCTCGGCCGGCCATTCCGCCCCAGAGACGAAGACCCGGCCGCGACCGTCGACGAAAGCCTCGACCACCCGCGCCCGTTCGCCGACCAGCCGCAGGTCGCGGTCGTTGATGTCAGGCTGGTCTATGGGGTTCACCCGCTTGATCAGGCGCCGCGACAGTATGGTCGAGGCGACCGTCAGAGCGGCGAAGACGCCGATCTCGACCGGCAAGCCGAGGTTGGGCGCCAGGGCTGAAATCAGCGCCACGATCCCGGCCGAGACGGCGGGCCACAACAGCCACTCGGTCGAGGCCGCCGCCTCGATGGCCAGCAGGACCACGCCCACCGCCAGCCACAGCCAGAAGGGCTGGGCGGCGTAGAGGTTCAACATCCAGTCCATGCCCTACTCCGTGGTCGGCACGGCGCCGCCGGGGCGACGCGGCGTAGCCGGACGAGCGGGCGCTGCGGGCGCCGCCGTCGGAGCGGGCCGCGCCACGGCGCGCGTCTCGGTGCGGCTCTGCTGCTGCTCCCTGGCCAGGCCGACCAATTCGCCCAGACCGGCGATGGTGCCGACCAGACCGCCCATTTCGGCCGGGACGATGACCGTCTTCTGCTGCGGGCTGCGGGCCAGTTCGGCGAAGGCTTCGACGTACTTCTGCGCCACGAAGTAGTTGATGGCGTTGACGTCGCCGCGGGCGATGGCTTCCGACACCATGGCGGTCGCCTTGGCCTCGGCCTCAGCTTCACGCTCACGAGCCTCGGCGTCGCGGAAGGCGGCTTCACGGCGGCCCTCGGCCTCCAGGATCGCGGCCTGCTTGGCGCCCTCGGCGCGGGCGATGGCGGCCTGCTTCTCGCCGTCCGCCTCGGTGATGACCGCGCGGCGCTCACGCTCGGCCTTCATCTGACGCGCCATGGCGTTGGTGATGTCGGTCGGCGGGGTCAGGTCCTTGATCTCGATGCGGTTGGCCTTGACGCCCCACGGCTCAGTCGCGGCGTCGATGACGTGCAACAGGCGCGTGTTGATGGCGTCGCGCTGCGACAGCACCTCGTCCAGTTCCATCGAGCCGACCACGGTCCGCAGGTTGGTCATGCAGAGCTGGGCGATGGCGTAGGGCAGATTATCGACGCGATAGGCGGCGCGGGCGGCGTCCATCACCTGGATGAAGACGATGCCGTCCACCTTCACCATGGCGTTGTCTTTGGTGATGACCTCCTGGGTCGGGACGTCCAGCACCTGCTCCATCATGTTCATGCGCCGACCGATCCGCTCGACGAACGGGGTCAGGATGCTGATGCCGGGCTTCAGCGTCTTGGTGTATTTGCCGAACCGTTCCACCGTGAATTCACGGCCTTGCGGCACGATCTTGATGACGCTGAACAGGAAAATGATCGCGAAGGCCGCGAACATCACAAAGAAGATAATCGAGAAATCCATAAGCCCCTCCGGTTGAGGGGCGAGCTTAACGGTCGGCCTGCCCCTGCGCCACAGAATCCGGTTCATCAACGATGACAAGGCCGTCAGCGCGACGATCCGTCGCCATGGCGTGGGCCTGACGAATGATTCGCCGCGTCTCGGACCAGTCGACCCGCCGCAGCGCCTCCTCCAGCGGGAAGAAGGCCGCCTCGGCCGCATCGTCGCCCGCCACCGGCTCCCCACCCGTCCAGACCGCAGCGTAGTCGATCAGCACGTAGTGCCGCCCAGCCTCGGGAAACAAGCCGTCGACCACGTCGATCAGACCGATCAGTTCGGCCTCGACGCCCGTCTCCTCGCGCAGTTCACGCAGGGCCGCGTCGGCCAGCCGTTCGCCCGGTTCGATTCGACCGCCCGGCAGGCTCCACTCGCCCTGACGCGGCGGCGTGCCGCGACGGATCAGCAGGACTTCGTCGCCCTTGAGGCAGGCCACGCCTACGGCCGGGGTCGGAATCATGTTTTCTCCGCAAATTGACCGCCTGGAGGCAGGGTTTTGCGCTTCCACCACGCCACGCCTTTTGCCACAAGGCGGATATGACCCTGCCCACGCCCGCCGCCCTCGAAGAGCTGAAATCCGCCCTGCCCGGCGCCTGGACCCAGGACGCCGACGACATGGCCCCTTGGTTGACCGAATGGCGCGGACGCTGGACGGGCGAAACCCCGATGCTGCTGCAGCCGCGCACGACCGAGGAAGTCGCCAAGGCTGTCGAGATCTGCGCCCGCCACGGCGTCGCCATTGTGACCCAGGGCGGCGGCACCGGCCTGGTCGGCGGCCAGATTCCCTTCGGCGAGGTGCTTTTGTCCACGCGCAAGCTGCGGACCGTGCGCGACGTAACGCCGCTGGACGACGCCATGACGCTGGAAGCCGGCGTCACCCTGCTCGAAGCCCAGCAACTGGCCAAGGAGAAGGATCGCTTCTTCCCCCTCAGCCTCGCAGCCGAAGGCTCAGCGACCATCGGCGGCGTCATCTCGACCAACGCCGGCGGCACGGCCGTCCTGCGCTACGGCATGATGCGCGATCTGGTGCTGGGGATCGAAGCCATCATGCCGGACGGCCAGGTGTTCAACGGCCTGAAGCGGCTGCGCAAGGACAACACCGGCTATGACCTGAAGCAGTTGTTCATCGGCGCCGAGGGTACGCTGGGCGTGGTCACGGCGGCGACCCTGAAGCTCTTCCCCATCATGCGCAGCCGCGCCACGGCTATCGTCGGGCTAGACAGCCACCACGCCGCCGTCGCCCTGCTGGCCCGCGCCAAGGCCGAGACCGGCGGCGGGGTCGAGGCCTTCGAACTGATGAAGCGTCTGGGCATGGCCCTGGTGCTCAAGAACATTCCCGACACGCGCGAGCCGCTGGAAAGCACGCCGCCCTGGTACGTCTTGATCGAGCTGACCTCCGGCGAGCCCGGCGGCGCTGATTCGGCCATGGAACGGCTGCTGACCGGCGCCTTCGAGGAAGGCCTGATCATCGACGCCGCCATAGCCCAGAACGACGCCCAGAAGGCCGCCTTCTGGCGTCTACGTGAAGAACACTCGGCGGGCCTCAAGCCCGAGGGCGGCGGCTGGAAGCACGATGTCTCGGTGCCCGTGTCGCAAATCGCCGACTTCATCGACGAGGCCACGGCGGCGGTCGAGAAGTTCCATCCGGGCTGCCGGGTCTCGGTCTTCGGCCATGTCGGCGACGGCAACCTTCACTATGACGTAATCCCGGGCGTCGGCGAGGACGTGCCGGCCTTCATCGCCCGCTGGATGGAAGGCTCCGAAGT
>DAIOID010000077.1:0-8873 GCA_036744355.1 Brevundimonas sp.
GCATTGGTTATGAGCGCGTTAAGGAAAACCCCTTTTGCGTTAACGGAGTGTTACCCCGGTAATATGAGTCGGCCGCTTTGTGAGCATTAACCCACGGCCAAGCTACGGTTTTCTGTCCGGCGGCGGCATGACGACATGAAAAAGGGGCCGGACGTTTCCGTCCGGCCCCGCATTCCCAACCCGGTGAAACCGGGCTGTAGCCTCGCTGATCAGAAGCGGTAGGTCAGCGACGCCGTCCAGCGACGACCGATGTTGTCGATGTAGACGCCGTTCTGCAGGCCGTTGTAGCCCAGGGTATCCTCGTCCGTGACGTTATCGATCACGATACGGGCCGAAGCCTTCTCGGTCACATCATAGCCCAGCGACAGGCTGTGCAGCATGTAACCGTCGTAGCGGACGACCGGAGCTTGCTCGAAGGTCGCCTGCAGGCTGCCGGTGCCGCGAATGATCGAAGCGTCCTGGAACGTGGTGCTCCAGCGCGCATTGAAGCGGCCGAGGTTGTAGAGGACGTTGAACTGCGACTTCCAGGTCGGGTTCGACAGCGAGTTTTCGGAAGCGATCGAGTCCGAGAAGTCACCGATACCCGACGAGGAGTACTCGAGCAGGTAGTAGGCGTTCGCACGCAGACCCAGCGTGCCGAGGTCGCGATCAGTCGCGAACACGTCAGCCAGATCCATCGAGTAGCTCATGTTGGCGTTGATCGCCTTCACGCGCGTTCCACCCAGGTTGAAGAAGGGCAGTTCGAAGCCGTTGGTGAAGTTGAAGGCGCCGTCGCGCTGAATGCCGGCGCAGCTGTTCACACCGATGTCCGGCGTGTTGTCCGGGTAGGCCGAGCTGTCATAGCAGTAAACAGCGGCGCTTTGGGCCAGAAGCGGGCCCAGGGCGTCGGTGACCGTGATCTCCAGATAGTCGGCTGCGACGATCAGGTTCGGGATCACCTTCGGACGCGCCACGAAACCGAAGGTGAACGAGTCGCCCTTCTCCGGCTGCAGCGTCTGACGGCCCGAGATCACGCCGGTGAACGACGCGCCCGAGGGCTGATACAGCGCCAGGAAGGCGTCCGCTTCAGCAGCGGTGGTGACCGGAACCGCCGTACCGTTGGCTTGCAGCAGCACGCCGCTGTTGGCGGCGGCGATCCGCAGCACTTCAGCGCGGCAGTTATTGCGGCGCACGCCGCCCGTGGGCCCGCCCCCGATGTTGATCGGCGAGCAGGGGTCGGCCGAGGAGGTGAAGAAGGCCTGGTTGCCCAGGAACAGCTCCACGATCGACGGGTTGCGGACCGACTTGGAGATATTGCCGCGGAACAGCAGCTGGTCGTTCACTTCCCAGGTGGCTGCGAGGGTGTAAACCTCTTCGGTTTCGCCGCTGTAGGTCGGCGACGTCAGAACGCCCGACAGATTGCGGTACTTCTCGGCCGAACCCTTCTGGCGCGTGTAACGAACCGAGGGGTTGAACTCGAGCGACTTCACGAACGGCAGCTGGTAGTCGCCCCCGAAGACCGGGATGCGCAGCTCGACGCCGCCTTCGCGCGTTTCGACCTCGGCGTTGGTCGTGGCCGAAGGCGCCGAACGGGTGCGGCCCTGACGCGTGATCTCGTCGACCGTATAGGACAGCTCTTCCTTGCGCAGCTCACCGGTCAGGGCGAACTGCAGCGGGCCGGCCGGCAGGGTGATGATGTCACCCGTCAGCACCGCCTGAGTGAAGTTCTGCGTCGATTCGTTGTTGAAGAAGTTACGCTCGCTGACGAAGTCACGGGCCGCCTGCGAGGCGCGACCTTCACCGAAGATGTTCAGCGGCTGACAGGCGTCGGCCATGGACTGCGTCACAGTCGGGGTGAAGATCACCTGTTCACGCACGCCGTCGGCGCCGATCTGGCTGATCGGCTGCGGGATCGCGCCCGGAATGGCCTTGTTGCCCGCGCCGCCGAAGCTGGCCAGGTAGTTGTTCAGACCGTCGCGCTGGACGCGGCACTTAAGCACGCCATTGTCGTTGACGGCGTCAATGGCCAGGGCGAACGCGACGTCGTTGATCGCGCTGAACTCGACCCGGGTCTCGGCCTTGCCGTAGGTGTGCGACAGCTCCCATCCGAAGCTGCGCCCGAACAGATCGAACGAACCGTCAAAGCCGTTCACCGTCCGGAAGGTCTCCATGGACGAACGCTGCGACAGGTCGTTGACGATGTCCTCGTTGTTGCGGGACAGGATGAAGTTGCCCGTAATGCCGGCCTGGGCCAGCGAGGCGCGGTTGGCGTCCGTCAGGAACGGATGGTTGACGTTCACCAGGATGCCGGCGTTCTCAGGCGCGCTGGACGTCACCCCGTTGAACAGGCCGCCCGTGGAAATCGGGTTGATGACGGTGGCGTCGGAGTACAGGTTCTCCGTGAAGAAGCGGATATTGTCGGTGATCTGGTAGTTGGCCAGAAGATTGCCGACGCTGCGCTCCTGCTGGATCCGGAGGACAGCGGTATCCTGACGGTTCTGCCCCTCGCCGTTGACCGAGGTCGCGAAGGTGCCCGGCTGGGTCGGGTCACCGGCCAGGGCGCCGGCGAAGTCCCAACGGACGATATTACCGTTTGAGTCGAAGCGGATCGGCACAGCCTTGCGAGCCAGAACAGCCGCGTAGCTGTCGGTGTTGGCGACATCAGGCAGGCCCGGCAGGAAGGTGCCGAGGAAGTTGTTGATGTCGATCGTCGGGTTAGCAGCGAAGTACTCGCGCGCCGTCGGGCGGTTCGCCTGAACCACGGCCAGAACCTGGGCCGCCGTGTAGGAGGCGGGCAGATTGAAGCGCGTGCGCGCCGCAGTCGTCTGCGCCGCCGTCATGCTGGCGGGCGCGAAGGCGCACACGTCGCTCGCGCTCGTGATACAGGCGCCGAAGGGCGCGCCCGGCACCATCTGCAGCGTACCGCCGTTGATGAAGCTGTACTGGAACGGCGCAATCTGGGCATAACCCGGGTTGCGGAACACGTTGCCCGGCTGGAAGAAGGCCGGACCGACCGGGATCGAGCTGCCGAGGGCCAGATTGGCGATGGTCGGGTTTTCCGCCGCGCCGTTCGACAGGACCGGATTGAAGATGGCGCCGCCAAACCAGGTGCTGTTGGTGCGCAGGTTGCGGCGGAACAGCGACGGCGTGATGCCGTCAGCCGTCGTCGGCAGGAAGGGCGTAGCGGTACCGCCCGGGACGAAGGCCGGATTGCGAACCGCGCCGTTCTGCCAGTTCGAGATGAGGCCCGGGTTGTCCGCACGGAAGTCGCGCTCCGAACCCAGCAGGGAGTCGATCTTCGAATACTCGCCGGAAATCGCGAGGTTCAGGCGGCCATCGAGGAGATTCTTGCCCCACACGCCGTTGATGGCGACGCGGCCGGCGTCTTCATACTCGAACGTCTGGCCACCCGTGATGGTGATCTCGGCGCCTTCGTAGTCGTCCTTGAGGATATAGTTCACGACGCCCGACACGGCGTCGGCGCCATAGGCTGCAGCGCCGCCGACGGTGAGGATGTCCACGCGATCAATGAGTGCGACCGGGATGGACGAGGCGTCAACCTGCGAGCCTGTTTCGTTGCCGGCGACGAAAATCGTGGCCGAGTTATTGGACACGAAGCGACGGCCGTTGACCAGCGTCAGGGTACGTGCGGTACCCAGGTTCAGCAGGTCGACATAGGTCACGCCCAACGAGGCCGTCTGGTTGCCGTTGGTGCCGTTCAGGCTGGCGCCGCCGCCGACCAGCGGAATGTCATTGAGGATATCGCCGGCGTTGGTGAACAGACGCTCCGAGATATCCTGCGAACTGACCTGAACGCCAGGGATCACGCCTTCATACTGAGGACGCTTGATACGGGAGCCCGTGACCACGACCTCCTCGACCTGGGTTGCGCTCTCCTGCGACGGCGTCGGCTTGGAAGAGGCCTCCTGCTGGGTTTGCGCGTTCGCCGAAGCCGCAACAAGCAGACCGGCGAGAACCGTGGTGCCGAAGAGATGACGCCGTTTCAACATATTTGCCCCCAAACTCGATCCCTCCATGGAATCGAAAATCCGAAATTTGATGGACAACGATATCGGAAGCCGCCGGTACGGAAAACAAGTTTCGGCCTCAAATTCGCAAAGTATGGCCCCATTGCGTCCATCGTGATGCAAATATGTGACTTATGACGGATAGCCCGCAAACGCGCACAGACCGCCGCTCAACGGCGATGCGCAAGCGCGTTGCGTTTCACATGTTCAGCCGCCGATAAGAGGAGATCCTGTCGCCCCCTGCCTCTACAAGTTGTCGCGCAACCAGCCGGCGGCGCGGGCGACCATGCCGCCGCGGTGCACCTTGGGGGCGTCGGCGGCCGTGATCTGACGGGACATCAGCTTGCGGGCCGAGACCGCCTCGCGCGGGCCGTAGGCGGCGCGCAGCAGGACGCCCGAGGCCGAGCAGAAGGCCGGGCCGGAGGCGGCGTCGGCCAGGTGGGGCGCGCGTTGCGGTTTGCCCAGGCGGACCGGGCGGTCAAACACGCGCACGGCCAGTTCACGCACGCCGTTCAGCTGGCTGGCGCCGCCGGTCAGGACGATGCCCGCGCCCGGATCCATGCCGACGCCTGCGTGCTTGAGCCGGTCACGCAGCAGCTCCAGCGTCTCCTCGACGCGCGGCGCGATGACGGTCTTGAGCATGGCGCGCGGGACGATGACGGGACCGGCGGACGGGTCCTCGCCGCGCGGCGGGGCCTCCAGCATCTCGCGGTCTTCGTTGGCCGAGGCCATGGCCGAGCCGTGCAGGGTCTTGAGGCGTTCGGCGCCGACCTTGGAGGTCGACAGGCCGCGCGCGATGTCGGCGGTGACGTGATCGCCGCCGACGTTCAGGCTTTCGATATGCAGCAGGCTGCGCCCGCCCCAGACGGCCGCCGAGGTCGAACCGCCGCCCATGTCGATGCAGACGCTGCCCAGCTCCATCTCGTCCTCTTCCAGCGCGGCGAGCGAGGAGACGACGGGGGCGGCGGCGACGCCTTGAAGGTCGAGATGGGCCAGCTCGAGGCAGTGGCTGAGGGCGCCGAAGGAGCCTTCGGACATGGAGACGACCAGCAGGTCGAGGCCCAGCGAACCGCCGCGCATCGCGCGCGGATCATGGACGCCGCGCGCCCCGTCCACCGACCAGGCGATGGGCAGGACGTGGATCGGGCGGCGGTTGGGCAGACGGATCTGGGCCAGGGCCATGCCGATGGCGCGAGCCAGGTCGCCGTCGCTGATCGGATGGGCGCCGAGAGAAACGCGGGCCTGGACCCGGTGGCTGGCCATCTGCCCGATGGCCGTGGTGACGATAACGCCGGAAACAGGCGAGCCGGCGGCGCGCTCGGCGCGCTCAACCGCGTGACCGATGGCCTGGGCGGCCTCGTCCATGTTAACGATGGCCCCGCCGCGCACGCCGCGCGACTGGACGTGGCTGGCGCCCGCGACGCGGATGGTGCGGTCGGCGTGGCGCACGCCCTCGGGCTTCATGATGAAGCAGGCGACCTTGGACTGGCCCAGGTCGAGCGCGGCCACGGCCGGAGCGCGCGGGGCGCCCTTGGCTTGATCCGTGTTCGTGTCTCGGCTGCGTCCGGCCATGATGCGTGTGTCCTGGGTGTTCGTGTCAGACGGCGCCTTCGGAGGGCCGGACGGCGACCTCCTCGGGCGTGCGGAGATCGACCCGGGCAAAGCCCAGGTCGAGAAGGCGTTCGCGCTGGTCCAGCGCGTCGAGACGGATCAGGGCGCTGTCCTGATCGACGGCGGGCAGCTGGATCAGGCTGCCGTCCTTGAGGCGCAGATCCCAGCGGCGCTCGTCCACCCGGACCAGGGCCTCGATGCGGGCCATCAGGCGCGGACGCTGGGCCAGAAGCGGCAGGATTTCAGAGGCGGTCTGATCGGCGCCCTTGCCGACGACCAGCGGCAGCTTGGGATAGCGGCCCGCGTCGGCGCCCGGAATGACCTTGCCGCTGCTGTCGATGACATAGGCGTGGCCGCCGGTCTGCCAGACGGCCAGACGGTCGTGTTCCTTGACGTCGACGATCAGGGTGTCGGGCAACAGGCGCACCACGCGCGCCTCCTTGACCCAGCCCACGGCCTGCACGCGGTCGCGCACGGCGTTGAGGTCAAGGCTGACGATAGGCTGATCGGCGCGAACGCCGACGGCCTGCTGGATGGCGGCGCGGGCCTCGGGCGAGGCGCCGGTGACGTGGACCTGCTTGACCTTCAGGCCCATGCCGGAGGTGACGCTGTCGAACTTGTTGGAGACCGAGTTGGAGATGCGCTCGGCCCGCGCCCCGGTGGCCAGAACCCCGCCCAGGACCACGACGCCCGCCACGATGGAGATCAGAACGGCGCGCGGCGACAGGTCCAGCCGGCCGATGGCGGCGACCTTGCCCGGCGTGGCCGGAGCGTTGCGGGAGCCCTGCCCCCTGCCCTTCGTCGCGCCCTGTCGCCGACCGCCGCGCACTACCGCGGGCATGAGGCGTCCTCCACCATCCACCGAACCAGATCACGATACGCCATCCCGACATGGGCCGCCTGCTCGGGACTGAGCGAGGTGGGCGTCATGCCGGGCTGGGTGTTGACCTCCAGAAGAACGAGAACGTCGTTAACATCGTCATAACGGAAATCGGATCGCGACACGCCGCGGCAACCCATGGCCGTGTGGGCCAGCTCGGACTGACGCAAGGCCTTCTCGAAGACGTGAGCGGGCAGCTCGGCGGGCAGGACGTGCTTGGAGCCGCCCGGCGCGTATTTGGCTTCGTAGTCGTAGAAGCCCTTGGTCGGGGTGATGTCGGTGACGGTCAAGGCGCGCGGGCCCGCGGCCTCGCCCAGCACCGTGACGGCCAGCTCCTTGCCCGCGATGAAGGGCTCGACCATGACCAGGTCGCCATAGGTCCAGCTGTCGTCGCCGACGATGGCGCAGGGCGCGTCGCCCGGCTGGATGACATAGACGCCGACCGAGGAGCCCTCGGCGTTCGGCTTGATGACATAGGGGGGCGCGATGACGTGGTCCGCCGCCACCGCTTTGCGGTCGAACAGGCCGCCGCCGGGGACGACGACGCCCGCCGCGCGCAGCACGGCCTTGGACTTGTCCTTGTCCATGGCCAGGGCCGAGGCCAGGACGCCGGAGTGGGTGTAGGGAATGCGCAGGGTCTCGAGGATTCCCTGGACGCAGCCGTCCTCGCCCCATTCGCCGTGCAGGGCGTTGAAGACGACATCGGGTTTCAGGGCCGTCAGCACCTGGGCCAGATCGCGGCCGGCGTCGACGCGCGTGACCTTGGCGACCTGCCCCTCCAAGGCGTCGGCGCAGCCGCGGCCCGAGGACAACGAGACCTCGCGTTCCGACGACAGGCCGCCCATCAGGACAGCGACATGAAGGGTGTTCAGGGGCGCGCGCATGGGACGATCCGACTAATAGCCCGCCCCTATGGACTGAATACGGTTAACCGGTTGGAAACGATAGCGGGGCGGGTGGGGAATTTAAGCATCCCTTCCTTCTCCCCTTGAGGGAGAAGGTGGCTTGCGGAGCAAGACGGATGAGGGGTGCGTGGAGGCCGGGCTGTCGGCCCGATAAAAATGTCGCGCCGACACCCCTCATCCGGCCCTGGCGGGCCACCTTCTCCCTCAAGGGGAGACGGGCTTTTACTTCCGGCCGATGCGCTTGATTTCCCAGTCCAGCTGAACGCCGGTCTTCTTCAGGACGTCGGCGCGAACCGCCTCTCCCAGACCTTCGATGTCAGCAGCCGTCGCCTCGCCCGGGTTGATCATGAAGTTGGAGTGCAGCTCGCTGAACTTGGCCCCGCCGCCGGTTACGGCGTGCAGCTTGCCGCGCCAACCGGCCTCGTCGACCAGTTTCCATGAGGAATGACCCTCGGGGTTCTTGAAGGTCGAGCCGCCGGTCTTTTCGCGGATCGGCTGGGTCGTTTCGCGGCGGCTGGTGATCTCGTTGATGCGGGCGGCGACGGCCTCGGGCGCGTCGGCCGTGCCGCGATAGGTCGCCTCCATCCAGATGACGCCCGCCGGGGCGTTGGAGTGACGATAGGTATAACCAAAGTCGGCCAGGGCCAGCTCGATCCGCTCGCCCTGACGCGTCAGCCCCCAGGCCGAGACCAGAACGTCCTTCGTC
The DNA here is from genome assembly GCA_036744355.1 of Brevundimonas sp. GTDB lineage: Bacteria > Pseudomonadota > Alphaproteobacteria > Caulobacterales > Caulobacteraceae > Brevundimonas. The sequence goes on from DAIOID010000077.1 coordinate 8,110, forward strand.
TCCGAGCCATAGCAGCCCGCGTTCATGGTCAGGGCGCCGCCGATGGTGCCGGGAATGCCGGCGTAGAACTCCAGCCCGGCGATGCCCGCTTTCGCGGAAGCCTTGGCCACCATGGAGTCCAGCGCGCCCGCGCCGGCGGTGATGGTCTCGCCCTCGGTCGTGATGGCGGCGAAGGCGCGTCCGGCCAGACGGATGACCACGCCCTCGACCCCGCCGTCGCGCACGATCAGGTTGGAGCCGACGCCGATGATGGTGACCGGCACGGATTCAGGCAGAGCCTTCAGGAAATCGGCCAGATCCTCGGCGTCCGCCGGGATGAACAGGGCGTCCGCCGCCCCGCCGACACGGAACCAGGTGTAGGGCCCCAGCGGCTCGTTCAGCAGCAGCTTGCCGCGCACGGTGGGGAGGTTATCGCGCCAGGACATCACTATTTCCGCTCAGCCAAGGGCTTCGAGTTGCGCCGGCAGGGCGTAGGCCCAGCTGGTGATGTCGCCGGCGCCCAGCAGGACGACCAGATCGCCCGGCTTGGCTTCGTCCTTGATGACGCGCGGCAGGACGGCGGCGTTTTCCAGGGCGGCGACGTTGCGGTGGCCGTAGCGACGGATGCCGTCGGCCAGGGCGTGCTTGTCGACGCCCTCGATCGGCTGCTCGCCCGCCGGATAGACGTCGGCGACCAGAACGCTGTCGGCGTCGGCGAAGCAGGTCGAGAAGTCCTGCATCAGGTCGCGCAGGCGGGTGTAGCGGTGCGGCTGGACCACGGCGAT
>DAIOID010000077.1:8973-14521 GCA_036744355.1 Brevundimonas sp.
GTGTTCCGGGTCGATGTTGGTGATGACCGCGACCGTGCACTTCAGGCGCAGGAAGGAGCCGTCGCTCTCGTCGGCCTCGACCACGATCCAGTCGCCCTCGCCCACTTTGGCGTTGGTGCCATAGGCGTTGATGATGCCGCCGTTGACCACCGTCGGGTCCAGCGAGCCAGCGTCCAGCAGGGCCGCGACCATGGAGGTCGTCGTCGTCTTGCCGTGAGTGCCGCCGACGCCGACCGAGAATTGCAGGCGCATCAGCTCGGCCAGCATCTCGGCGCGGCGCACCAGGGGAATCCGACGCTCGCGCGCCACGACCAGCTCAGGGTTCGTCGCCTTGACCGCGGTGGAATAGACCACCGCCGAGACGCCCTCGGTCACATGGGCCGCGTCATGGCCGATGTAGATGCGGGCGCCCAGCTTCTCGAGCCGCTCGGTGTTGGCGCTGGCCTTGGCGTCCGAGCCGGACACCTGATAGCCGATCTTCAGCATGATCTCGGCGATGCCGCTCATGCCGATGCCGCCGATGCCGACGAAGTGGACAGGCCCGAGGGCGAACGGAACGGGGCGAAGGCGTGCGATCATGTTCGCGTCATAGCTCAGACGGGATGCGTTTTGCATACCCTTCTTTCCTTCTCCCCTTGCGGGAGAAGGTGGCAGGCGGAGCCTGACGGATGAGGGGTCTCGCCACGTTTTGGCTGCGGGCTGTTCCAGCGTCGCGCAACCCCTCATCCGACCTCGCTTTGGCTCGGTCACCTTCTCCCGCAAGGGGAGAAGGATTTTGTTGATCCCCCCGGATCTTAAGTTTGGTTACTCCGCCTTAACCGTAAGGATTCACCATAAGCCTCTCATCTGTCCGGGGCCGCTTATTCCATGTCCGAGTTGAAGACCGACGTCATCCTGCGTGGCGACTGCATCGAGGTGCTGAAGGGCCTGCCGGACAAGTCGGTGGACATGGTCTTCGCAGACCCGCCCTATAACCTGCAGCTGGGCGGCGACCTGCTGCGTCCCGACAATTCCAAGGTCGACGCGGTCGATGACGACTGGGACAAGTTCGACAGCTTCGCCGCATATGACGCCTTCACCCGCGCCTGGCTGGGCGAGTGCCGCCGGGTGCTGAAGGACGAGGGCTCGCTCTGGGTCATCGGCAGCTACCACAACATCTTCCGACTGGGTTCGGCGATGCAGGACCTGGGCTTCTGGGTGCTGAACGACATCATCTGGCGCAAGTCCAACCCGATGCCGAACTTCAAGGGCACGCGCTTCACCAATGCGCACGAGACCCTGATCTGGGCCGCCAAGTCGCGCGAGCAGAAGCGCTACACCTTCAACTACGATGCGCTGAAGGCCTTCAACGAAGACACCCAGATGCGCTCGGACTGGACCCTGGCCCTGTGCACCGGCAACGAGCGTCTGAAGGACGACAACGGCGACAAGGCCCACCCGACCCAGAAGCCCGAGGCCCTGCTGCACCGCGTGCTGCTGTCGGCCAGCCGCGTCGGCGACGTGGTGCTGGATCCCTTCTTCGGCACCGGCACCACGGGGGCCGCGGCCAAGCGCCTGGGTCGCCAATTCATCGGCATCGAACGCGACGAGACCTACGCCAAGCTGGCCGAGAAGCGCATCAAGGCCGTCATCCCCGCTGCGCCCGAGGATCTGGTCGTCACCGGGTCCAAGAAGGCCGAGCCCAAGGTGCCGTTCGGCGCCCTGGTGGAAGCCGGTCTGCTGGCTCCCGGCGACAAGCTCTATTGCCCGAAGGGCGACCATGAGGCCCGCGTGCGCGCCGACGGCTCGCTGGTGTCCGGCTCCATGACCGGCTCGATCCACAAGCTGGGCGCCCTGCTGGAAAACGCTCCGGCCTGCAACGGCTGGACCTACTGGCGTTTCAAGACCGATACGGGCCTGCGCCCCATCGACGCCCTGCGCGCCGAGATCCGCGCAGGGATGCAGTAGGCCGCAAAGCCGCTGTAAGGCTTGCGACTATCGTTCCAGCCAAGCTGGAACCCCGGTCATCGACCCGTGTTGACGATTCCAGTGCGCCATCGGGGGCGCGGGAGTCGAACGATGAAGATCGCCCAGGTCACGCCCCTCTACGAGGCGGTGCCGCCGCGCCTTTATGGCGGCACCGAGCGGGTCGTCGCCCACCTGACCGACGCCCTGGTCGAACTGGGCCACGAGGTCACCCTGTTCGCCAGCGCCGAGGCCAAAACGCGGGCCCGGCTGATCCCGGTGCGCGATCAGGCCATCCGGCTGGACCCCGAACCGCTGAAGTCCGACCTGGCCGCCCACATGACCATGCTGGCCGAGGTGCTGGATCGCGCCGACGACTTCGACGTCGTCCACTTCCACACCGACATGTTGCATTTCCCCTTCTTTCAGGGGCTGGCCGACAAGACGGTGACCACCCTGCACGGACGGCTGGATCTGAAGGATCTGCCCGAGGTCTATGAGCGCTGGCCGCAGTTCGGCCTGGTCTCCATCTCCGACGATCAGCGCCGCCCCCTGCTCGCCGCCAACTGGAAGGCGACGGTGCATCACGGCATGCCGGGCGACCTCTATCGTTTTTCGTCCTCGCCCGAGGGCTACCTCGCATTCCTCGGCCGCATCTCGCCCGAGAAGCGCCCCGACCGGGCCATCGAGATCGCCACGCGTCTGGGCAAGCCGTTGAAGATGGCGGCCAAGGTCGATGCCGCGGACAAGACCTATTGGGAGACTGTCATCCGGCCTCTGGTCCAGGGCAATCCCCTGATCGAGTTCGTCGGCGAGATCGGCGACGATCAGAAGTCCGCCTTCCTCGGCGGAGCCGAGGCCCTGCTCTTCCCTATTGACTGGCCCGAGCCCTTCGGCCTGGTGATGATCGAGGCCCTGGCCTGCGGCACGCCCGTCGTGGCCTTCCGCTCGGGTTCTACGCCCGAGATCATCGAGGACGGGGCCACCGGCTTTCTGGTCGATACCTTGGACCAGGCCGTGGCCGCCGCCGGACAGGCGCACCGGCTGGACCGCGAGGCGATCCGGGCGCGCTTCGACCTGCGCTTCTCGGCCACGGTCATGGCGAGGCGTTACCTCGACGTCTACGGCGACCTGTTGGCCCGCAGGCCCTTTGCGGCCCATGTTCTGGATGGCGCCCGGACGCCGTCGCGGATCGCCCACGAAGATCGCAGCTTCGCCGCCATAGGCTGAGTTCCGGCTGAACTCTTCGCCGCTTCGGCCATTTCCCTGAGGGGCGCCTGAGCGACTTTCGCACAGCAGCGAGGCAGACGATGGACGACGCCTATTCGGTCCAGACCACGGCCGCCGACAACAGCGATCAGGACGGCCTGGAGACCCTGATGGCGCTGAAGGACGCTGACACCTTTCTGGTGGCGGACCACTGGGGCGACGTCAAAAGCGGCGCCGACGGCCTGTTCGACCGGGACACGCGTCTGCTGTCGCACTTTGTTCTGACGGTGGGGCGGGCGCGGCCGTCGCGGCTGAGTTCCGGCGTGACCGAGGACAATGTCTTCTTCACCTGCCATTCGACCAACCGCCCCCTGCCGCCGATGGGCGGACGCTCGGCCCCGGCGGGGGTGCTGCATCTGGAGCGGCGGCGCTTCCTCTGGGACAAGCGCCTGTTCGAGCGGGTGCGGATGGTCAACCACGGCGTCGAGGACATCCTGCTGCCGCTGTCGTTCGAGTTCGGCGCCGATTTCGCCGACATCTTTCAGGTGCGCGGCACGATGCGGGCGGCGCGCGGCGAGATTCACGCCCCGATCATGGACGGGCGCCGGGTCAGCTTCGGCTACACTGGGCTGGACGGGGTGGTGCGGACGAGTTGCCTGGCCTTTTCCGAGCCGCCGGCGCGCCTCAGCGCCAACCGGGCCGAGTTCATGTTCAGCCTGCCCAAGGGCAAGCGGCTGGACCTCTATATCGAATGCGGCATCGACGTCTGCGACGCCCCGGATCAGGAGCGCTGGCGCTGGAACTCCATCCAGGCCCGGCTGGCCATGCGTCGAAGGATGCGGCGCGGCGCCGGCGTGGCCGCACCACGCGATCCGCGCATCAACGACTGGCTGACCCAGTCGCGCACCGATGTTGCGCTGCTGACCACCGACCTGCCGACCGGCCCCTATCCCTATGCCGGGGTGCCGTGGTTCTCGACCCCCTTCGGGCGTGACGGCATTATCACCGCTTGGCAGATGCTGTGGGTGGACCCCAGTCTGGCGCGCGGCGTGCTGACCTATCTGGCCTCGCGTCAGGCGACCGAGGTGGACGCCTTCAAGGACTCCGCCCCCGGCAAGATCATGCATGAGACGCGCGGCGGCGAGATGAGCGTTCTCGGCGAGGTGCCCTTCGGCCTCTATTACGGCGGGGTCGACACCACCTGCCTGTTCATCGCCCTGGCCGGGGCCTACGCCAAACGCACCGGCGACGTGGAGACCATCCGCAACCTGTGGCCCAATCTGATCGCGGCGGCGGGCTGGATGAGCGACTACGGCGACAGCAACGGCGACGGCCTGATCGACTACGCCCGCGCCGCCGAGACCGGCCTGTCCAACCAGGGCTGGAAGGACAGCGAGGACTCCATCTTCGACAGCGACGGCCGCTTTCCCAAAGGGCCGATCGCCCTTCTGGAGGTGCAGGGCTACGCCTTCGCCGCCTGGACCGCCCTGGCAGAGATGGGCGCGCAGGTGGGCGACGAGCGGGCCAGCCAGTGGCAGGCGCGGGCCGCGACCGTGCGGTCCCTGGTCGAGGACAGGTTCTGGATGGAGGATCAGCAGTTCTACGCCGTGGCGCTCGACGGCGACGGCAAGCAGATGCAGGCCGTCGGCTCCAACGCCGGGCACCTGCTGTTCAGCGGCCTGCCCTCGCCCGAGCGCGCCCGACTGGTGACGCGAAGGATGCTGACCGCCGAGTTCCGCTCCGGCTGGGGCCTGCGGACCCTGGCCAAGGGACAGGCCCGCTTCAATCCGATGAGCTATCACAACGGCTCGGTCTGGCCGCACGACACCGCCATGGCGGCGGCGGGCATGGCCCGCTACGGCGAGCGACGGGCGGTGGCCATGCTGCTGGGCGAGATCTATGGCGCCGCGGCCCATTTCCAGCTGCGCCTGCCCGAGCTGTTCTGCGGCTTCATCCGCGAAACGGGCGAGCCCCCCATCGCCTATCCGGTCGCCTGCCTGCCGCAGGCCTGGGCGGCGGGTTCGGTCTTCCTGATGCTGCAGGCGGCGCTGGGTCTGTCGATCGACGCACCCGAGCAACTGGTCGAGGTCGCCGACCCGACCCTGCCGCCGGGGGTGGACCGGCTGTCGGTGACGCGGCTGCAGGTCGGCGACGGGGTCATCGACCTGCATTTCCAGCGGCTTGACGGTCAGGTCGTGGTCATCCCGCGCGAGCGCAGCGGCATCGTCAATCTGCGGGTGACCGGCTAGACCGTCAGGCCGCGCTCCAGCGCCTTGCGGAACACGGTCGGCAGGGCCGCCAGGGCGGCTTCCGCAGGGGTCCAGATGAAGTCCCCCTCTCCTGCGCCGACATGGACGGCCAGGGTCAGGCTGAAGTGGGTGAAGACGTGCTCGAC
>DAIOID010000078.1:0-11905 GCA_036744355.1 Brevundimonas sp.
TTCAGCGCCGAAGGTCAGGGCCGCGATGGCCTGGGCGCCGCCCAGCAGCCACAGCTCGTCCAACCCCGCTTCTGCGGCGGCGACGATCATGGCCGGGTGGACCGAGCCGTCCTTCGACGGCGGCGTGACGGCGACGCGCCGCCCGACCCCGGCCACGCCCGCCGGAATGGCCAGCATCAGTAAGGATGAAAACAGAGGCGCCGTGCCGCCGGGCACGTAGAGGCCCGCCGAGCCGATAGGCCGCCACACCAGCTTGGACTTCACCCCCGGCGTGGTCTCGATGAAGGCGGTGTCCTCGGGCCGGGTCGCGGCGTGGAAGACGCGGACATTGTCGGCGGCGACCCGCAGGGCCCGCGCAGCGGCGGGAGGCAGGTCGGCGCGGGCCTCGGCGGCGACCTTTTCGGTGATCGCCACCCGGCGCGGCGCGGCGCCGTCCAGCTTGATCGCCCAGTCGGTCACGGCGGCCCCGCCGCGCGCCTGCACGTCGTCGAAGATCTCGCGCACCACGCTGGTGACGAAGCCCTCGGTGCGCTGCTGCGGACGCGCCAGGGCGGCCTGGCGCTCGGCGGCGTCCAGCTTGTTCCAGTCGATACGCTTCATCACATCATCTTCTCGATCGGCAGGACCAGGATGGCCGAGGCCCCCGCCGCCTTCAGCTTCTCCAGCGTCTCCCAGAAGACGGCTTCCTGACACACGGCGTGGACGGCCACGGCGTCGTCGCGGCCCGACAGGGGCATGACGGTCGGCGACCCGGCGCCGGGCAGGATGGCGGTGATCTCCGCCAACGCCGAGCGCGGCGCGTTCAGCATGACGTACTTGGCGCCTTGCGAGGAGACCACGCCGGCCATCCGTTCGATGATGCTGTCCAGCAGGTGTTGCAGCCCGGCCTCGGGCGCGGTCGGCGCCTTGATTAGCACCGCCTGGCTGTCCAGCACGGTCTCCTTGGCCATCAGGCCGTTGGCCTCCAGCGTCGCGCCGGTCGAGACCAGATCACAGATGGCCGAGGCCAGCTTCAACCGCGGGGCCACCTCGACCGCGCCGCGCATGGTGACGATGTCGGCGCCGACGCCGTTCTCATCCAGAAAACGACGCAGGATCCTGGGATAGGAGGTGGCGATGCGCAGTCCGTCCAGCGACTGCGGCCCGGCATAGTCGAGCGTCGGCGGCACGGCGATCTTAAGCGTGCAGCGGCCAAAGCCCAGGGGCATGACCACCTCGGCGTTCGGGCCGCCGTTCTTCACCTCTTCCAGCACGTTCTCGCCGACGATCCCCAGGTCGCAGACCCCGTCCGCCACGAAGGTCGGGATGTCGTCGTCGCGCACGCGCAGCAGGTCTATCGGATAGTTCTCGATCCGGTAGAGCAGGTCGTTGTTGCCCTTGACCACGCGCAGACCTGCGTCGCGGACCAAGTCGAGGCTGCGTTCGGCCAGACGGCCGGATTTCTGGACGGCGATGCGTAGCCGCCCCTGCACGGTGCTCATGATCTCAACTCAGGCTTTCTGATTCAGGCGGTCCAGCACCAGGCGATAGCCCTGGTGCGGCATGTCTTTCAGGGAGCGCGCGACGCGCACCACGGTGGTCGGGCTGGCCGAGGCTTCCACCGCGATCTCGCGATAGGTCTTGTCCCCGCCGTACAGCAGCCGCGCCACCTGCCACCGCTCGGCGAAGGCGCGCAGCTCGGCGGGCGTGCACAGGTCGGACAGAAAGGCGTCGGCCTCCGCCCGCGTCTGCAGCGAAAGCAGGGCGTCCAGCAGGGCGATCTTGGCGGCGTCGGTGCTCATGGCATGTGCCATTATGCTGTAACAGTGGAACGGTCAACCCCTTGTCGGAACACGACCTGGCGGGATTTCTGCGCCGTTTACTATTCCTCTGTCCTGACAGCGGTTTCGAAGTGTGCGAGGAAAACCACCGTTTTAGTTGAGACTCGCGCGATCCCTGCGGCGTCTCGGCCTCGGGGATTTCAGAATGTTCCATGTCGTGACGGCCGCTGTCGGCTGGACGAAGCGCGCCGCCGTTTTTGCAGGCGCGGGTCTTGCGGTTCTCGGCGCGGCCAGCGCCGCCGCCGCCTCGCCGGGCTGCGACGCCATCAACCAGATATGGGGCGGCGGCGTGACCTTGAGCAACCTCAATGAAAACTATCACGCCGCGCTGTCGATGAAGGCCGGAGACCGGATCTCCTATTCTGCGACAACGACGGGCAGCACCAACGCCGCCAATGATCGGTATTCGGGCGCAGGCTTCGCCCTCTATCGAGAACTGCCGAACTTTGATTATGATGTCCTGCTCGAAGAGTACGCGACGGCCGACGCCGAACTGGCGCTGAGCGGCGACTATGTCGTGCCCGCCGATTTCCCTGCCTATATCGTCTATGGCTGGAGCAACGGAGCCGGCGCGACGTTGCAAGCCCGTGTGACCTGCACCCCTGCGCCGGCCGCGCCGACCATCACCGGCCTGACGCCGGGCAGCGGGCCGACGGAGGGCGGCGAAAGCGTCGTCATCACCGGAACCGACTTCACCGGCGCGACCGCCGTCAGCTTCGGCGGCGTGGCCGCGTCGTCGTTCACGGTGAATAGCGCGACCCGGATCACGGCGACCACGCCCGCGAGCCCTGCGGGTTCCGTGCCGGTGTCGATCATCAATCCCCAGGGGACGAACACGCCGTCCGGCGCCGCGACCTACACCTATGTCCAGCGCCCAGCCACGCCGGGGCTCATCTCTGCGCCTCCGCTGATTTCGAAGAGTTCGACGGCGACCTTTGGTTTCAGCCTTTCGCCGGGCGCCGGACTTCAGGTGTCGCTGGACGGCGGCGCGTTCACATCGGCGTCTATTCCGCTGAGCTTCGCTGACCTGCCCGAAGGAACCCATGTGCTGCGCTACAAGGCCGTGGTGTCGGGCGTCGAGAGCGCTCCGGCCTCCTACACCTGGACGGTCGATACGGTCCCGCCGCCGGCGCCTGTGGTCACGGCGCCGACCTCGGGGGCGACGATAGCCAACCCCGTGACCTTCAGCGGCACGGCCGAGGCGGGCGTTTCAGTCAATCTGATCCTCAACGGCGGCCTGTTTGCCGTGACGACGGTCAGCCCCGCGGGCGACTGGAGCTTCACTCATGTCAGTCCTCTGGCGTCCGGGGCGTATGTGCTGACGGGCCAGGCGATGGACGCGGCGGGCAATCTTTCGCCGATGTCGTCGAGCGTCCCCTTTACCATCCCTGCTCCAGCCTTGCCGCCAACGGCGGGTTCCGTGGCGGTCGCTACGCCCTATGGACAGTCTAAAAGCTTCGACCTGTCGACCGCGATCAGCGGAACCTACGACAGTGTTCAGCTTGTGACGGCGCCGGCCCATGGCGCGCTCGCCCTTGCGGGGACGGCCGCGGTCTATACGCCGAACAGCGGCTACTGGGGCCCGGACAGCTTCACCTATAGGGCCACCGGCCCCGGCGGCGTCTCCGCGCCGGGTGTCGTCACCCTGACCGTCGGCGCGCCCGCCGCGCCCGTAGCGTCGCCCGTCAATGTCACGGCGCCCTTTGACAGTTCGGGCTACGCCATCGACCTGTCGACGTCGATCACCGGCGTGCACACCAGCCTGGCGGTCGCCTCGCCGCCGGCTCACGGCACGGTCAGCGTTTCGGGCGACGTGGTCACCTACACGCCCTCGAGCGGCTATCACGGCGCGGACAGCTTCACCTATACGGCGACGGGACCGGGCGGGACCTCCGCGCCGGCGACGGTCAGCCTGACGGTGACCGCGCCGACGGCGCCGGACATCGATCCTCCGGCGCCGGTCGTGGTGCAGCCGGGACCGGACGGCGCCTCCACCGTCGCCCTGCCGCCCGCCGTATCGGGCGTGGTGACCGGCTATCGCGTGGACAGCGCGCCCGCTCACGGTCAGGCTGTGATCCAGGCGCCGGGCGCCGGCGGGACGGGCTGGAGCGTGGCCTATACGCCCGCGCCCGGCTTCATGGGCGAGGACACGATCGCCGTGGTGGCTCAGGGCCCGGGCGGCGAGTCCGCGCCCGCGACCATGACCTTCCGCGTGCTGGGCCAGGCGCCGGATCTGCAAGGCGTGTCGCTGGGCGGCCAGGCTGTCGTGTTCGAGCCGACGGCCGGTCTGACCGGCGGCCCGTTCCAGGGTCTGGTCATCACGCGCCAGCCGACCTCCGGCACGGCTCAGGTCGCAGGCCTGACCATCGTCTATACGCCGGCGGCGCCTTCCGCAGGACCGGCGGCGCGCCGCATGGCCATGGCGGCTTCGCCGTCGGCCGCCCCGGCGTCCCTGGACTACGCCGTCATCCTGCCCTTCGGTCAGTCCCTGCCGGGCACGATCGAGGTTCAGGCCGTGGCCACCCCGGCCCTGACGCCGCTGACCGCGACCACCCTGGCCGGGCGTCCGGTGACGGTGTCCCTGACGGACACGGCGACGGGCGGTCCCTTCGTCGGCGCCACGGTGGTCGGCGTTTCCAACCAGGCCGGAACCGCCGCCCTGGTCGAGGGCGGCGTCGCCGGGAACCGCACCTATGACGTGACCTTCACCCCCGAGGGCGACTTCACCGGAACGGCCAGCGTCACCTACACCCTGTCCAACGCGGGCGGCCCGACCACGGGCGTCCTGACGGTCACGGTCGAGGCGCGCTCCGATCCCTCGCTGGACCCGGAAGTGCGTGGCCTGGTTTCGGCCCAGGCCGACACGGCGCGCCGCTTCGCCCGCTCGCAGGCCGACAACTTCCACCGCCGCCTTGAACAGGTGCGGCGCGGCGGCGGCGCGGGCCTCACCAACCAGATGCGCCTCAACCTGGGCGACGGCGGCCTGAACCAGGACCCGCGCGAAGCCCTGCGTCAGCAACTGGGCCAGTCGCCCGGCGACCGCGACGACGGCTTCGGCCGTCTGCCTTCGGCCCGGACGCCTGCGGACGAGGCCGCCGCTCGACAGGCCGACGCGGGCCAGGCCGGCCAGCCGGGCAAGGGCGGCCTCGGCGTCTGGACCGCGGGCGCGATCGACTGGGGCCGTCGCGACGCCCAAGGGCAGCGCGACTATCGCTTCAGCACCTCCGGCGTCAGCGCCGGCGTGGACATGGCGGTGTCGGATCGCTGGGTCGCCGGCGTCGGCCTCGGCTACGGCCATGACCGCACCAAGGTCGGCGACAACGACACCCTGTCCGAGGCCGATAGCTATGTCGGCGCCCTCTACGGCAGCTGGCGCGCGACCGACGACCTGATCGTCGACGGCGTGCTGGGCTACGGCTCGCTGACGTTCGACAGCCGTCGCTGGTCGTCGGACGCGGGCGAGTTCGCCTTCGGCGAGCGTTCCGGCTCGGTGCTGTTCGGCTCGGCCTCGGTCGCGCTGGAACGTTCCGCCGCCGGTCTGTCCTGGGCGCCCTATGCCCGCCTGCAGTTCGGCAAGGTCGATCTGGACGGCTTCACCGAAAACGGCGCGGGCGTCTTCGCCCTGAAGTACGACGCCATGACGGTCGACACCCTGGCGGCCGGTCTGGGCGCCAGCTTCGACTGGACCTTGCAGCGTCGCTCGGGCGTCCTGACGCCCAGCCTGCGCGTCGAATGGCGTCATGAGTTCGAGGGCGCGGATGATCAGGCCGTTTCCTACGCCGACTGGCTGGCCAGCCCCGACTACATGGTGGGCCTTGAGCATTGGGCGCGCGACAGCCTCAGCCTGGGTCTGGGCGTCCAGTGGCGGGCGCTCTCGGGCTGGAGCTACGGTGCGGACTACAGCGGTCAGGCCGGCTCGGACCTGATCAGCCACAGTCTGAAGCTGAGCCTGTCCAAGGCCTTCTGACGAACAGGACCGCGGGGCTCGCCTCGCGGTCCTTTTTTCTGATGGGGCGCCGTTGCAAAGACGGCTCGCCAGGCGCTGCGGGGCGCACTATCTCTCGCCCATGACCAAGGTTCTGATTATCGGCGCGGGACACGCGGGGGGCTCGGCGGCGGCGCTGCTGAGGCAGTATGGCTTTGCGGGCGAGATCGTCCTGGCGGGCGAGGAGGCGGCGGCGCCCTATCAGCGACCGCCCCTGTCCAAGGCCTGGCTGAAGGGGGAGGCGGGTCTGGAAGATCTGCTGCTGCGCCCCGAGAGCTTCTACGTCGAACAGAAGATCGACCTGCGCACCGGCGTCACGGCGACCGCCATCGACGCGGCGGCCAGGACTGTGACCTTCGCTGACGGAACGGTCGAGCCCTACGACGTGCTGATCCTCGCCACCGGCTCGATGGCGCGCAAGCTGGCCATCCCCGGTGCCGACCGGCCCGACCTGCTGGAGCTGCGCACCCTGGAAGACGCCGAACGGCTGAAGGCCGTGCTCGCGCCCGGCAAGCGTCTGGCCGTGGTCGGCGGGGGCTATGTCGGTCTGGAGGCGGCGGCCTCGGCCCGGGCTCTGGGCGCGGACGCCGTAGTGATCGAACGCATGGACCGGGTGCTGGCCCGCGTGGCCTCGGAAACCCTCTCGGCCTTCTTCACCGGCCTGCACCGCAAGCATGGCGTCGAGATCCTGACCGGCGCCGAGGTGTCCGGCTTCGAGGACGGCGGCGTGCGTCTCGCGGACGGCGGCCTGATCGAAGCCGATGCTGTCCTGGTCGGCGTCGGGGCCCTGGCGCGTGAGGCCCTGGCGCGCACCGCCGGTCTGGCGTGCGAGAACGGCGTAGTCGTGGACGAAACCGCCCGCACCAGCGACCCCGCCATCTACGCCATCGGCGACGTGACCCACCGCCCCATCCCGGTTCACGGCGGGCGGATGCACCGTCTGGAAAGCGTGCCCAACGCCCTGGAGCAGGCCAAGCAGGCCGCCGCCGCCATCGTCGGCCGCGCGGCCCCGGCGCCCGAGGTGCCCTGGTTCTGGTCCGACCAATACGACGTGAAACTTCAGATCGCCGGCCTGCCCTTCGACGCGGACCGTCAGGTCGTGCGCGGCGATCCAGCGACGGGCAGCTTCGCCGTCTTCCACCTGCACGGTGACCGCATCGTCTGCGTCGAGGCGGTCAATGCGCCCGCCGACTTCATGGGCGGGCGCCTGCTGATCGGCAAGGCGACCCCGGTGGATGCGGCCCTGCTGGCCGACCCTGCGATCTCGATCAAGGCGGTGGCCAAACCGGGCTGAGGGCGCCGTCATGACGACCGTGTGACATCCCTGCCGCAATTGCGATTTAGTCGCAGGAGTCAGATTGTCGCAGTCGTGGAATCTGATATTGCGACCGGATCGCATTATCAATGACTGGTTCCTCCCCCATGTCCGACGCTCGTTCCTCCGCCCTCAAGGCGCTCCTGTTTGCTTCCAGCGCCGCCGGCATGCTGTGCGCAGCGCCGGCTATGGCCAACGACGAAGCCCCGATCGCCACGGCGGACGTTACGCAAGACGCCACGACCCTGAGCGCCGTCGACGTGCACGGCCAGCGCATCAAGCGCGAGCCCAAGGACCCGACCTTCGTCGCCCCCCTGGTCGACACGCCGCGCTCGGTCACCGTGATCCCGCAGCAGATCATCGAGCAGACCGCCGCCACCTCCTTGCAGGATATTTTGCGCACTTCGCCGGGCATCACCTTCGGCGCGGGCGAGGGCGGTCAGCCCCTGGCCGACCGTCCCTTCATCCGGGGCCAGGCCTCGGGCAACAACATCTTCGTCGACGGCATCCGCGACACCGGCGGCCAGCAGCGCGAGGTCTTCAACCTGGAGCAGGTCGAGGTCATCAAGGGTCCGGATTCGGTCTATTCGGGTCGCGGCTCGGGCGGCGGCAGCATCAACCTGGGCTCCAAGGCCCCGCGTCTGCAGAACTTCGTCCGCGCCTCGGCCGGCGTCGGAACGGACGGCTATGCGCGCGGCACGGTGGACGCCAACTGGCAGGTCAGCCCCACCGCCGCCATGCGCCTGAATGTCATGGCGTCTCAGGGCGACGTCGCCGGCCGTAACGCCGTCGACTTCGACAAGTGGGGCGTGGCCGCCTCGGTCGCCGCCGGCCTCGGCACGCCGACCACCGTGACCGCCAGCTACTACCACCTCGACAGTGATCAGATGCCTGACTACGGCATCCCGCTCTACACCAAGCTGGCCGGCGCCAACGGCCCGCGCCCGGACGCCTCAGGCGTTCTCGACGTGCCCTATGACAGCTTCTACGGGCTGAAGGCGCGCGACTATCTGAACAACACGGTCGACACCCTGACCCTGGATGTCGAGCACCGCTTCAGCGACACGCTCGCTCTGCGCAACGTCACCCGCTACTCGCAGACGCTGAACGACTACATCGTCACCAACCCGGGCGATGGCGGCTCGGCGCAGAACATCAACGGCGTCTGGTGGATGAAACGGGGTCTGAAGTCGCGCTGGAACCCGACCGAGACCCTGGCCAACGTCACCGACCTGCACGGCTCCTTCCTGACCGGCGCGATCAAGCACAACTTCGACCTGGGCCTGGAGCTGTCGCGCGAGAAGAACCGCAACGCCGGCTTTACCGTCACCACCCTGACCGGCACGGCTTGCCCCGCGCCGCTGACCGGTCTGGACTGCACCCCGGTCTATAATCCCAACCCGAACGATCCCTGGACGGGAACGGTCACGCGCGGCAACGTCAGCCACAACACGACCGACACCCTGGGTCTCTACGCCTTCGACTCGATGGCGGTTGGCGAAAAGTGGATTCTGAACCTCGGCCTGCGCTGGGACGACTATTCGGTTGAGGGCGCGGACTGGGTGAACGTGGGCACGCCCGCCGTTCCCACCCTGACCCCGCGCAGCGGCGACTGGGACTTCGTCAACTATCAGGTCGGGCTGGTCTACAAGCCGACGGCCAACAGCAGCCTCTACGCCTCCTGGGCCACCTCCTCGACGCCGCCGACCATCTCGGCCGGCGACCAAAACAACGGCAACGGCCTGGGCACGGGCAATCTGGCGACAGAACTGCTGGACCCGGAGGAGACCGAGAGCTTCGAGATCGGCGCCAAGGCCAACCTGTTCAACGACCGCCTGGCCCTCAGCGGCGCCCTGTTCAAGACCGTGCGCAAGAACGCCCAGATCCAGGTGTCCGCAGGCGTCTATGAGCAGGCCGGCGAGGCCGAGGTTCAAGGCCTCGAACTGGGCGTCTCGGGCAATGTCACCGACAAGTGGCAGGTCTTCGGCGGCTACACCTGGATGGATTCCGAGCTGACCAAGGGCGCCTACAACAACGTCAATGTCGGCGAGGCCCTGGCCAATACGCCCGAGCACAGCGCCAGCCTGTTCACCACCTACCGCCTGATGCCCCAGCTCAGCCTCGGCGGCGGCGTCTATTATGTGTCCAAGTCGTTCGGCGGCAATCAGGGCGGCGCCGGCGGCGGCGGCAACCGCATCTACGCCCCCGAATACACCCGCGTGGACCTGTTCGCCGCCTACGACATCAACGACCGCGCCTCGCTGCAGCTGAACGTCCAGAACGCGGGCGACGAGGAATACATCATCCGCACCAACGGCGTTCACCACGCCGACGTGGCCCCGGCCCGTTCGGCCATTCTGACGCTGAACCTGCGCTACTAAGCGACAGCGTTTCGCGCCATTCTGTCGGCCCCGTCGTTCACTTGAGCGACGGGGCCGATGCGCATCTGATCGAGGCTCCCATGCTGCTGCACATCCCCGACGTCTTCACCAAGGCCGAGGTCGCGGCCCTTCGCCGGACCCTGGACGCCGGCCCCTGGGCCGACGGCAACATGACCTCGGGCCATCAGTCGGCCACGGCCAAGAAGAACCAGCAACTGCCCGAGGACAGCGCGGCGGCGCGCGAGGCCTCCGCCCTGATCGTCCAGGCCCTGAACGCCAACCCCATGTTCGTCTCGGCCGCCCTGCCGCACACGATCTTTCCGCCCCTGTTCAATCGCTACGAGGGCGGCGGCGAGTTCGGCCTCCACGTCGACAACGCCATTCGCCAGAGAGGCGATCTGCGCATCCGCAGCGACCTCTCGGCCACCCTCTTCCTGTCCGAGCCCGAGGACTATGACGGCGGCGAACTGATCATCGAGGAGATGTATGGAAGCCAGTCGATCAAGCTGCCTGCCGGCGACCTGGTCCTCTATCCGTCCAAGAGCCTGCACCGCGTCACCCCTGTCACGCGCGGCGCCCGCGTCTCCAGCTTCATGTGGCTGCAAAGCCTGGTCCGCGACGACGCCGACCGCGAAAGCCTGTTCCGCCTCGATGTGGCCACCCAGCGGGTCAACCTCGACAAGGGGCCGAAGGATCAAGCCGTCATCGAACTGACCGGCCTCTATCACAATCTGCTGCGCCGCTGGTCGGAGGTCTGAGGTGACAACCCTCTCCCGGCGGGAGAGGGCTTGAGCGCACGGGAGCGCCAGCGAGCGTTCTTGCGCGAAAGGGTGAGGGGCTTTGCTTTCAGTCGGCGTGAGCCGCAGCGCGACGGCCTTCAGCCGATGACAGCCGGCGACCCTCACCCTTTCGCCTTGCCAATCGCTTCGCTCCTGGAGGCTCAAGCCCTCTCCCATTGGGAGAGGGAAGGGTTTCAGTACACGTCGCGCCTGTAACGCCCGCTATCGCTCAGCCGCGTCAGCCGCTCCTCGCCCAGCGCCGCCTCCAGCGCCGCGTGGACGCCCTTCGACATGCCTTCCAGACTGCCGCAGACATAGACATAGGCCCCGCGATCTACCCAGTCGGCCATGGGGCGGGCGTGTTCGGCCACCAGCGACTGGACGTAGCGGTTCTCGCCCCCATCGCGCGAGAAGGCCCGGTCCAGCCGGGTCAGGACGCCCGACGCCAGCCATCCCTGCAGGTCGGCGTCATAGAGGGCGTCGTGGGCCTGCGTCCGCTCACCGAACAGCAACCAGGCCCCGCCGGTCTTCTCATGCTGCGCCCGCGCCTTCAGGTGCCCGCGCAGGCCGGCGATGCCGGTGCCGTTGCCGATCAGGATGATGGGGGCTTCCGGCGGCGGGGCGTGGAAGCCGCGGTTGGCGCGCACCCTCATGGCGATCTCGTCGCCGATCTGCGCGTCCTGCGTCAGCCAGCCTGAGGCCAGACCCGGCGTCCCGTCCGGGCGGGTCATCAGGCGGATGCAGAACTCGACCCGCCCGTCCGAGGGCAGGGAGGCGACCGAATATTCACGGCTGGCCGGCTGCTCGCCGTCGCGGACGGGCAGGCCGACCTCGGCGATGTCGCCCGCCGCCCAGTCGGGCGTGTGGTCGATGGGTTCGAAGGCCAGATGCCAGGCCTCGCCGCCGGGGCTGCCTGCGTTCAGCAGGGTCCGCTCGACCAGCCGCCAGCGGTCATAGGCGGGCGGGGTCCAGTCGGGGGCTGAGGTGGCGCCCGTGATCTGGTTCAACTGGTGCTGCCAGTGGCGGATCGCGCCCGCGTCGCCATTGTCCACCTCGACCCGGTCGAACAGGGTCTGGGCGCCGCAGCGCTCCAGCCAGTCCCCGACCGCGTGGCCGAAACTGCAATAGGCGTCATAGGCGCGGTCGCCCAAAGCCAGCAGGCCATAGGAGAGGTGCGACAGGTCCGCATCCGCCGCCATCACCTGTCGCACGAAGCGGGCGGCGCCGTCGGGGGCGTCGCCCTCGCCGGTGGTCGAGGCTATGACCAGCAGGCGCCGCGCGCCTTTCAGCGTCTCCACATCAAGGTCACTGAAAGCGACGATCCGCGCGCCCACGCCGCCGTCGCCCAGCGCGCGCGCCGTCATCCAGGCCAGTTCCTCGCCGAAGCCGGTCTGGCTGGCGAAGGCGATCAGCACGGCGTCCTCGCCCGCCGCCTCGGCCAAGGCGCGCGCCTGTTCGGAGGCCTTCACGGAGGCCGCGCGCACGCGCCAGACCGTCAGGCCGATCAGGCCCAGCCACAGGATCAAAGCGACGCCGGTCCACAACCAGCGGGACAGGTCGGCGGTCACGATCAGGCTTCTTCTTCGTCCATCATGGCGGCGAAGGCGGGCGTCATCCGCTCGACC
>DAIOID010000078.1:12005-13985 GCA_036744355.1 Brevundimonas sp.
TCAGGCTTCTTCTTCGTCCATCATGGCGGCGAAGGCGGGCGTCATCCGCTCGACCAGGCCGCGCGGCGTGCGCTCGACGAAGCAGGCTGCGATCTGCATGGCCTCGGCGAACTCCGGCCCGTCATAGGGACCCAGCACGGTCAGGGCCGTGGCCCAAGCGTCGGCGCGCATGGCCGAGGCGTCAAAGACAGTGACCTGGGCCAGACCGTTGTCCACCGGCCGTCCGGTCGCGCCGTCGATGGTGTGCGGATAGAGGTGCTGTTCATGCACGAAGGCGCGGCGCCAGTCGCCGGATGTGGCCACCGCCATATCGAACAGGGCGGCCACCGTATGCGGCGCGGGCGACCCCGGCACGGCCTCGATCTCGACCCACCAGGGTTGAGCATCCGGCTTGACCCCGCGCCCCAGAAGCTCGCCGCCGATCTCGACCAGATGCGAGGTCGCGCCCATCGCGGTCAGACGCGCCGAGACGCGGTCCACGGCGTGACCCTTGGCGATGCCGGAGAAGTCCAGCTTCATGCCGCCAGCCTGCACCGCCGCCTGGGCGTCGCGGTTCAGCCGCAGCTTCTGCCAGCCGGACACGGCCAGCGCCGCTTCGATCTCTTCAGCGGACGGCAGGGGATTGAGCGGATCGCGCGGTCCGGGCGGACCGAACCCCCACAGATCGACCAGAGCCCCTAGCGTCGGATCGACCGCGCCGTTGACATCGTCGGCCAGATCCAGCGCGGCGTTCAGCAGGGCCCAGAAGTCGTCCGACAGCTTCCACGTGCCGGCGGGGGCGGTGTTGAACCGACTGATCTCGCTGCTCGGCGTCCACGGGCTGAACAGGGCGATGATGCGCGCCAGCTCTTCCTCGACGGCCGCCTGAAACACGTCCTGCGCCACGCCCATCGGCGGGACCAGACGCACCGACCAGGTGGTGCCCATGCTTTCCCCCGCCAGCGACCAGATCAGGTCACTGGGCGGCCGTTCCGGGGCGCGGGCGGTCGGCGGGATCAGGACGCGGGTGTCCTGACGGCCTTCAACCGCCGCTCCGATCTGGAGCGGCGGCGGGGTCGAGCTGGAGCGTTTCGAGGTCAGGGCAGGACTTCCAGCGCGCCGTTCCACGAGGCGTTCGAGCCGGGCTGGCCGTTCACGCCCGCCGTGCGCACCGAGGCGCCCAGCCAGTAGAGGCCGGCTTCTGGCCAGGTCACGCTGAAGGCGCCGTCAGCGCCCGTCTTGACCGTGATCTCTTCGGGGGTGTTGCGATAGCGGGTGCCGCCGCGGGCGATGGTCACGTCCACATTGGCGGCGGGCTGGCCGTCCTTCAGCAGCTTGAAGGTGGCGGCCTCGCCGGCGGCCAGATCGTTCGGGTGGGTGACCGGGGCCAGTTCCAGACCCTTGCCGACGACGGTCAGGTCGGTCGGCTCGCCCAGGGTCACGAAGGTCTCGGTGCGGCTGTCGGTGCGCACGGCCTCGACGTCGGTGGCGTCAGCGGGCAGGGCGCCGGGGAACTCGGCTTCCGTGCCGCGCCAGCGCTTCTGCTCGCCGCCCTGCTTGTAGCTGGCCATGAAGCCCGAGCCGACGTTGGCGACGCGATAGGTGCCGGGCTGCGACAGATGCAGGTCGAAGCTGGAGCGGTACTTGGCCTGATGGACGTTCTCGGCCTGGGCGGTCGAGCCGTCCGGGGCGGTGATGGTCAGCCCGGCCAGACGCATGGCGGCGTGGTCGGGGATGAAGACCCCGTTCGACATGCCGGCGTCGAAGCCGACCCAGGCGTCATTGCCCGACAGGACGGTCGAGGTCGGGGCCAGCCAGGCGCGGTGCGCCTGGGCCGAGAGCGGGGCGGCCAGAACGGCGGCCAGGGTCAGGAAGGCGAGGGTCTTCTTCATGGTCAGGTCCTCTTAGCGGGTCACGACGACGCGAACGGCGCCCAGTTCGGTGGCGCCGGTTCCGGCGGCGGTGTTGGCGGCGCCCCAGCGGAAGGGCACGCGGACGACC
>DAIOID010000079.1:0-13934 GCA_036744355.1 Brevundimonas sp.
GATCATGTGCACGGCCTGGAAGACCAGACGGCGGTCCTCGCCGTCCACGTCGATGATGCCCTTGGCGCGCAGGATGTTCTGACCCTGCTCGCCCAGCAGCCTGTCCAGCCAGGCGGTGAACCTGGCGCCGTTCAGCGGACGGTCCAGCGTCAGGGAAATGCCCTTGATGTCGTCGTTGTGGGCGTGGCCGCGCGGGCCATGGTCGTGATGATCGTGGCCGTGATTATGGTCATGGCCGCAGTGCTCGTCGTGCACATGGTCATGGTCGTGATGGTCGTGACCGCAATGCTCGTCGTGGACGTGGCCTTCGGCGCCGTGGGGCGGGTTCACGAAGTCCGGCTTGACCTCGAGGATGCGCTCCAGATCGAAGGCGTGCAGGCCCAGCACCTGATCCAACGGCACGTTCGAGCGCTCGGCGCGAACGATGGGGGCCAGAGGGTTGAGGGCGCGCAGACGGGCCTCGACGGCGGCCAGCTGGGCCTCGTCCACCAGGTCGATCTTGTTCAGGATGATGCGGTCGGCAAACGCGACCTGCTCGCGCGCTTCCTTGGAGTCATCCAGACGCGCCATGACGTGCTTGGCGTCGACCAGGGCGGTGACGCTGTCCAGCTGGGTCTTGGCCTTGACCTCGTCGTCGACGAAAAAGGTCTGGGCCACCGGGCCGGGGTCGGCCAGACCGGTCGTCTCGACAATGATGGCGTCAAAGGCGGGCTTCCCGGGACGCTGGCGCTTCATCAGGCCGTTGACCACGCGGATCAGGTCGCCGCGCACCGTGCAGCAGACGCAGCCGTTGTTCATCTCGAACACGTCCTCGTCGGCGCCGACCACCAGGTCGTTGTCGATGCCGATCTCGCCGAACTCGTTGACGATGACGGCATAGCGCTTGCCGTGGTCCTCGGTGAGGATGCGGTTCAGGAGCGTGGTCTTGCCGGCGCCGAGGTAGCCGGTGAGGACGGTGACGGGAGTCTTCTGGGTCATGAGCGGCTAGATGGCGGCTGAAGGGCCGGAAGGGAAGAGGCGCCGGGCGCTTAACAGGTCGGACAATCCGGCAGGGCGCCGCTTTCCAGTTGGAAGGTGGTGTGACTGATGTCGAAGCGGCGGCGCGCCACGCCTTGGGCCTCGGTCAGCAGGGCCTCGGCGTCGGGCCGGTCATGGACCAGATGCGCCGTCAGGGCCGTATCCGTGGTCGACAGGCCCCAGATATGCAGATCGTGCACGGCGCTGACACCCGGCAGGGCCAGAAGAGCGTCGCGGACCTGACCTACCTCGACCCCGTTCGGCGCGGCGTCCAGCGCCAGATTGACCGAGTCCTTCAGCAGGCCCCATGTCCCGATCATGATGACGACGACAATGCCCAGGCTGACCAGGGCGTCGATCACGGCCCAACCGGTCAGCAGGATGACGGCGCCAGCCACCACCACGCCCAGCGACACGGCGGCGTCGGCCATCATGTGCAGATAGGCGCCGCGCACGTTCAGGTCCTTGTGCTGATCCTTCATGAACAGCAGGGCCGTGCCTAGGTTGATGAAAAAGCCGATGCCCGCCACCACCATGATGACGCCCGACGCCACCGGCGCGGGCTCGGCCAGACGGCGCACCGCCTCGAAGGCGATGGCTCCGCATGCGAAGATCAGCAGAAGGGCATTGCCCAGGGCGGCCAGCACAGTCGCCTTGCCGTAGCCATAGGTGCGCTTGGGCCCCGCCGCGCGCCGCGCCAGCCAGGCCGCGCCCCCGGCCATGGCCAGACCCAGGACATCGGACAGGTTGTGGCCCGCATCGGCCATCAGGGCCGTCGAATCGGCCCAGAGTCCGGCCCCGAACTCGCAGGCCACGAAGGCCAGGTTGACAATCAAGCCGACGGCGTAACGCCAGTCGCCGGTATCGACCGGCCCATGATGGTGGCCGCCGATCCCGTGGGAATGGCCGTGCCCGTGATCATGGCCATGCGCATGACTATGGCCGCCGGGTCCGTGGTCATGCCCGTGCGCGTGGTCGCCATGGTCGTGTGCGTGGTCGTGCGCCATGAAGACCCTCTAGGCTCGCCCGCCGCATCGCGTCAACGACGACGAACACAAGTCATTGAATGTAAATATATAACCTATCAGCGCCTCAGTGCTGATGGGTCATCACCAGGAAGCCGATCAGGATCAGGGCCACGCCCAGGATGGCGCCCTCATAGCGCGCCCAGCGCTCCAGCCGCAGGATCGAATAGCCGGCGCTGGCCAGGGCCGCCAACAGGGTCATGCCCAGCACGGTCCCCGCCGCAAAGCTGAAGGTCAGCAGGGCCAGAGCCATGACGCCCTCGGTCGCCGACGACAGATAGATGGGCAGCAGCACCTCGCCCGGCGTCACCGCCATCATCAGCACCAGACCCCAGAAGGCGGCCCGGTCCGACACGGCCGGTTCGGGCACCTCGGCCTCCGGCCCGGTCGCGGTGATCGGCTTCTGCAGGGAGGCCTTCGCCAGATAGAAGGCGCCGAAGATAAAGAGCAGGGCCGCCGACAGGTGCGGCAGCAGCCCGCCGATCCAGGCGTTCAGCGCCAGCCCCGCCGCCACGATCAGCGACCCGACCAGGGCCGTCGAGGCGATGTGGGCCAGACCCGCCGTCACCGCGACGGTCATGACCCGCATCAGGCTCCAGCGCTGCGCCCGCCCGACCAGGACGAAGGGCAGCCAGTGAGTCGGCAGGGCCGCGTGCAGGAAGGCCGCGACGAACCCCCCGCCCAGGAGCGAGATCAGTACGGGCTGCTGGAGATCGGGCGGCGACATTCCGCGCCTTCTATACTGTTACTTTGTAACGGTCGAGAGCCGATCGGAACGAATCCGCCGCGCGCCCCCGCTCTCGCGCGGGCGTTCTTCCTATTGCGGACGAACGACAAATCAGGCCACATCGCCGCTGCAACGCCGCCTGTGCACGGGTTTTAGCCCGAAAGGCCGCCCTTTCGCGTTGACTCTGGCGCGCCCTTCCGTATATGTCGCCGCTCTTCGCCCGCAGGGTTCCTGACGGGCGCATTCTTTTTTGCGTTCACGCTGAGGCTTCCAAATGTACGCGGTGATCAAGACCGGCGGAAAGCAGTACCGGGTTCAACCGGGCGATGTGATTGTTGTCGAGAAGATCGACGGCGACGCTGGCGCTGCCGTCAATTTCGGTGAAGTCCTCATGCTGGGCGGCGACAAGGGTGTTACGGTCGGCGCTCCGCTGATCGACGGCGCCGCTGTCGCAGCCACGCTGATCGAGACCCGCAAGGGTGAGAAGATCAAGATCTTCAAGAAGATCCGTCGTCAGGGCTACCGCCGCACCAATGGCCACCGCCAGATGGAATCGGTCCTGCGCATCACCGGCATCGAAGGCGCCGGCGAGAAGGCCAAGTGGGACGGCAAGGTCGAGCTGATCACCAAGGCTGAGATCAACGCTCGCGCCCGTGGCCTCGCCCCGCGCGTTGAAGCTGTTGAAGCTGCTCCGGCCAAGAAGGCTCCCGCCAAGAAAGCCGCCAAGGCTGAAGGCGCCGAAGCCTAAGGTATTCACCGGCGCTGGATCAGCGCCAGACCAGATCGTCAGGGTGCGCTCAAGCAGGCCGAACGGCCGGTAGCGTCCCAAGAAGAGGAGCAGCAAGATGGCTCACAAGAAATCCGGTGGTTCGTCGCGTAACGGTCGCGACTCCGAGTCGAAGCGCCTTGGCGTGAAGAAGTACGGCGGCGAGAAGGTTCTGGCCGGCAACATCCTCGTGCGTCAGCGCGGCACCACCTTCCACCCCGGTGAGAACGTCGGCCTGGGCCGCGACCACACCCTGTTCGCCACGGTGAACGGCTCGGTGAAATTCACCACCAAACGTGGTGGTCGTTGTTACGTGTCGATTCTCGCGGCCAACGACGACGCTCAGGCCATGGCCGCCGAGTAACGCGAACTGGACAAAATCCGGGATCGCGTTGCTCAAGAAGCCGCGATCCGGACCAGGGAAATTTTCCGCGGGGAGTCTGGATCACCAGGCTCCCCGTTTGCGTTTCCCCGCCTCGCTGACCGCCCGAGCCCTGATGAACAAGGACGGCGGTCGCACGAAAGGGGCGCGACCCATGTGCGTGATTGAAACTTCTCCCGTCGTCGAAACCCGGCGTCTCATCCTGCGTGCGCCGGGCGCCCAGGACGTCAGCCGCATTGCGGCCCTGGCCAACGACCGCGATATCGCCCGCATGACCCAGCGCATGCCCCACCCCTTCCAGGTCGAGGACGCCGAGGACTTCGTCCTTCACGTCGCCTCACAGGACCCCAAGCGCGCCAACACCTTCGTCATCGAGCACGAGGACCTGGGGCCCGTCGGCGTCATCGGCCTTTTCGAGGGCGAGGACAGCGTCCCCGAGACCGGCTACTGGATCGGCCGCGAGTTCTGGGGCCGAGGCTTCGCCACCGAGGCCCTGGAAGGCGCCCTGGTCTGGGCCTCGAAGCGTTGGAAGCGCCGCGCCCTGGTGGCCGGCCACTTCGCCGACAATCCCGCCTCGGGCCGCGTCCTGGAGAAGGCCGGCTTCCTCTATACGGGCGAGACCCGCCGCGCCTTCAGCCGGGCGCGCGGCGAGGTCGCCGATACGCGTATGATGGTCTGGTTGGCCTGATCGTCGCCTGATGGCCCGCCACGCCCCTTTCGCCGGGCGTGGCGGCACTCCCCTGCCCTACGGGGGAAAGGCCAGGGTGTAGAGCAGGGCCGCGCCCGACAGCCCCATGATCGCGAAGGTCAGCCACACAAAGCCCCGCGACCACGGCCCGCCGCGCGCCTCGCCCAGGATGGCCCGACTGCTGTTGATCCGCGCCACCACATACAAGAGCGGCACGGCGGCGATGCCGTTGAACACCGCCGTATAGACCAGGGCCTTCATCGGATTGACCCCGATGAAGTTGAGCAGAAGGCCGATCAGGGTCGCGACCGCGATGACACCGTAGAACCCGCGCGCATCGCCCAGCTTGTTTGCCAACCCCTCCTTCCAGCCCAGGGCCTCGGAAAGGGCGTAGGCCGCAGAGCCCGCCAGGACCGGAATGGCCAGCAAGCCCAGCCCGATCACCCCGACCGCGAACAACACCTTGGCTGCCTGGCCGGCGTCGGGGAAGGACCGCACCAGCGGTTCCAGCGCCTTGGCCGCGTCCGCCGCCGTATGGATGTCCGTCATGCCATGCTGGAACAGAACCGAGGCCGTGGTCATGATGATGAACCACTGCGCCAGCTCCGCCGCCACCATGCCCGCCGTCGTGTCGAGCCGGATATCCGTCAGATAGCCGCGCGGCAACCGCGGCCGGCCATCCTCGCCGACCTCGAAACGGCGTTCCCGAATCTCCTCGACCTCCTCCGACGCCTGCCAGAAAAACATGTAGGGCGAGATGGAAGTGCCGAAGACGCCGGTGATGATGAACAGGAAAGAGGCCGTGAACTCGATATGCGGCACGAGGGTCGAGTACAGGATCTCGTCCCAGGGCTGGTCGATGATCAGGGCCGTAGCCGGGTAGGCCAGCAAGGCCAAGGCCAGCCATTTGAGAAACCTGGCGTAGATGCGATAGCTGACAAAGACCTCGAGCAGCAGCACGCTCGCCGCCGTCAACAGGGCCAGGGTCCAGACGGGCGCGTCGACGATCAGGGCCGCCGACTCGGCCACAGCGCCGATATCCGCGCCGATGTTGATCGTGTTGGCCGCAACCACCAGCAGGACCACGCCGATCAGCACGGTGCGCGGGTAGTGCTGCTTGATGACCCCGGCCAGCCCCTGTCCCGTCACCGCGCCGATGCGTGCGCAGGCCTCCTGCACCGCCAGCAGCAAGGGGATCTGATAGAGAGCGGTCCACAACTGACCGTAGCCGAACTGGGCGCCGGTCTGGGAATAGGTGGCGATGCCAGACGGATCGTCGTCGGCCGCGCCGGTGATCAGGCCAGGGCCCAGGACCTTGAAGATCCTCAAGAGATCGCGCTTGCCAGGCGCAGCGTCCGCGCCTTCCCCCGGCTCGGCCTCAGGAGCGCTTGGCTGGGAAGACGGCGCTTCAGACAATCATCACCTGCGAAGATCGTGCGTAGACGCCTCCAGCCTACGCTCAACGCGCCGGATGGAAAGAAGGGCCGACGCGCCCTCCGCCGAAACCCGGCGCGCGGCGAGACCTCGACGCGCCGACGGCGGCCCGCCACACCTTATAGAACGCTGATTTCACAGAAATTTCCGCCAACAGTTCAGTTTTTTCAGAGATCGGAAAAAAGCCTGTTGACCGCCTCGGAGGTCCCCCCTATTAGTCCGGGCCTCGGCGGGGCGACCCACCGGGCCCAGGTGGCGGAATTGGTAGACGCGCTGGCTTCAGGTGCCAGTGGCTTAACGGCCGTGGAGGTTCGAGTCCTCTCCTGGGCACCACATTCTCAAACGGCGTCGCATCCGATCGGATGCGGCGCCGTTTGTCATTTCAGCCCTCCCCTTTATCGACCGCGACAGCAAAGGTTGGCCCTGCGTCCTAGCGATAGCGCGCGGTTCGTCTATGTTGTCGCCCTGAACGAACACCCGAGTTTCTGCCCATGACTGTTTACCTGCACGAAGGCGACCTGCCCGACGGCCTCGACCTCGGCCCCGAGGTCGCGATCGATTCCGAGACCATGGGTCTGCGCTTCCGTCGCGATCCCCTGTGCGTGGTGCAACTGTCCTCGGGCGACGGCGACGCCCATGTCGTGCGGCTGAGCCGCCCCGACTATGACTGCCCCAACCTGAAGCGGCTTCTGGCCGATCCCAAGGTGCTGAAGCTGTTCCACTTCGGCCGCTTCGACATCGGCATGTTCGACCTGCACCTCGGCGTCGAGACCCGCCCGGTCTATTGCACCAAGATCGCCTCCAAGCTGGCCCGCACCTACACCGACCGTCACGGCCTGAAAGACGTGGCGCGCGAACTGGCCGGGGTGGACATGTCCAAGGCGCAGCAGAGCTCGGACTGGGGTTCGCCCGTCCTGTCGCAGGCCCAGCTGGACTACGCCGCATCCGACGTCCTCTATCTGCACGCCATCAAGGCCAGGCTGGACGTCATGCTGGAGCGCGAAGGCCGCGCCGAGCTGGCCCGCGCCTGCTTCGACTTCCTGCCCACCCGTTCGCGTCTCGACCTGGCCGGTTGGGACGAGATCGACATCTTCGCCCACGCCTGAGGAGCCCGATGAGCGACCGCGACGCCCAGGAAGCGCGCAAGCGCGCCGACGAGGCCCGGGTCGCCCTCGCGGGCGAGCGCTGGCGCGCGCGCTCGCGTCGGGTCAAGCTGTATCGCCGCGTCCTGCCCATCGTCATCCTGATGCTGGCGGGCGGGGCCCTGACCTGGACGGTGTTCCGCACCGTCATGTCGGGGGTCGAACGCAAGGCCAGCGAGACGCGCGAGATCCGCCTCGACAACCCCATGTTCCACGGCCAGGACGCCCAGGGCCGCTCCTTCGTCGTCGGCGCCAAGGGCGCGATCCGCGACCCGGCCACGGGCCATTTCCGCCTTGTCGGCCCTCTGCTGAAGCTGAACCTCGGCGGTCGCAAGGTGACGGAGCTGACCGCCGACGGCGGCACCTATATCGAGACCAGCCGCAAGGTGGTGATCGGGCCGAACGTGAAAATTTCGGACGGCGGCTCCGGCTTCGTCCTGACCACGCCGGAAGCCGTGGTCGACACCAACACCGGCGTGGTGACGGGCGACAAGGGCGTCGAGGGGCAAGGGCCTCTTGGAACCATCAAGGCTTCGTCCTATGCCATCTATGATCAGGGCCAACGGGTCGTCTTCAGCGGCCAGGGCGACAACAAGATGAGCGGGACCATCAACCCCGCGGGATCCGACAGATGACCATGTCCAAGTCGAACACCATGATCGCAGGCGTCGCCCTGCTGCTGGCCCTGACGGTCCCCGCGGCCTCGGGCGCGCAAAGCCGCGCGGACGCCTCGAAGCAGCCGGTCCAGTACGGCGCCGACGGCGGCGAATACACGCCCAACGGCTTCGCCCTGCGCGGCCGGGCCGAGCTGACGCAAGGCGGCAACCGCCTGCGCGCCGACTCCATCACCGGCGTCACGACCAACGGCGATCTGAGCCGGGTCGAGGCGACGGGCAATGTCTACTTCGTCACCCCGGACCAGAGCATGCGCGGCGACCGCGCCGTCTACACCCTGGGCAACGCCGAGGTAGTGGTCACGGGCGACGTCATCCTGACTCAGGGCAAGAACGTCCTGACCGGCAGCCGCCTCGTCTACAACGTCCGCACCGAAACCGCCCGCATGGAAGGCGGCAATGGTCGCGTGCAGGGCGTCTTCTATCCGCAAGGGAACTGACCCCGCTTGGCGCGCAAGGAACTCTCAGCCCTCAACCTCGATCAGGCGGCCGCCGATGCAGCGCCCGCCGTCGAGGCCGCGCGCCAGACCGGTCTGCGCGTCGAGCACATCGCCCGCAGCTTCGGCCAGCGTCAGGTGGTCAAGGACGTGTCCCTGACCGTCCAGCGCGGCGAGGTCTGCGGCCTGCTGGGGCCCAACGGCGCGGGCAAGACCACCTGCTTCTACATGATCACCGGCCTGATCCCGGCCGACAGCGGCGCGATCTGGCTGGACGGCGAGGAAATCACCCAGCAGCCCATGTACCAGCGCGCCCGCATGGGCCTGGGCTATCTGGCGCAGGAAGCCTCGATCTTCCGCGGCATGACGGTCGAGCAGAACATCAAGGCCGTGGTCGAGCTGCGCGAGAAGACCTCCGCCGGCGTCCGCGACGAGACGACCCGCCTGCTGGAAGAACTGCGCATCGACCACCTTCGTCACGCCCCGGCCACCGGTCTGTCGGGCGGCGAGCGTCGTCGCGTCGAGATCGCCCGCGCCCTGGCGGCCCGCCCCAGCTTCATGCTGCTGGACGAGCCCTTCGCCGGCATCGACCCCCTGGCCATCGCCGACATTCGTCATGTGATCCGCTACCTGTCCAGCCAGGGCATCGGCGTGCTGATCACCGACCACAATGTCCGCGAGACCCTGGACATCATTGACCGCGTCTCGATCATCTCGGCCGGTTCGGTCCTGTTCGAAGGCGCCGCCGACGAGGCCGTGCGCGACCCCGAGGTGCGCCGCGTCTACCTGGGCGAGATGTACGGCTGACACGCCGCGGCGATCTGGCGAATGCGCCGTTCGCCAGACGTTAAACTCTCTGCCCCACGATCCCAGCAAGAACCGGGCCAACAGGTCGCCGGAGGGATTGAAACGACGTGATCGGTCAAAGGCTTGAGGTCAGACAGGGTCAGGGGCTGGTCATCACGCCCCAGCTGCAGCAGGCGATCAAGCTGCTGCAACTGTCGAATCTCGAGCTGGAAGCCTTCGTCGAGGGCGAGCTGGAACGGAACCCCCTGCTGCAACGCGACGAGGGCGAGCCGGGCGGCGAGGCTCCAGCCGAACCGACCGAAGCCGCCTCCGGCGACGCCGCCGAACTGCAGTTCACCGAGCCCTCGGGCGAGGCCGAACGCGCCCTGGATGCGCGCACAGACGACCTCTATGACGACGCGCCCGGCGAGCGGGACGCCGAACGCAAGCGCGATGCGGGCGAAGCGGGCGAGCAGCCCGGCCTGTCCGACTGGTCCCGCACGGGCGGCGGCGGCCTCGACGGCGAGGATATGGAGCGCCCCGACACGCGCGACCTGACCCTGTGGGAGCATCTGCAGGCCCAAGCCTCGTCGGCCGGGTTCAGCGCCGCCGACCACGCCATCGCCCTGACCCTGATCGACGCCACCGACGAGGGCGGCTATCTGCGCGGCGAGCTGCAAGAGATCGCCGATCGGCTGGGCGTGGACCTCGAACGCATCGAGGCGGTGCTGGCCGTCTGCCACGGCTTCGAGCCCACCGGCGTCATGGCCCGCTCGGCGCCCGAGTGCCTGAAGCTGCAATTGGTCGAGCGCAACCGCTTCGATCCGGCCATGGAAGCCCTGCTGGACAATCTGGAGCTGCTGGCGCGGCGCGACCTGCCCGCCCTGCGCAAGGTCTGCGGCGTCGACGCCGACGACCTGAACGACATGATCGCCGAGCTGAAGGCCCTGACGCCGCGCCCCGGCGCCGGCTTCGGCGGCGAGCCGGCCCAGACGGTCGTGCCCGACGTCCATGTGCGCCCCGATCCTGCCGGCGGCTGGCGGGTGGAACTGAACAGCGAAACCCTGCCCCGCCTGCTGATGGACAAGCGCTATCACGGCGTGGTCGCGGCCGGCGCCCGATCGGAAACCGAAAAGGCCTACGTCGCCGAGTGCGCCGCCCAGGCCAGTTGGCTGGTCAAGTCGCTGGACCAGCGCGCCAAGACCATCCTCAAGGTCAGTTCCGAGATCGTGCGCCAGCAGGACGCCTTCCTGGCCTTTGGCGTCGAGTTCCTGCGCCCCCTGAACCTGAAGACCGTGGCCGACGCCATCGGCATGCACGAATCGACGGTCAGCCGCGTCACCTCGAACAAGTACGTCGCCACTCCGCGCGGGGTTTTCGAGCTGAAATTCTTCTTCACCGCCGCCATTCAGTCCTCCGACGGCGGCGCCCTGCATTCGGCCGAAGCCGTGCGTCATCGGATCAAGGCCATGATCGATAACGAGGCCGCCGACGGCGACGTGCTGAGCGACGACCGCATCGTCGAGATCCTCAACGAGACGGGAATCGACATCGCCCGGCGCACCGTGGCCAAGTATCGAGAAGCCCTTAGAATTCCGTCCTCTGTCCAGCGTCGACGGATGCTGAAGGCCGGCTGATCACGCTGCGGCGAAGCGTCACCACAAATCGGTGATCGACGTTGACACCAAACGCGACCCGTCGCGTTCTATGGCTATGCAGATCCAAGTCAGCGGCAAGCAAGTGGATGTCGGCGAAGCGCTAAGCTCGCGCATCTCCCAGGAACTCGAAGAGGGAGTCGGCAAGTATTTCGCCCGTGGCGGCGAAAACGCCGAGGTCGTGGTGTCCAAGGACCGCCATGGCTTCCGCGTCGATTGCTGGGTCCGTCTGGCCTCGGGCCAGAGCCTGGTGACGACCGGATTCGGCGGCGACGCCCAGGCCGCCTTCTCGGACAGCCTGGACAAGCTGGAGAAGCGCGTGCGCCGCTACAAGCGTCGCCTGAAGGACCATCATATCGGCCCCAAGGGCCTGTCGCCCGAGAAGACCGAGGACGCGGCCCGCGAGGTCGCCGCCATGACCGTCTTCCGCAATCCCGACACGGTCGAGGACGAGGCCTTCGGCGACGCCGGCGCCCCCGGCGAGCCGCCGCCTGTCGGCATGGTCATCGCCGAAACCGAATCGGAGATTCGCACCATCACGGTCGGCCGGGCGGTGCTGGAACTGGACATGACCGGCTATCCGATCGTCATGTTCCGCAACGCCGCCCACGGCGGTCTGGCGGTCGTCTATCGCCGGCCTGACGGCAACGTGGGCTGGATCGACCCGGAGCGCACGCTCAAATCCACAGCGAACGGCGCCGGATCGTAAGGCTTCCACGCGGAGGGCGAAGGCGCTAGAAGACGCCTCGCCCTTCCGCAATGTCGGGTTCGAGCTTCGGGGTCATCATGGACATCGCTGATTTGCTGTCGTCGGACGGGATCGTCCTGCGGGGCAGCGTGTCATCCAAGCGCCAGGCGCTGCACGCCGTGGCGGAGGCCGCATCCGTGGCCCTGGGTATCGACGAAGGCGTGGCGCTGGACGCCCTGCTGGAACGTGAAGCCCTTGGGTCGACCGGCCTGGGATCCGGCGTCGCCGTGCCCCATGCGCGCGTGAAGGGCCTGGACCGCGTCTGCGCCGTCTTCTTGCGGCTGGAAACACCGGTCGCCTACGAGTCGCTGGATGATCGCCCCGTGGACCTGCTGTTCGCCCTGTTCGCCCCGCTGAACGCGGGCGCCGAGCATCTGCGGGCGCTGGCGGCGGTGTCGCGCGCCATGCGCTCGCCGGAACTGCGCGAACATCTGCGTCAGGCCCGCACCGTCGACGCCATCCGCGCCCTGTTCGTCAAGGATGCACCGGCCACCGCCGCCTGAGCCAACGCCACGCGCCAGCGAGCCTTGACGCCGACTGCGCTCAAAAAAACCAGGGGCCGTTAGCTCCCTCAAGATCAATGCACCGAGACGGGCTCCAGCTCGTGGGCGGCTGCGGCGGCGAAGGCCGTCTCGCGATCCAGCATGACCGCCAGACGTTCGCCGTCGGCGCCGTGGACGGCATAGAGGATCTGATCCGGGTTTATGTCGACGCCGGGTCCCGCCTCGACGTGGGCGTCCTCCATCACGTCAGAGGCCCGAATCGCGCGCACGTAAACAAGGTCGGGAGCGCCCAGACCGGCGAAGTCTTTGTTGTTCATGACAGGCGTCATAGGACCGCCTCCTTACGCTTGACTAAACGCCCGGCCAACGGGGCGGTTCGACGGCCGGATCAGCCCGTCGTGATGGGAATCCGCCGGATATTCCGGTCCTGCTCGGGCCGGACCAGATCGACATGCAACAGGCCATGCTCCAGCCGCGCCTCGGCGACTTCCAGCCCGTCGGCCAGGACGAAGCTGCGGACGAAGCCGCGCGCCGCGATGCCGCGATGGAGAAAAGCCTGCTCGCCCTTGCCGGCGTCGTCACGCTTGCCCGCGATGGTCAGCTGACGGCCTTCCAGGGTGACGGCCAGTTCCTCGGGTGAAAACCCGGCCACGGCCAGGCTGATGCGCACCGCCGCCTCACCCAGCTGCTCGACATTGTAGGGGGGATAGCTCTCGGCCGCCGCCTTGGCCGCCCGGTCGATCAAGGCGCGAGTATGATCGAAGCCCAGCAGGAAGGGACTGTCGAACAGGATGGTGCGTGTCGTCATGGGGCCCTCGCAAAAGCGACCGCGACCGTCGGCGTCCTCCCTGATGCGGCAAGGACGCCCGGCCGTTTGCAACAAATGGTTATCTGCGGCGGCTCGGTCAACCGCGCGGCTGGGCGCCGCCCGTGTTCACATGACATACAGGTTGGAACCGCCACCTTAGGCTTACGTTTTCTAGTCCCCCTCATAGCAACAGGACATTTCATGCGCGCCAAGCTCATCGTCGCCAGCGTCAGCCTCGCCGCCATGCTCGGCGCCGCCGCCTGCACCACGACCGATCCCTACAGCTCGACGCCGAACCGCAACAACACCGCGACCGGCGCCATCGCCGGCGCCCTGGGCGGCGCCGTGCTGGGCTATCTGACCAACACCTCCAGCGGCGAGCAGGGCCGCAAGAACGCCCTGATCGGCGCCGGCGTCGGCGCGCTCGCGGGGGCAGGCGTGGGCCAGTACATGGACCGCCAGCAGCGCGCGCTGGAAGCCGAACTGTCCGGCACAGGCGTCGGCGTGGCGCGTCAAGGCGACACCCTGGTGCTGCGCATGCCGTCCGACGTGACCTTCGCCACCAACCAGTCCTCGATCGACCCCCGCTTCCTGCCTGTCCTGGCCGACGTGGCCCGCGTGCTGAACGAGTACGATCGCTCGATGGTCGACGTCATCGGCCACACGGATTCCTCGGGCGGCGACGCCATCAACCAGCCTCTGTCGGAACGCCGCGCCTCGTCGGTCGCCACCTACCTGATCAACAACGGCGTGATCCGCGAGCGCCTCTATGTCGCGGGCAACAGCGCGCGCAATCCGATCGCAGACAACAGCACGGTCGACGGCAAGGCCAGGAACCGCCGCGTCGAAATCCTGATCCGCCCGTTCACGGGCTGATCCGGCGGGAGCGCGGAAACGACAAAGGGCGGCGCCGAGGCGCCGCCCTTTTTTCATGCCGCGCCTCCCGGTCAGACCTTGTCGGGACGACCGATCGATGAGTAGCGGAAACCGCGCGCCTTCATGTCCTCGGGCCGATAGACGTTGCGCAGATCGACCATGACCGGCTGCTTCAGCAGCAGCTTGACCCGGTCCAGGTCCAGGGCGCGGAACTGATCCCACTCGGTCAGGATGACCACCACGTCGGCCCCCTCCACCGCGTCATA
>DAIOID010000080.1:0-13765 GCA_036744355.1 Brevundimonas sp.
CCCGCGGACAGCAGTGCTTCTACGCCGACCAGGTCGAGAACTTCCGCGGCAACAACCAGACCCTCTACGTCCGCACGCGCAGCAATGACGTCTTCGAACTTCAGGCCCTCGGCTTCTGCAACGACATCGACTTCGCACTCGGCATCGCCTTCCTGCCCAACGCCGGTTTGAATCGTCTTTGCCCCGGCGACACGTCGCGGATCGCGGTAGCTGGCGGCTCCTCGCCGCGACAACCCTGCCGCGTTCAGGTCATCAAGCGGCTGACCGAGGCTGATATCAAGGCCCTTCCGGCCCGCGACCGTCCCTGACGAAACGGAGGTTTTCATCGCCCGAACGGGCGAGGATTACTTCGCGGTAATGGTGGTGTGCGAGGTTTGAGAGCGCTTCGCGGAAACGCTATGAAGCGTGGCTATCAAACTCGCGTCCGGCGCCGGACAGAATGGTTCGCGCCCTCCCTGCACCGACCCTTCAAGGATCCTCGCACGTGGCGATCACCCTTCGTACTCCGGCCCTCCTCCTCGCGGCCGCCGCCGCCCTGACCCTGTCCGCCTGCGGCGGACATGGCGATGACAAGAAAAAGGCCGGAGACAAGCCGGGCGCCTCGCGCCAGACCGTCACGGCCGCCACCGCCGCCTCGATCGCCCTGCCGCGCGTCATCGTCGCCTCGGGCAGCGTCTCGGCCTGGGAAGAGGTGCCGGTCGGCGCCGAGACGGGCGGCCTGACCGCCGTCGGCGTCTATGTCGACGAAGGCTCCTACGTCCGTCAGGGCCAGGTCCTGGTCAAGCTGAACGACGCCCTGCTGCAGGCCCAGCTGCGTCAGCAGCAGGCCGGGGTGCAGACCGCCGAGGCCAACGCCGCCCGCGACGACGCCGCCCTGGCCCGCGCCCAGGAGCTGAAGCAGCGCGGCTTCCTCAGCCAGGCCTCGCTGGACAACGCCCTGGCCAACCAGCGCGCCTCCCAAGCCAACCTGGCCTCGGCCCGCGCCTCCCTGTCGGAAACCCGCACCCGCCTGGCCCAGAGCGAGATCAAGGCCCCCGTCTCGGGCCTGATCATCAGCCGCAGCGTCACCAAGGGCCAGATCGTCGCCGCCGGGACCGAGCTGTTCCGCATGGTCCGCGACGGCCGCCTGGAACTGGACGCCCAGGTGCCCGAGACCGACCTGCCCGCCCTGCGCGCCGGCCAGACCGCCACCATCACCTCCAACGAGGGCGTCGCCACCTCCGGCACTATCCGCATCGTCACCCCCGAGGTGGACGCCCAGACCCGGCTCGGCCTGGCCCGCATCACCCTGTCGCCCGGCAGCGGTCTGAAGCCCGGCATGTTCGCCCGCGCCTCGATCAACGCCGGCGCCCAGCTGGCGACCGTGGTGCCGACCGGCGCGGTCCTCTATCGCAACAACAAGTCAGGCGTCTTTGTCCTGGACGCCCAGGGCGCGGCCCACTTCCGCCCGGTGACGGTCCTGTCGCGCCGCGACGACCAGACCTCGGTCAGCGGGATCGAGCCCGGCGTCCGCGTCGTGGTTCAGGGCGCCGGCTTCCTGAACGAGGGCGACAAGGTCACGGTCGCCGCCGCCCCGGCCGCCGCCGCCGCCGCGCCCGCGGCCGCCGCTGCGGCCCGCAAGTAAGGCCCGGCCATGAACCAGATCTCCTCCTGGGCCATCAAGAACCCCATCCCCATCATCCTGCTGTTCCTGTTGCTGACGCTCGCGGGAGTGACCGGCTTCATGGGGATGCGGATCAACAACAATCCCGACATCGACTTCCCCCTGGTCTCGGTCACCGCCGCCCGGCCCGGCGCGGCCCCGGCCGAGATGGAGGTCCAGGTCACGCGGGTGATCGAGGACTCCATCGCCGGCCTGTCGGGCGTGCGCCACATCTATTCCAACGTCACTGACGGCGTCTCCTCGACCACCATCGAGTTCGAGCTGGGCACCGACACCGAGCGCGCCACCAACGACGTGCGCAACGCCATGAGCGGCGTGCGCGGCTCCCTGCCCCAGGACATGCAGGAGCCCACGGTCCAGCGCATCGACATCACCGGCGACGCCCTGATCACCTATGTCGTCCGCTCGCCCACCATGTCGCCGGAACAGATCAGCTGGTTCATCGACAACGAGATGAGCCGCGCCCTGCTGGCGCTGGGCGGCGTCGGCGAGGTGAATCGCTCGGGCGGCGTCGATCGTGAAATCCGCGTCGAGTTGGACCCCGTCCGCCTGGCCTCCTACGGCGTCACCGCCGCCCAGGTCAGCCAGGCCCTGACCAACGTCAACAACAACCTGCCCGGCGGCCGCGTCACCGTGGCCGGGTCCGAGCGCGCCGTGCGCACCCTGGGTGCCGCCGGCTCGGTCGAGCAGCTGCGCGAGACCCTGGTGCCGCTCGGCGACGGCAAGAGCGTGCGTCTGGGCGATCTCGGCGCCGTGGTCGACAAGTGGGGCGAGCCTCGCCGCCTGGCCCGCTACAACGGCCAGGAGGCCGTGACCTTCAACTTCCTGCGCTCGCGCGAGGCCAGCGAGGTCAAGGTCGCCGAAAAGGTCCGCGCCGAGGTCGAGAAGATCGACGAGGCCCACCCCGAACTGACCATCGAGCAGGTCACCTCCAGCGTGAAATACATCGAGGAGAGCTATCTCGCCTCGCTGGAAGCCCTGGGCCTGGGCGCCCTGCTGGCGGTCATTGTCGTCTTCATTTTCCTGCGCGACTGGCGCGCGACCCTGATCGCGGCGACGGCCATGCCCATGTCGCTGATCCCCACCTTCGCCCTGCTGGGGCCGATGGATCAGTCGCTGAACGTCGTGACCCTGCTGGCCCTGTCGCTGACCATCGGCATCCTGGTGGACGACGCCATCGTGGAGATCGAGAACATCGTCCGCCACATGCGCGACGGCAAACCGCCCTACGACGCCGCCTTCGAGGCCGCCGACGAGATCGGCCTGGCCGTCGTGGCCACGACCGGCACCATCATCGCCGTCTTCGCCCCCGTCGGCTTCATGCCCGGCATCATCGGCCAGTTCTTCAAGGCCTTCGCCCTGGCCGCCTGCATCAGCGTCTTCTTCTCGCTAGTCGTGGCGCGGACGCTGACGCCGCTGATGGCCGCCTATCTGCTGAAGCACACCAAGCACGAGGACAAGGACCCCTTCTGGATGAAGGGCTATCTGCGCGCCCTGCACTGGTGCCTGGGCAACCGCTGGAAGGTCTTCGTCCTGGGCGCCGTCTTCCTGTTCGGCTCGATCGGGCTGTCGGTCGTGGCCAAGATGTCCTTCGAGTTCATGTCGCCCGGCGACGAGGGCCGCGCTGCCTTCCAGATCGAACTGCCGCCCGGCGCGACCCTGCGCCAGACCGACGCCGTGGTGCAGCACGTCACCGCCAAGCTGCGCGCCCGGCCCGAGGTCACCTCCGTCTATGCCGCCATCGGCGGTCAGGACGTGGGCCAGGCCAATGTCTATGCCGACCTGACGCCCAAGGGCGAGCGCGCCCTCAGTCAGCAGGCCTTCCAGCGCGTCATGGTCGACGAGCTGAAGCAGATCCCGGGAGCCCGCATCCGCGCCGGCATCGCCCAGCAGGGCGGCGGGCCGGGCGACGGCACCAGCTACACCTTCTCCATCCTGGGCGACGACCCGGCGACGCTTCAAGCCGCCGCCCGCAAGGTCGAGGAGGAGATGCGCGGGGTGAAGGGCTTGGCCAATGTGGTCAACACCGCCGCGATCGCCCGCCCGGAAATCCTGGTCAGCCCGCGCCCGGACGAAGCCGCCCTGCTGGGCGTCTCCGCGGGATCGATCTCCCAGGCCGTGCGCGTCGCCACCATCGGCGACATCGAGCAGAACCTGCCCAAGTACAACCTCGGCGACCGCCAGATCCCGATCCGCCTGCAACTGACCGAAGAGGCCCGCGAAGACCTCAACGTGCTGGAGAACCTGCGCGTCCCGACCGCCTCCGGCACTTCGGTGCCGCTCAGCGCCGTGGCCGACATTGAGTTCGGCGCGGGTCCGGCCACCGTCAGCCGTCAGGACCGTTCACGCATCGCCTCCATCACCGCGGAACTGGACGGCATCACCACAGGCGCCGCGGGCCAGGCCGTCAACCGCCTGCCCTCGGTCAAGAACCTGCCCGCCGGGGTGCGTCAGGTGCCGGCCGGCGACGCCGAGTTCATCCAGGAGATGCTGGTCGGCTTCGGCATCGCCTTCATCTCCGGCATCCTGCTGATGTACGCGGTCCTGACCCTGCTGTTCAAAAGCTTTGCCTATCCGGTCACCATCATGGCCGCCCTGCCCCTGGCCATCGGCGGCGCCTTCATCGGCCTGGTGATCGGCGGCAAGAGCTTCTCCATGTCGGCCCTGATCGGGGTGCTGATGCTGATGGGGATCGCGGCCAAGAACTCCATCCTTCTGGTCGACTACATCATCATCGCCGAGAAGGAGGGCATGTCCCGCCGCGAGGCCATCATGGACGCCGCCCACAAGCGGGCGAGGCCCATCCTGATGACCACCTTCGCCATGGGAGCCGGCATGGTGCCCATCGCCATGGGCATCGGCGCCGACGTCGAGTTCCGCTCGCCCATGGCCATCGCGGTGCTGGGGGGTCTGATCTCGTCGACCTTCCTGTCCCTGCTCTACATTCCCGCCATCTTCACCATCGTCGACGACATCGCCGGGTGGGGCCGCCGGATGCTGAGCCGAATGTTCGCCGGCCAGCGCAAGCTGGCCGACGGCAGCCGCCCCGGAGAGCCGAAACCGCCGGTCGGGGCCGAGCCCTATCTCGGCGACTGACGCGCCCTCTCCTCGTAAGCGAGAACCCCCGGAGCCCTTGCTCCGGGGGTTTTTTCATTGGTCGCCGCTGTCACTGTGCAAACAGACGCCGATCGCACCACCCCACCCCGGACCTGCCCCCCCTTGGCGTTTGATCCTCCAGCAGTCGTCAGCCGGAGGCAGGGGCTCGCCGGCCATCGGCGCTGCGCGCTCGGAGCAGCTTTTTGCCCCGGCGGGGCCGCACCCGCGCTAGACAGCCCCGCCCCACGGACACCGCACCCCAGACAGCAGAAAGGGCGGCGGACCGAAGTCCGCCGCCCTCTCCTCAACCTGAAATCAGGTCGGACCTTAGAAGGACTTCGTGAGGTTCACGAAGGCCGTGCGGCCCAGGTAGTCGTAGCCCGAGTACAGCGGGGCGTTGCCGACCCGGTTGTAGTAGCCCGACGAGATGGTCGGCGGGTCTTCGTTCAGCAGGTTGCGAACGCCGGCCGTAACCGTCCAGCCTTCACCCGTGTACTGCACCGACGCGTTGTGCAGGTAGTAGTCCGGCACCGAGAAGTCGTACATGTTGGACTCGGCGTCCGCGTCGCCCGGGTGGACGCCGATATAGTCATGGCTGTCCATCGCCTGGACCCACTCGACGCCGTAGCGCACGCGCCACTTGTCCCAAGCGTAGGAGACGTCAGCCGTAGCGGTGAACTCGGGGTTGTTGATCTGCCCCTTGTAGTCCACCAGCGGATCGGCTTCGAACAGCTTGTTCGAGATTTCCGTGTACTGGGTCACGGCCAGGTTGAACAGGACCGAGCCCGGGCCGACATCGTTACGATAGCGGAGGGTGTAGTCCAGACCCTTCACGATGTCCGTCGACAGGTTGACGTAGCCGTTCTGGACCGTCAGTTCGCCGGTGCTCAGGTCACGATCGACCAGC
Organism: Brevundimonas sp.; assembly: GCA_036744355.1. Lineage (GTDB taxonomy): Bacteria > Pseudomonadota > Alphaproteobacteria > Caulobacterales > Caulobacteraceae > Brevundimonas. Next base: position 5,667 of record DAIOID010000080.1, read on the forward strand.
GAGCAGAAGCCCACGTCGGCGGCGAAGTCCGCCGGATCCGAGTTGTAGCAACGCGTCAGGATGTTGCGCGCACCGTACTGCGAAACGCCGTTTTCGACTTCGATTTCGTAGTAGTCGACAGCGAAGTCCAGCTTGCCCCAACCTTCCGGCAGGGTCGGTTGCAGAACCGCGCCAACCGTCAGGTTGGTCGAGGTTTCGGCTTCCAGACCGGCGTCGGCGCCGCCCAGGGTCACAACCTTGATGCTGCGCAGGTTGTAGTGGGTGTCCGGCAGACCCTCAGCCGCGCAGTTGGCCTTGCGGTTCGGGTTGACGTTCGGCTTGCCGTATTCGTTGCAGCTGTCGGCCGTGTTCGACAGGAAGCCCGTCGAGGCGCCGACGAACTGCTCGAACAGCGCCGGGGCGCGGTACGAGGTGCCGTAGGTGGCGCGGAACGTCAGCATGTCGATCGGCTGGTAGACCAAGCCGACCTTGTAGGTCGTGTCGTCGCCGTACGAGTCGTAGTCCGTGTAACGGAACGAACCGTTGATCGTCAGTTCCTTGGCGAACGGCGCATCGCGCAGCAGCGGGGCTTCGACTTCACCGAAGACTTCCCACACCGAGTCCGAGCCGCGCGTGATGGCGGAGCTGGAGAAGTTGTAGGTGTTGTCCAGCTGTGAATCGAGACCCGGGGTGTCGTCGATTTCCGCGTCACGCCATTCGGCGCCGAAGAAGCCCATGACCTTGCCGGCCGGCAAATCGAACAGCGGACCGTCGATGCCGAGGCTGACGATCTTCTCTTCGTAGGTGGTGACGCCCGTGACCGGACGGAAGACGTAGTTGACCCAGTCCTGCGGCAGCACGCCGCCGATGACCTGGCTGCTCAGCGCCGGGGCCGCGATGCAGCCCGGGTTGTTGGCCAGTTCAGCGCACTCGAACTTGCCCGGGGCGATCTCAACGACGTCCAGGCTTTCGATCAGGCGGTTCTTGAGGAACTGCTGGCTGGTGTATTCCGAACGCGACCGCGAGTAGCTGGCCGACATGTCATAGCGCCATTCCGGGATGAAGAAGTCACCCTTGATGCCGACGACGTTGCGGTTGAAGACCTGCTCTTGCGTCGAGTGGTCGTTGCCGAAGCCGATGAAGGCGCGAACGCCGACGTCAGCGCCCTTGTTCAGGCCCTGGTCGCTCATGACCGTGCTGAAGGCCAGGCTGTCAGGCAGCAGGGCGCTGCCCTTGGCGTAGTCCAGCGAAAGCTGGCGATAGCCCGTCTGCGACGAGTCGCGCTGATTGATCAGGACTTCGCCATAGACTTCAGCATTGCCCAGGGCGTTCAGCTGATAGCCGGCTTCGCCGTACAGGGTCGTGATCTCGACCGGCGAGATCAGCGATTCGTTCAGCATGCGGTCTTCGAAGGTGTCGCGCACGTTGAGGTCGTTGGCGCCGCCGCCGACGCCCTCAAAGCCGATCACGCCCGAGTCGACGGCCGAGTTCGGACGCCAGCGGTTGAAGGTGTTGCCGACCGAGCCTGCTGCGCCCACGCCGTTGACACCGACGAAGGTGCGGCGCCCGTACTTGTCCATCGCGCCTTCAACGCCGATGCTGACAGTGTTGATCGTCGAACCGTTCGAGCCGGTGTCCGTGATCGGATAGCACTTGGGCTGGCCGGTGATCGGATCGACGTAGTCCAGGCTGCCGCCCGTCGTGCGGTCGATATAGCCGTCCGTCTGGCAGCGCGTGAAGGCACGGTCGCGCAGGGTCAGCTCGTCGCGCTCATAGCGCTCGATCGAACCGGCGGCTCGCCAGCGGTCGCCGCGTGCGCCGGCCGTCAGCGAGAAGCGGGTCGAACCGCCGGCGCCATTAGCTTCCAGGGCCTCGTTGCGCTGGGCTTCCAGCGACAGACCTTCGAAGTTCTTGCGGGTCTGGATGTTGACCACGCCGGCCACGGCGTCCGAGCCGTAAACCGACGAAGCGCCGTCGCGCAGGACTTCGACGCGGTCGATCATGGCGGTCGGCAGGACGTTCAGGTCAGCCGAGCCGACCGAACCGCGCGAGCCGGCCGGAGAGACGCGACGGCCGTTCAGCAGCACCAGGGTGCGGCTCGGGCCCATTCCGCGCAGGCCGATGGTGTTGGCGCCGGGGCCGCCGTCGGTGACGTAGCCGCCGTAGGAGCTGTTGATCTGCGAGGTGCCGCCCGTAACGGCCGTGCTCTGCAGGGCTTCCGTGGTCGAGGCGAAGCCTTGCAGGGTGGCTTCTTCACGCGTCACGACCTGGGTCGGCGACGGGGCGTTGAAATTGTCGCGACGGATGCGCGAGCCGACGACGACGACTTCATCAACGGTCGACGCCGCTTCCTGGGTATTCGTTGCGTCCTGAGCGAACGCGGCTCCCGGAACGAGCAGGGTCAGCGACAGTGCGGCGGCACCAGCCACCATCGTCGTGCCCAGCAGGTAGTCTTTACGAGTGCTCATATGCCTCTGTGTACCTGTGAATATTTAATAACTGACACAGCGTTACGAGAACGCTGTTTCGGATACCAATGTTCGACTCTACGTTTCTTGGTTGGTCGATGGCTATGCAACCGGACACAATGGAGCAACCAAAATATTGCTATAAAGCGACGTTAGGCGAAAAAGCGCGTCATTTTTGACGCCAATGAACCCGGTTTGAACCACAATTAGTCCATTTATGGCGACATTTAGCCAAATATTGCCCGTATTGTGACGCTATTCGGCTCGACTAAGGCAAAGCTTGAGCTGCATCAGGGCGAAGTCGCGTTCGCGCCCCTCCCCTGGCCACAATCGGCCGCCTATGGCGTCAAACGTCCGCGCGCACTACCTTGACGTTCATGGCCCGTTCTCCTTCGACACCGCCCATCAAGCCCGTCCACGTGCCCGGCCAGAGCGCAGGGATGCAGGAGATGGCCGCGCCCTTCGTCCAGGACGGTCCGCGCGGCCGCGGCGGCAAGGCCATGCCCATGTTCGCCCCCGTCGCCGGCCCGCGCCTGACGCCGGAGATACCGCCCGCCGCCCCGGCCGACTGGGTCCCGCACCGCCCCTCGCGCGAGGGCGCCAGGAAGGGCGGCCGCTTCCGGCTGGAGACGAAATACACCCCCGCCGGCGACCAGCCCGCCGCCATCGCCGAACTGTCGGCCATGGCCGAGGCCGGCGAGCGCGATCAGGTCCTGCTGGGCGTCACCGGCTCGGGCAAGACCTTCACCATGGCCAAGGTCATCGAGCAGACCCAGCGCCCGGCCCTGATCCTGGCCCACAACAAGACCCTGGCCGCCCAGCTCTATTCCGAGTTCAAGGCCTTCTTCCCCGACAACGCGGTCGAGTATTTCGTCAGCTACTACGACTACTACCAGCCCGAGGCCTACGTCCCGCGCACCGACACCTACATCGAGAAGGACAGCTCGATTAACGAGCAGATCGACCGGATGCGCCACGCGGCCACCCGCGCGATCCTGGAGCGCGACGACGTCATCGTGGTCGCCTCCGTCAGCTGCATCTACGGCATCGGCTCGGTCGAGACCTACACCGCCATGACCTTCACCCTGAAGGTCGGCGACACGATCGACGAGGCCAAGCTGCGCGCCGACCTCATCGCCCTGCAGTACAAGCGCAACGACCTGAATTTCGAACGCGGCATGTTCCGCAAGCGCGGCGACGTGCTGGAGATCTTCCCCGTCCACATGGAGGACCGCGCCTGGCGCATCCAGCTGTTCGGCGACGAGCTGGAATCCATCCAGGAGTTCGACCCCCTGACCGGCAAGAAGACCGCCGAGCTGGACGAGGTCACCGTTTACGCCGCCAGCCACTACGTCACCCCGCGCCCGTCGCTGAACCAGGCCATCACCGGCATCAAGGAGGAGCTGAAGGAGACGCTCGCCTGGATGAACGAGAACGGCAAGCTGCTGGAGGCCCAGCGCCTCGAACAGCGCGTCCGCTTCGATCTGGAGATGATGGAGGCCACCGGCTCCTGCGCCGGCATCGAGAACTATTCCCGCTGGCTGACGGGCCGCGCGCCGGGCGAGCCGCCGCCCACCTTCTTCGAATACATCCCCGACAACGCCCTGCTGTTCGTCGACGAAAGCCACGTCACCGTGGGCCAGATCGGCGCCATGTTCAAAGGCGACTACAGCCGTAAATCCACCCTGGCCGAGTACGGCTTCCGCCTGCCCTCCGCCATCGACAACCGCCCGCTCAAGTTCGAGGAATGGGACGCCATGCGGCCCCAGACGGTCCACGTCTCGGCCACCCCCGGCGCCTGGGAACTGGAGCGCACCGGCGGCGTCTTCGTGGAACAGGTCATCCGCCCCACCGGCCTGATCGACCCCCCGGTCGAGATCCGCCCCGTCTCCGGCGCCACCCGCAACCAGGTCGACGACGTCATCGACGAGGTCAAGGCGACCACCCGCAACGGCTACCGCTCCCTGGTCACCACCCTGACCAAGAAGATGGCCGAGGACCTGACCGAATACATGCATGAGCAGGGCGTGAAGGTCCGCTACATGCACTCCGACGTCGACACCCTGGAACGCATCGAGATCCTGCGCGACCTGCGGCTCGGTGCCTTCGACGTCCTGATCGGCATCAACCTGCTGCGCGAGGGCCTCGACATCCCCGAGTGCGGCCTGGTCGCCATCCTCGACGCCGACAAGGAGGGCTTCCTGCGTTCGGAAACCTCCCTGATCCAGACCATTGGCCGCGCCGCCCGCAACGTCGACGGTCGCGTCATCCTCTACGCGGACAAGATGACCGGCTCGATGGAGCGCGCCATCGCCGAGACCAACCGCCGCCGCGAGAAGCAGCAGGCCTACAACCTCGAGCACGGCATCACGCCCGAAAGCGTCAAGCGCGACATCAAGGACATCCTCGACAGCCCCTACGAGTCGCGCGACTTGGACCAGCTGACCCGCCCCGGCGTCGCCGAAGCCGCCAAGCCCTTCCTCGGCTCCAACTTCCAGGCCGCCCTCAAGGACCTCGAAGGCCGCATGCGCGAGGCCGCCGCCAACCTCGAGTTCGAGGAAGCCGCCCGCCTCCGCGACGAGATCAAGCGCATGAAGCTCCTCGACCTCGAATTCGCCAACGAAGCCCTCACCGGCGCCGGCGAGGAAGTCGACAAGTCAGCCCCTAAGCGTTGGCGCAAGGAAGCCGCAGCCGAGAAAGCGGAGGCGTTCAGGAAAGGGCGGTAAGGGGATCGGGCGCTAAGCCGATCTTTTGCGCGACCGCCCCCGAGGCCTGCGGCTTGGGCGCCACAGGGGCGCAAAACTCCGCGCCTCCCTCAGATGAGTCAGGGAACGGCGCAGAAATTGCGGCATTATCGTGTCGAAGGGTGCATCATGTCGAAATCGAACAGTCCAGAATCCGACGACCGTCCCAACCTGCGGGTGGTCACCTCCCCCGAGGCCGAGGTCTATGACCTGATGCGTGCGCCAGAAACCACCGCCGAACGGGTCAAGCGCCTGCAAGCTGAGGCGCGCGCCCTGGCGCTTGAGCAGGTCGAGGCGCTGGAAGAGGTTCTGCTGAAGGCCGCCGACATGGCCAAGGAGATCGCCGAGGGCGGCGACGCCTACCCCGTCGGCGCCCGCGAACTGGCTCACCGCCTCGGCCAGGACCTGCCGGTCAAGGCCGAAACCATGAAGGCCATCATCGCCAAGAGCCATCCATGACGCTGTAGGCCGCGGTCAGAAGGCTCCGCCTTCTCGACCCGACGCGGCCTCGGCGCTTCGCGCAGCCCTTTGCATTCCTCGTCATCCCGGCCGAAGCGAAGCGGAGAGCCGGGACCGCCGAAGACGCCGCCGTCAGCGCTTCCTGCGGTCCCGGACAGCGGCTGCGCCGCTTCCGGGATGACGTCAGAGGGACGGCCTCAGCCGACGATGTCGGAAAACTCAGGATGGCGTTTGAGCCACGCCACCGCGTAGCTGCAGTGCGGGATCAGGGTCAGCTTCTCGGCGCGGGCGTGCTCGGCCAGGGCCTGCATGAACTGGCCCGCCGCGCCGTGGCCGCGCAGGGCCGGGTGGGCCTCGACGTGCAGAATGACGCGGGCGTGTCCGCGGATGGCGTACTCGGCCCAGACCGGATGCTCGTTCCCGTCGGCGTCGGCGAACTCCTGCTGGAAGCGGCGGTCGGCGGGCTGGTCGCGGAAGGCGGTCACGGAAGGCTCCTCAGATCAGGCCGGCCGGTCGTTCAGCAGGGCCAGCAGACCCAGAACGCTTTTGACCGTGAACCAGATCGACACCAGCAGCAAAAGAAGCCCGAACAGGATCAGGAAAGGAATGCCGATCAGGAAGACCGAGGCCACGGCGCTAACCGCGATCAGCCCCCACAGCACGATGGTGACCCAGAAGACCGACCAGAACAGGCTGATCTGCGCCTCGACGTGCTGGGCCGCCAGCCCCGTCGCGCTGCCGCGATTGGCATAGGCCAGCACCAGTCCGACCAGCACCAGCACGTTCGCGCTGGGGATCGACAGGATATAGAGGATCCAGGCCACCACCGCGCCGTCGCGCCCGGCGCCACGCGCCTCCAGGTTCTGATCGGTCATGGCCGCGCCTTTCTCAGTAGAACAGACGATTGGGATGGCGGATGGCGCGGCCTTCCAGCAGGTCCTTCAGGCCCAGGGCGCCGCGCACGATGGTCCACACCGCCATGACGAACAGGACGAAGACGCCCACGTTGATCAGGATCAGCACCACCCCGCCGACGATGGCGGCGACGGCGGCCGTCAGCGTCCGCTGCTGGAAGATGAAATGGCTGCGCGCCACCGGATCGGCCGGCGGCGCCTTGCGCCAGACCCGCAGCAGGCCGATCGCGGCCGCCACGCCGAAGGTCGGCACGGCGAACAGGATCAGGGCGTAGCCGACATAGAGGCTGGTCAGGTCGCCTGCCTGGTCGGACGAGGCCGCGCTGTTGCTGTAATCGCCGGACTGGACCATCGGAACCTCTTGAACGAGGCGGGACAATGGCGGGACGCAACGCCCCGCGCAACCGGCCTCAGCGCGAATAGGCGACTTCGCAGCCCGCCGCCGCCGCGCCAGGAATGGCGCCGGGCTTTTCCACCCGCACCTTGACCGCCAAAACGCGAGGATCGTTCAGACAGGCCAGGGCGACGCGCTCGGCGAAGGTCTCGACCAGGGCGATGTGCTCGCCCGCCGCCAGATCGCGGGCGATGCGGGCCACGCCCTCATAGTCCAGGGTATCGGACAGTGTGCGGATCGGGGCGGCGCCCAGGTCCAGCTCGACGTCCACGAACAGGGGCTGCAGCCGGCCATGCTCGTGGGCGTGGACGCCGATGGCGGCCTGAACCTCCAGACCGCGCACCAGCACGGTCAGGCCCAGACGGCGCGGCTCGACGGATGGCAAGGGGGTGACAACGGCGCTCACGACCAGGTCTCCGGCGGCAGAAGGTCATTGATGCTGAAATCGGCCCGGTCGCACCAGTCGCCCAGCTTCCACGCCCGTTCAGCCTCGGTCAGGCCGCGCGTCAGGACGGTATTGGTCGGCGTCTCCTCGATGGCCAGTTCGGCCAGTCGGAAGGGCAGGCCCTCGGCGGCCAGAATGGCTTCCAGCTTGCGCCACAGGGCGATGACCAGGGCCTCGGTCGTGGGGTCGCCGTCAATGGTCAGGACCTGGTTCAGCCGCTGCGGCTCATGGCTCTGGAACCAGGCCAGCAGAGGGTCGGCGCGGTTCAGCTGGAAGGCATGGTCCAGACTGCGGTCGACAAAGCCGTGCCAGCGCCGCTTCAGGTTCTCGAACGAGGCGGCGTGGTTCGTCTGGCCGAAGACGATCTCGGCGGTCGGCTCCAGCGTCACCTTGACGAACTCGTTGTGCCCGTGCGGCACGGCGCACTTCGACCCCGCATCGGCGATCAGCCGGTGCGCCATCGAGAAGCGGCGGGTGAACTGGACGGCAGGCATCAGGGGCAAGGGTTCCGAAAACGCAGTCGCCCCATATAGGCGCCGCGAAGGGTTCGCGCATCAACACCCTGACGGCGGCGAAGTAAAGGCGGGTCCGAGACCGGCGTCAGGCCCAGTCTCAAGGAAGCGGAATCCCGTCGAAGGCCACGTCGCGGCCTCGGCCGATCAGGGTCTCGCCCCCGTCGATGGTCAGGTTCTGGCC